>CAZIHO010000145.1:0-7396 GCA_964538875.1 uncultured Chromatiaceae bacterium
AAGCGATCAAGAATTTTCATTATTGGGTGTCCCCCTCGCCTTGGGGCGCCAATCCCAGGGGAACGGCGCCCCAGGTGGTCGTTACAGCTTGGCTGGATCGAATCCGGTTTCCTTGTAGATCATTTCGATGAGGTCCTTGCCAATCCGGCTCTCCATTTCCCGGTGTACACCTACCAGCGCCTTCTTGAGAGCATTGCGTTCCTCCGCGGTGGGGGTGTAAACCTCGGTCTTGCCGGATTTTTTCACGCTGTCCAGGGACTGTTCGTTTTCTTCCTTGGCGATTTTGTTGGCGTGCTCGGTGGCGTCTTTCATGGCCTGTTCCAATTGACCACGCAGGGCCGGGTCCAACCCATCCCAGAATTGCTTGTTGACGATCACCGCATAGCCTAAATAACCGTGGTTGGTGAGGGATAGATGCTTTTGAACCTCGTGCATCTTCTGGGTATAGAGATTGGAGATGGGGTTCTCGGTGCCGTCCACCACGCCGGTTTGCAGCGCTTGATAGACTTCTGAGAACGCCATGGTCTGGGGCAGGGCGCCCAAGGCGCGCATTTGCGCTTCCAATACCTTGGAGGACTGGATGCGCATCTTCAGGCCCTTGAAGTCCGCCGGGCTCTTGAGGGGCTTATTGGCGGAGAAGGACTTGAAACCGTTATCCCAGTAGGCCAGACCCCGGATCCCCTTGGCTTCCAGCTTGTCCAGCAGCTTGCGGCCGGCGGGACCCTGGGTCACCTTGTGTAGCTCGTCATAGTTGTCGAAGATGTAGGGCAGGTCGAACACCTCGAATTCCTTGACGCCCAGGGGGCCAAACTTGGCCAGCGAGGGCGCCAACATCTGTACCGCGCCCAGTTGCAAGGCCTCCATCTCCTCCTTGTCCTTGTACAGGGTGCTATTGGCGTACACCTCCACCTTGACCTTGCCGCCGGTCAACTCTTCCGCCCGCTTCTTGAAGAATTCGGCGGCCTTGCCCTTGGGTGTGTCGTTGGCCACCACGTGGCTGAATTTGATGGACAGGGGGGCGTCGGCCAGGGCGGCGCCATTCAGGGACAGGGCAGCGATTCCGAGCCACAGGGCTAGTCGCTTCATGGGCATGTCTCCTCACTCTCTAGGGATGAACGATCAACGGAAAACCGGCCTGCTGGGCCGGTGGTGGTTTAGAAGGCCACGATTACGGACTTTATGCAACTCGAATATGCGGTGAAGGGAAAGGGAGAGATGGTCCTGAGTATGAAAAGTACTTTTTAAGATCATTCGCCGAGATGATCCTGGGGTGCATGTCCTCCCCAAGGCCAGCGGATCCTGGCCCGGGACCCGGTGGTGGCGGGCGGTCCGTCCCGGACTGGGGGGCGATGGGCGTGGCCCATGCAAGCCCGGCGATCCGTCTGGAAACCCCCTTGACCAAAACGAAGAAAACGGGGATATTCCGAGCATCCCGATAGAATTTTTCTTTGCCTGCACAGGTGGCATTTATGGACCTGGCAAAGGTCGCCAGCCAGGATTCTAATTAGGTCGGCATTCCGGATTGTTTGAGGATGCCTCGGGCAGGGGGCGCTGGCCCAGGACGCCATCCGGCTCGCCGGGGCGCGGCCGGCCCAGCGCCGCAATTCATCCACCGACGGAGGAGCAAGCCATGTTTCAAATCCGCATCCACGGCCGGGGCGGCCAGGGTGTCGTCACAGGTGCCGAGATGCTGTCCGTAGCGGCCTTCTTGGAAGGCAAGTACGCCCAGGCGTTTCCCAGTTTTGGTTCCGAACGTACCGGCGCGCCGGTGGTGGCCTTTTGCCGTATCGACGATAAGTCCATCCGCCTGCGGGAGCCGATCATGGCTCCGGACGCCCTCATCATCCAGGACCCTACCCTGCTGCACCAGGTGGACCTATTCCAGGGACTGAAGTCGGATGGTTACGTATTGGTCAACTCTGGCAAGAGTTTCGAGGAATTGGGCATCGTCGAGGTGGCCAAGCGCTTGCGCCCCTCGCATCAGGTGTGCGTGCCCGCCACCGACATCGCCATCAAGCACCTGGGGCGGCCCATGCCCAACGCGGTGTTGCTGGGTGCCTTCGCGGCCCTGTCCCAGTTGCTGACCCTGGAGTCGGTGATGGCCGCCATCCGGGAAAAATTCTCCGGGCGGGTGGCGGAGGGCAACTGCGCCGCCGCCGCCGAGGCCCACCACAAGGTTCGGGAACAACTCACCCAGACGGAGGCGGCTTGAAATGGCGGTCAAACAGATTGAAGGCTCCCATGGCGTCGCCGAGGCGGTGGCGCTGTGTCGTCCAGAAGTGATTTGCGCCTACCCCATTTCGCCCCAGACCCACATCGTGGAAGGGCTGGGGGAAAAGGTGAAAAACGGCGAGCTGGGCCGCTGTCAATTCATGAATGTGGAATCCGAGTTCGCCGCCATGTCGGTGGCCATCGGCGCCTCGGCGGCGGGTGCCCGCACCTATACCGCCACCGCATCCCAGGGACTGTTGTTCATGGTGGAGGCGGTATTCAACGCCTCCGGCCTGGGCTTGCCCATCGTCATGACCGTCGCCAACCGGGCCATCGGCGCGCCCATCAACATCTGGAACGACCACACCGATTCCATGAGCCAGCGGGATTGTGGCTGGATCCAGTTGTTCGCGGAAACCAACCAGGAGGCCATCGACCTGCATATCCAGGCGTTCAAGCTGGCTGAGTCCCTATCCTTGCCGGTGATGGTGTGCATGGATGGCTTCATCCTCACCCACGCCTATGAGCGTATGGACGTGCCGGACCAGGAGCAGGTGGATCGCTTCCTGCCGCCCTTCGAGCCCCGCCAGGTGCTGGACCCGGCGGCGCCGGTGTCCATCGGCGCCATGGTGGGGCCGGAAGCCTTCACCGAGGTGCGCTACCTGGCCCACGCCAAGCAATTGCAGGCCCTGGACAGCATTCCGGAGCTGGCGGCGGAATTCCAAGCCTTGTTCGGCCGGGAGGCGGGGGGCCTGATCCGGCCCTACCGGCTGGAGGATTCCGACATGGTGGTCATCGCCCTGGGCTCGGTGCTGGGCACCATCAAGGATACGGTGGACGCCCTGCGGGATGAGGGGGTGCGGATCGGCGTGCTGGGCATCACCACCTTCCGGCCCTTCCCCCTGGACGCTATCCGCGAGGCGTTGGCGGGCGTGCCCCGGGTGCTGGTGGTGGAAAAGTGCTTCGCGGTGGGCATCGGCGGCATCGTGGCCACCAATGTGCGCATGGCCCTGGACGGTACTGGCCAGAAGGTTCGTACCGTGATCGCGGGTCTGGGGGGACGGGCCATCACCGTGGAGAGCCTGACCGCCACCTTCCGGGCCGCGTTAGCCGGCGCCCTGGAACCCGTCACCTTCATGGATCTGGACCGGGGCGTGGTTGCCCGTGCCTTGGAACGGGAACGTCAGGTGCGGCGCTCCGGCCCCATCGCCGAGTCGGTGCTGCGGGACCTGGGTACTGTGGCCTCCAAGATCGCCTGACTGGCCCGCCAACCGCCAAGGGAGCAAGTCCATGTCATTTCAACACGTCAAGTTTTACCAAACCGGCACCTTCACCATCGGCAACCGGCTGCTGGAGGACGAACAGGGAGCGGTCCAGGCTGCCCTCACGCGGCCTAATTCCCTCAACTCCGGGCACCGCGCCTGCCAGGGTTGCGGCGAGGCGCTTGGCGCCCGCTACGCCCTGGATGCCGCCATGCTGGGTTCCGGCGGCCAGTTGATCGCCGCCAACGCTACCGGCTGCCTGGAGGTGTTTTCCACCCCCTATCCGGAAACTTCCTGGCAGATCCCCTGGGTCCATTCCCTGTTCGGCAACGCGGCGGCGGTGGCCAGCGGCATCGCCGCCGCTATGCGCGCCAAGGGCCGGGACCAGGTGCGGGTGGTGGCCCAGGGGGGCGACGGGGGCACCACCGACATCGGCTTCGGCTGCCTGTCCGGCATGTTCGAGCGCAACGACGACGTGCTCTACATCTGCTACGACAACGAGGGCTATATGAACACCGGCGTGCAACGCTCGTCCAGCACACCACCGGCGGTGCGCACCGCCACCACCATGCCGGTGGGTCCCGAGCCGGGTAACCTGTTTGGCCAGGGCAAGAATCTGCCCCTGATTGCCATGGCCCACGCCATTCCTTACGTGGCTACCGCCACCGTCGCCGACCTGCGGGACCTGGAGTTCAAGGTCAACAAGGCGATCAACATCCGGGGCGCCAAGTACATCCATGTGTTCGTGCCCTGTCCCCTGGGCTGGGGATCCGCGTCCCAGGACACCGTCAAGCTGGCCCGGCTGGCCAAGGAATCCGGCCTGTTTCCAGTGTTCGAGGCGGAGCGGGGCAATGTGACCGCCGTGTCCAAGATTCGCCACCAGGTGCCGGTGGAGGAGTACATGCGCCCCCAGCGCCGCTACGCTCATCTATTCGGCAAGACGCCATCCGTTCATACCATCGCCCGTATCCAAGCCCAGGCGGACGCCAACATCCAGCGCTTTGGCCTGTTGGATGAAGGAGCGCGCCCATGACCACCCTCAAACCCTTTGCCATCACCCTGGACGTTGGCTCATCCCTGGCCAATAAGACTGGCTCCTGGCGCACCTACCGGCCTGTCTATCTGGATCGTCTGCCGCCCTGCAACAACCGTTGCCCGGCCGGCGAGAACATCCAGGGCTGGCTGTACCTGGCCGAGGAGGGCAAGTACGAGCAGGCCTGGCGCAAGATCATGGAGGACAATCCCTTCCCGGCCATGATGGGGCGCATTTGCTATCACAGTTGCGAAGAGGCCTGTAACCGGGGCAAGGTAGACCTGCCGGTCGGCATCAATTCTGTGGAACGCTTCCTGGGGGACCAGGCCCTCAAGTACGGCTGGACCATCGAGCCGGGTCCCGCCACCGGGAAACGGGTCATGGTGGTGGGCGCCGGGCCCGCCGGCCTATCCGCCGCCTACCACCTGGCGCGCCTGGGCCACGGGGTGACGGTGTTCGAGGCCAGTCCCAAGAGTGGCGGCATGGTCCGCTACGGTATTCCCAAATACCGGATGCCCCGGGAAAAGCTCAACGCGGAGATACAGCGCATCCGCGCCATGGGCGTGGATATTCAGGTCAACACCCGCATTGATGACCTGGCCCAGGCCATGGCCGACGGCGGTTTCGATGCCGCCTTCCTGGCCCTGGGATTACCCAAAGGACGCAAGATCCCTATTCCGTACCAGGGCGAGTTGCCCCTATTGGACGCGGTGACGGTGCTGCGGGCGGTGGAAACCGAGGAGCCCATCGCCCTGTCCGGGCGGGTGGTGGTGTACGGCGGCGGTAACACGGCGGTGGACGTGGCCCGTTCCGCGATTCGCCTGGGTGCCCTGTCCGTGACCCTGGTGGTGCTGGAAGCCAAGGAGCAAATGCCGGCCCATCCCGAGGAAATCAAGGAAGGCCTGGAGGAGGGGATGCGCATCCTCGACCTGCGCCAGTTGCGTGCCATTGAGGGCCACCGGCTGACCCTGGAAATCATGCAGCCGGGGGATGGGCGGGAATTGATCCGTACCGGGCAGATCGAAACCCTGGACGCGGACGTGGTGGTGCAGGCCCTAGGCCAGGAAGGGGAATTCGAGATGCTGGCCAAGCTCCCCGGCATCCAAATTCAGGACGGCGCGGTGCAAGTGGGCCCGGATCTGATGACCGGCGTTCCCGGCGTGTTCGCCGGTGGCGACCTGGTGCCCTCGCCCCGCAACGCCACCGCCGCCATCGGCCTCGGCAAGCGGGCCGCCCGGCACCTGGACGCCTATCTGCGTGGTGAGCGGCTGGCGCCCAAGCCGGTCAAGGAAATCGCCGGGCTGGACAAGATGAACACCTGGTATTACAGCGATGCACCCCGCACGGTGCGTCCCATGTTGGATCTGGTGCGGCGTACCAGCGGTTTCGCCGAGGTGGTGGGCAATCTGGACGAGGTGAATGCCCTGTTCGAGGCGCGCCGTTGCATGAGTTGTGGCAACTGCTTCGAGTGCGATAACTGCTACGGCGTATGCCCGGACAACGCAGTCATCAAGCTGGGTCTGGGCCAGCGCTTCAAGTTCAATTACGACTACTGCAAGGGCTGTGGCATCTGCGTGTCCGAATGCCCCTGCGGCGCTATCAAGATGGAACCGGAGCAAATCTGAACCAAACCGCCGCCGGGGCCCGATGGAGCCCCGGCGGCCAGGGTTACCAGACCCCCGATTCCCGCTCCGGGGAAGAACTGATCTGGTGAATGGTCAGGTCCGCGCCCCGGTATTCCTCCTCCGGGTCCAGGCGAATGCCCACCACCTGCTTGAGAACTCCATAAATCACCAATCCGCCGCTCAAGGCGACCAGGATGCCGAGGCCGGTGCCGATCAACTGGGAGGCCCAGGCCACGCCCCCTAAGCCACCCAACGCCTGGCTGCCGAAGATGCCAGCGGCGATGCCGCCCCAGGCGCCGCACAGCCCATGCAGGGGCCAGACACCCAGCACGTCGTCGATTTTCCAGCGGTTTTGGGTCAGGGTGAACATGACCACAAACAGCCCGCCGGCCACGCCACCGGTCAGCAAGGCGCCCAGTGGATGCATCAAATCCGATCCCGCGCAGACCGCCACCAAGCCCGCCAGGGGACCGTTATGCACGAAGCCGGGGTCGTTCTTGCCCGCCACCAGCGCCACCAGGGTGCCGCCCACCATGGCCATTAGGGAATTCATGGCCACCAGCCCGGAAATCTTATCCAGGGTCTGGGCGCTCATCACGTTAAATCCGAACCAGCCGACCAGCAGGGTCCAGGCGCCGATGGCCAGAAAGGGAATGCTGGACGGCGGATGCACGCCGGCGATGCCGCCGTCCTTGTGATAGCGGCCCCGCCTCGGCCCCAGGATCAGCACCGCCGCCAGGCCGATCCAGCCGCCCATGGCATGTACCACCACGGAACCGGCGAAATCATGAAATTCGGCGCCGAAACTCCTCTTAAGCCAAGCCTGAATACCAAACGCCTGGTTCCAGGCGATGCCCTCGAACAGGGGATAGACCAGGCCCACCAGCAGGAAACTGGCGGCCAGTTGGGGGTGGAAGCGGGCTCGCTCGGCGATGCCGCCGGACACGATGGCCGGGATCGCCGCCGCGAAGGTGAGCAAAAAGAAGAACTTGGTCAGCTCGAAGCCATGTTTGGCAGACAACTCGGCGGCACCGGCGAAGAAATGTGCCCCATAGGCCACCCAATAGCCGATAAAAAAATAGGCGATGGTCGATATGGAAAAATCCACCAGGATCTTGACTAGGGCATTGACCTGATTTTTGCGGCGGACCGTGCCCAACTCCAGGAAGGCAAAGCCCGCGTGCATGGCCAGAATCATGACGGCGCCGATGAGGATGAACAGGGTATCGGCGGCGGTTTGGGGATATTCCACGAGCAAGACCTCC
>CAZIHO010000146.1:0-7387 GCA_964538875.1 uncultured Chromatiaceae bacterium
CTACAATGCGGCCCCCAAGCCATTGCCAAGACCGGATTTCCGCCATGCTGGACAGCAACCAAATCGAAGGCATCGAGCGCATGCCCCTGCGCCAATTCACGGAGAAGGCGTACCTGGACTATTCCATGTACGTGATCCTGGACCGGGCCCTGCCCAAGATCGGCGACGGCTTGAAGCCGGTGCAACGGCGCATTCTGTACGCCATGTCGGAATTGGGCCTGGCGGCGGCGGCCAAGTTCAAGAAGTCCGCCCGCACCGTGGGCGACGTGCTCGGCAAGTTCCATCCCCATGGCGACAGCGCTTGTTACGAGGCCATGGTGCTGATGGCCCAGCCCTTTTCCTATCGCTATCCCCTGATTGACGGCCAGGGCAACTGGGGCTCCCCGGACGACCCCAAGTCGTTCGCCGCCATGCGCTACACCGAGGCACGGCTCACGCCCTACGCGGAGTTGCTGCTCAAGGAATTGGACATGGGCACCGTGGAATGGTCCCCCAATTTCGACGGCACCCTAGAAGAACCCATGCTGCTGCCAGCCCGGGTGCCCAACATTCTGCTGAACGGCACCACCGGCATCGCGGTGGGCATGGCCACCGACATACCGCCCCATAACCTGCGGGAAGTGGTCGCCGCCTGCATCAAGCTGCTGGAGGCACCGGACACGGACCTGGCGCACCTGATGCAGGTGCTGCCGGGACCCGACTTCCCCACCGAGGCGGAAATCATCACCTCCCGGGACGAACTGGAGCGCCTGTACTTAAGCGGCGGCGGCTCGGTGCGCCAGCGGGCGCGCTGGGAGCGGGAACAGGGTGACATCGTCATCACCGCCCTGCCCTACCAGGTATCCGGCAACAAGGTGCTGGAACAAATCGCCGCCCAATTGAACGCCAAGAAGCTACCCTGGATCGAGGATCTGCGGGACGAATCCGACCACGAAAACCCCACCCGCCTGGTCATCGTACCCCGCTCCAACCGGGTCGATCTGGAACGGCTCATGTCCCACCTGTTCGCCACCACGGACCTGGAACGCAGCTACCGGGTCAACATGAACCTGATCGGCCTCAACGGCCGGCCCAGGGTCATGGGCGTGCGGGAACTGTTGCTGGAATGGCTCCATTTCCGCACCGAAACCCTGCGCCGGCGCTTGAATCACCGGCTGCAAAAGGTGCTGGACCGGTTGCACATCCTGGCTGGCCTATTGGTCGCTTTCCTCAATATCGACGAGGTGATCCGCATCATCCGCTTCGAGGAGGAGCCCAAGGCGGAACTGATGCGCCGCTTTGAGCTGAGCGACCGCCAAGCGGAAGCCATCCTCAACCTGCGGCTGCGCAACCTGGCCAAGCTGGAGGAAATGAAGATCCGGGGCGAACAGGAGGAACTGGACGCGGAGCGCCGCCATCTGGAAGGCTTGCTCGGGTCCGAGGACCAGCTCCGGGGCCTGCTGCGCGAGGAACTCCAGGGAGACGCCGCCCAGTACGGGGACGCCCGCCGCTCCCCGATCGTGATCCGGGAAGCGGCCGCCGCCATGGACGACAACGAGGTGGCACCGGCGGAGCCAGTCACCATCGTGCTATCCGAGCGGGGCTGGGTGCGGGCCGCCAAGGGCCACGAAATCGACCCCCTCAGCCTGGCGTTCAAGGCCGGCGACCAGTACCTGGGTATGGCCCGGCTGCGCTCCAACCAGCAGGTGGTGTTCTTGGATTCCGGGGGGCGGGCCTATTCCCTGGCGGCCAACCTGCTGCCGTCTGCCCGGGGCCAGGGGGAGCCCCTCACCGGGCGCCTCAGCCCACCGGACGGGGTCAGCTTCAAGGCGGTCTTAGGGGGCAATCCCAACGCCTGGTACCTGTTGGCGTCGGACGCCGGCTACGGCTTTCTGGCCCGGCTTGAGGAACTCACCACCAAAAACCGGGCCGGCAAGCTGGTGCTCACCCTACCGGAAGGCGCTCAGCTTTTACCGCCCCTGCGGGTGCACAACCCGGATACCGACTTGCTCGCCGCAATCTGCACCAGCGGCCACCTGCTGGTTTTTCCGGTGGCGGAACTGCCGCGCCTGTCCAAGGGCAAGGGCAGCAAGATCATCGCCATCCCCAGCGCCAAGGCCGCCAGCCGGGAAGAACTGTTAGCGGGTCTCGCCACCTTGGCGCCCGGCACCAGCCTGGTCCTGACCGCCGGCAAACGCCAGCTCCAGATCAAGCCCGCCGATTTGGAACGCTTCAAGGGAGAACGGGGCCGGCGCGGCGCCCTGTTGCCCAGGGGCTTGCAGCGGGTGACCGCCATCGAACCAGGTTAGCCAGGCCCGGCCAGGACGGCGGCGCACACCGCGCCCCGTCCCAACCAGGCTGACTTCAGTCGACCCTGGAATCCGGGTCCGCCTTGTTCATGGCGGCGGTGACCAATTCATCCAGGCGTTCGTCCAGCAACTGAGCCAGCCGTTGCTCGAAGTTATGCTTAAGATCCAGGGCCACCTGTTTCACGGCTGCGACGAAGGCGTCCTGCACCAGGGCGGGTAACTCCTGACGCAGCTCCTGGACCAGGATGTCCAGGGCGCCGTCCACCTGCACCTCGTCCTCCAGGATGGGCACCCCGCCGTCGTCCACCCGGATACCTTGCAACACCAGTTGCCGGCCCGCGAAGCCGTCCCCATCGCCGGCGCGCGGCAATATGGACAGGGCCTGGCCCAGGTCGATGGACTTCTCGCTGGGGCTGGACTCGACCTCCTGCTCCTGCTCCGCCTCCGGCCGCCGGACCGGGCTAGGCCGGATTGAATATTGGGCCAGGTCCGGGTCCGACGCCGGCGCCCAGTCCCCAAATTCCACGCCCGCTTCCTGAGACAAGGTTTCCTTGGGCTCCAGCGAATGCGCCAAGGCGGCAAGGGGCTCGGCCTCGCCGGATCCCCGCCCCTCTAACCAGGAGTAATCCGTCTCCCCCACCGGCTCCCCGGCGTCTCCCGCCTCATCGCGGTTCAACCAGTGGCAGTTGTCTGACTCCAAATCGCCCTCATGCTCGAAAGTCTCGCCCAGCGGCTCCTCGCCGGCGGACATCGCACCGGAATCCGGACCGGACTGGGGGAGCCGATCACTCGGATCGCCGTCGCGGCGGCGGCTTGATCTGCTCATGGGCCTTGCATCTCATGGTAATCCAGGGGATAGCCCCGGTCCCGGTAGAAACGGTAACGCTCCCGCCCCCGCTGGCGGGCGTCCGGGTCAGCGCCCACCACCTCCGCCAGGCGTTCAAACCGGCTGAAGTACAGGGGCACTTCCGGAGCCAGGTTGAGCAATACCTGGGATTCCCCGGTTGGGTCCCGGTCCCAGCCGATCAACACCGGCGTCAGGGACCCATCCGCCGCCCCAAACAGGCCGTGGGGAATGAAACTGTCCTGGCGGAAGGTCCAGATCAGCCGGTCCAAGGCCCGGGCCACCGGCTCCGACGGGGCGTTGACGTACACCCGCAAACCCTGTCCCTGAGCTTTTTCCAGCAAACGGCAAGCGAGGTGCAGGGGGTCCCCGGCGGCCCCCGTCGCAAAGCCGTAAAAATCCACCCGGGTCACGGCAGCAAGTCACACCGCCGCAGCAGGAACTGGCTCAGCAGGGGCACCGGGCGGCCGGTGGAACCTTTCTGGTCGCCGGTCAGATAGGCGGTGCCAGCGATGTCCAAATGGGCCCAACGCATTTTCTTGGTGAAGCGGGACAGGAAACAGGCGGCGGTGATGGCGCCCCCCGGCCGGCCGCCGATGTTGGCCAGGTCGGCGAACCGGCTGTCCAACTGACTCTGATAGTCGTCCCACAGGGGCAACTGCCAAGCCCGGTCGCCTATATGTTCGCCAGCCGCCAGCAGTTCCTTGGCCAAGTCGTCGGAATTACTCAGCAAGCCGGACGGCACCTTACCCAGGGCCACCACACAGGCACCGGTCAGGGTGGCGATGTCGATCACTAGCGCCGGGTCATAGCGCTCGCCGTAGGTCAGGGCGTCGCATAACAACAGGCGCCCCTCGGCGTCCGTGTTGAGCACCTCGATGGTCTGCCCGGACAGGCTGGTAATCACGTCCCCCGGCTTGACGGCCAAACCATCCGGGAGGTTTTCCGCGCAGGGCAGGATGCCCACCAGATTCAGGGGCAGGTCCAGTTCCGCGCAAACATTCAGGGTGCCCAGCACGGAACCGGCACCGGACATGTCGAATTTCATTTCGTCCATGTTCTCCCCCGGTTTGAGGGAGATACCGCCGGCGTCGAAGGTAACACCCTTGCCCACCAGCACCACCGGCCGCTGCTTGGCTTCCTCGCCCTGATATTCCAGCACAATCAGCTTGGGCGGTTGGCGGCTGCCCCGGGCCACCGCCAGCAACGCGCCCATGCCCAGTTGTTCCATGTCCTGGGTCTCCAGCACCTGGACCTTGATCCGGGGAAAACGCTCCGCCAAAGCGCGGGCCTGGTCCGCCAAGTCATTGGGTGTGCACAGATTGCCGGGCAGGTTGCCCAGATCCTTGGCCAGGCGCACCCCATTGGCGACCGCTTGGCCGTGCCTGATCGCCCGCCCCAGGCCCTCCCGCTTCTTGCGGTCCGGCACCCAGAAAATCAACCCGGCCAGGGGCCGCTTGGGGGGTTCCGGGGTATTGGTCTTGAGCCGGTCGAAGCTGTAGGTCCGGTCCGCCACCGTCAGCAGTGTTTCCCGGGCGGTGCGGTATCCATCTGCGTCGGCCAGGTTCAGCCCGTGCAGGGTCCAGACCAGATCCGTGACCCGGTGCCGCGCCAGGGCTGCCACCGCCGCCGCCGTCGCCTTGCGATAGCGGGCCAGAGTCAGTTCCTTTTCTTCGCCACAACCGACTAGCAACAGCCGCTCGCAACCTAGGCCGGGCAGGGCGTGCAGCATCAGGGTTTGTTCCAAACTGCCGTCCAGGTCGCCCCGTTCCAGCCAGCGGGTCACGGCACCCTTGCAAGCCCGGTCGATGGTCAGGGCCGGCTCCGGCAAGCGCCGCCCCGCGAACACCGGCACCGCAACGCAGGGACCCCGCATTTTGGCGAGATCGCCGGATTTCACCTTAAAGTCCACCATAGATCCTCTCGACTAGACGATGGGTACTGGCGCTCGACGGCACGCCCGGCCTCAGATTCAGGGCAATTTCTATCGGCGCGGGGAATTGTGTAGCATGGCGGCCGTCAGTCTAACAGCATTCGCCGGCCCCACAGAAGCCGCCATCCATGAAAATACTTGATCGCTATATCCTCCGTTCCGTCTTGCTGGGCACCCTGGTGGCCCTGCTGGTGCTCATGCCGCTGGTCGGGTTCATGGTACTCAAGGACGAATTGGATGACGTGGGAACCGGCCGCTTCGGTTTGCTGGACGCCTTCCTCATCGTCAGCCTGTTGTTGCCCCGCTACGCATTCCAACTCTTTCCAATAGCCGCCCTCATCGGCAGCCTATTGGGCCTTGGCCGACTGGCGGCCAACATGGAGTTGGTGGCGATGCGCGCCGCCGGTGTGTCCATTCGCCGGGTCCTATGGTCGGTGCTCCGCGCCGGCGCCTTGCTGGCGGTGATCGCCATGCTGTTGGGCGAAGTCATCGCGCCGGCGTCTGAGGAACAGGCTCAGCAGGTGCGGGCCGCCACCCTGTCGGAGCGCATCGCTCTCAAGAGCCGTTATGGCTTTTGGGTACGGGATGGCAACGCCTTCATCAATATCCGGGAAATCATGCCCGGCGGCCGGTTGCAGCACCTGTACATTTATGAGTTCGATCAAGACAAGCAACTGAAGCTCAGCACCTATGCCAGGCTTGCCATTCACAACGGCAACAGTTGGTTGCTACAGGATATTTCCCAAAGCGAACTGAGTCAGGCCGGTGTCCAGACCCGGTTCCTCAAGACCGCCACTTGGTCATCCCTGCTGGATCCCTCCCTGCTCAGCCTCTTGATAGTGGACCCCAATATCTTGCCGACCTGGGGCCTCTATCAAGACATTCGCTTCATGGAGCAAAACGGCCTGAGTTCGACGGCCTATGAGGTGGCCTTCTGGGGTAAGGCGATTGCTCCCCTGGTGATACTGGCCATGGTGTTCCTAGCCGTGCCCCTGTTGTTCAACGTACACCGGGGCATGGGGTTGGGTCCCCGCATTTTCGGTGGCGTATTGATCGGCATTATTTTTTACATTCTGAACCGCACCGTGGCCCAATTACCGCTGGTATACGACCTCAGCCCCTTCCTCGTCTCGCTGGTACCAGTGCTGTTCTGCGCCGCGATGGGCGCCGCCATTTTCCGCTGGGCGCGCTGGGCCCGGTGACCGCCCGGTTTGCGGCGGTCCCAATCTTAAACGCTGGCACCTTGGAGCACCGGGGAACCCGTCATTCCCCAGCCCGGCCTATCTGTTGATCTGGATCCGGCTACCCCCGGCGCCATCTGCTTGGCCCGCCGCCCATCACCGTCCACCCGCCCAGTTCCAGCACCCATTACCCCCGCCGGACGCAACCCGTATCATGGGCCATCCCTAGCCCCCTTCAAGAGGAACCCGCCTCATGACCGCTCAATTGCTAGACGGCAAGGCCGTCGCCGCCGAAGTACGCCAACGGATTCAACAAGGGGTCGCTGCTGCCCTGGCCAGCGGCAGGCGCCCCCCAGGTCTGGCGGTGGTCTTGGTAGGAGACAACCCGGCCTCAGAGGTGTACGTCCGCAATAAGAGCAAGGCCTGCGCCGAGGTGGGGTTTTATTCTGAAATGCATCAGCTGCCCGGCACCACCTCCCAAGCAGAGCTATTGGAGCTAGTGGACCGGCTCAATGCCCAGGACAACATCGACGGAATCCTGGTGCAGTTGCCGCTACCCAAGCAGATCGACGAAGAATCCGTCATTGAGCGCATTCTGCCCACCAAGGACGTGGACGGCTTTCATCCCTACAACGTGGGCCGCTTGGCGCTGCGTATGCCGCTGCTCAGGTCCTGCACCCCACGCGGCATCATGACCCTGATCGAACACACCGGCCAATCCCTGGAAGGACTGGACGCGGTCATCATCGGCCAATCCAACATCGTCGGGCGACCCATGGCCCTGGAACTGCTGGCGGCCCGTTGCACCATTACGGTCTGCCATAGCCGCACCAAGAACCTGGCGGACAAGGCCCGGAGCGCGGATGTGCTGGTAGTGGCCATCGGCCGCGCCAATTGGGTCCCCGGCGACTGGATCAAGCCTGGCGCCATCGTCATCGACGTGGGCATCAACCGGCTGGACGATGGCAAATTAGTGGGCGACGTAGACTTCGCCTCCGCCCAGGAACGGGCCGGCTGGATCACGCCGGTACCAGGCGGCGTGGGTCCCATGACCATCGCCACCCTCCTCCAAAACACCCTGGAAGCCGCCGAGCTACACGCCAGAAAGGGGTGAGCGCCGGCGTTTTATTTGGGATGCCAG
>CAZIHO010000147.1:0-7328 GCA_964538875.1 uncultured Chromatiaceae bacterium
CTGGCCTTATCCCAAGGCATGGCTCCGTCCGTTGCCAAGCGCTAGCGGCCGGGGATGCTGGAGTTTGTTCCTCACCCGCAACCCAGACCTGGGAAATCTGGATTATTGGCAATCTGGAGCAACGGTAGCGGGCATCCCTGCCCCGTGTCCCGGTCCGGCCCAACCGGCGGCCTAACCGCCACCGGCTAGACCGGACCGGGGGGACCCTAGGCGGCGCCGAGCAGTTGCCTTAGCACGTACTGGAGAATGCCGCCGTGGCGGAAGTAGTGCCATTCTTGGGGCGTATCGATGCGCACCCGGGTCTGGAAGCGGATCGGCGCGCCGCCGCCTTCCGGCGTGGCGGCCACGGTCAGTTCCTTGGGTTCGCCGTTGGCCAGTCCTTCGATGTCGTAGGTCTCGGTGCCGGTCAGGCCCAGGCTGTCCGCCGTGTCGCCGTCCCGGAACTGGAGGGGCAGCACGCCCATGCCGACCAGGTTGGAGCGGTGGATGCGCTCGAAGCTTTCGGCGATGGCGGCCCGCACGCCCAGTAACCGGGGTCCCTTGGCGGCCCAGTCCCGGGAAGAACCGGTGCCGTATTCCTTGCCGGCCAGCAGGACCAGGGGCACCCCCTCATCCCGGTAGCGCATGGCGGCGTCGTAGATGCTCATCTGTTCGCCAGTGGGTTGATGGCAAGTCCAGCCGCCTTCGGTGCCGGGAGCCAGACGGTTGCGCAGGCGGATGTTGGCGAAGGTGCCGCGCATCATGATTTCGTGATTGCCGCGCCGGGCGCCGTAGGAGTTGAAGTCCGCCGGGGCCACACCGTGGGCGATCAGGTATTCGCCGGCGGGGCTGGCGGCCTTGATGTTGCCGGCCGGGGAGATGTGGTCGGTGGTGACGCTATCGCCCAGCACTGCCAGACAGCGGGCGCCCTGAATGTCGGTCACCGGCTCTGGGGTAATGCCCATGGTTTCAAAGTAGGGCGGGTGTTTGATGTAGGTGGAGGCCGGGTCCCAGGTGTACAACTGGCCTTCGGGAACCCGCAGGGAGCGCCAGCGGCTGTCGCCGGCGAAAACGTCGGTGTAGCCCTCCTGGAATTGTTCTGCCCGCACCGCCAGGTCCAGGCAGTCCTGTACTTCCCGCTGGCTGGGCCAGATGTCCCGCAGATAGACCGGATGGCCGGCCGCATCCTGGCCGAGGGGCTCCTGGGTCAGATCCAGGTTGGTGGTACCGGCCAAGGCGTAGGCCACCACCAGGGGCGGCGACGCCAGATAGTTCATGCGCACTTCGGCGTGGACCCGGCCCTCGAAGTTACGGTTGCCGGACAGTACCGCGCAGGCGGCGCGGTCACCGTCCTTGATGGCCTGGCTGACCGCTGTCGGCAGGGGCCCGGAGTTGCCGATACAGGTCATGCAGCCGTAACCGGCCAGGGCGAAACCGAGAGCTTCCAAATCACCGAGCAGGCCAGCCTTGGTCAGGTAGGCTGACACCACCCGCGAACCGGGGGACAGGCTGGTTTTGACCCAGGGCTTGACCTTAAGGCCCTTGGCGCGGGCCTTTTGGGCCACCAAGCCGGCCGCCACCATGACCGCCGGGTTGGAGGTGTTGGTGCAACTGGTGATGGCGGCGATGACGACGGCGCCATCTTCAAAGGGCAGGCCACCGACCTGCACGTCCTTGGCCGGGGGCGCGGTATCGCCGCGCAGGGCCGCCAGGGCTTGCTGGAAATTGGCCTTGACCTGGGATAGCACCACCCGGTCCTGGGGCCGCTTGGGTCCGGCCAGGCTGGGTTCCACCTGGCTCAGGTCCAGGCTCAGGGTGTCGGTGTAGCGGGCCACCGGCGCGCCGGGTTCCCGGAACATGCCCTGGGCGCGGGCATAGGCTTCCGTCACCGCGATTTGCTCTTCGGAGCGGCCGGACAGGCGCAGGTAACGCAGGGTTTCCTCATCGATGGGGAAAATGCCGCAGGTGGCGCCGTATTCGGGGGCCATGTTGGCGATGGTGGCCCGGTCCGCCAGGGGCAGGTCGTCCAGGCCGGCACCGAAGAATTCCACGAACTTACCCACCACGCCCTTGGCACGCAGCATCTGGGTGACGGTCAGCACCAGATCGGTGGCGGTGGCGCCTTCCGGCAGGCGGCCGGTCAGCTCGAAGCCGACTACCTGAGGAATCAGCATGGACACTGGCTGGCCCAGCAGAGCCGCTTCCGCTTCGATGCCGCCCACGCCCCAGCCCAGCACGCCCAGGCCGTTAATCATGGTGGTGTGGGAGTCGGTGCCCACCAGGGTGTCCGGATAGGCGGTCAGCACCCCATTACGCTCAGCGGAGAACACGGTGCGGGCCAGGAATTCCAGGTTGACCTGGTGGACGATGCCCATGTCCGGCGGCACCACCTTGAAGTTGGAGAAGGCGTTCTGGCCCCAGCGCAGGAAGGTGTAGCGCTCCTTGTTGCGCTCCGCCTCGATTTCCGCGTTGCGCTCCAGGGCGTCGCTGGTACCGAAGGCGTCCACCTGCACCGAGTGGTCGATGACCAATTCGGCGGGCTCCAGGGGGTTGATGCGCTCCGGGTCGCCGCCCATGCGTTGCATGGCGACGCGCATGGCCGCCAGGTCCACGATGGCGGGCACGCCGGTGAAGTCCTGTAACAGGACCCGGGCCGGGCGGAAGGCGATTTCCTGGCTGGGCTCGGCCTTGGGATCCCAGGCGGCCATGGCCTCGATGTCCGCAGCCGTCACCGTCAGGCCATCCTCATGGCGCAACAGGTTTTCCAGCAACACCTTGTGGGCGAACGGCAGGCTCGCTACGTCGAACCGGCCCGCCAGGGCGCTCAGGCGCCAAATCCGGTACTCCCGACCCTTGACCGATAAGATGGATTGAGAATTAAAACTATCGCTCATGAGTTCAGCTCGCTTTGGTGGGTCTTTATCTGTCCCCCCCGAAACAGGCCGGGGGGAATCCTTTTTTGTACTACCAACGGGCCAGCAAACGGCCCTCTTCTACTTTAGTGTCAAACTGGCGCAGAGGACGATCGCCGACGGCGGTACATTGACCGGTCTGAATATCAAAAGTCCATTGATGCTTGGGGCAGGTCAAGCGCTTGCCATCCAAGGCCAGGTGGGGAATATCCGTGACCTGATGGGGACAGCGGCTGTCGTAGGCCCGGATCCCGTCCGCATCCCGGTAGACGAACACATGGCGGCCTTCCTGCTCCACATAGGTCACCTGGTCTAGGGGCACCGCATCCAGGGCCGCCAGGTCATGCCACTGGGGATCGGCACCCAGCGCCTCGGGCCGGAACTCGGGGATGTCCATGGACAGCAGAATGTCGGTGGCCCACACGATCTTGGCCAACCCCAGCACCGGAAAAGCCATCAGCAGGGCGTCGATGACCTCGTCCGGCGTGGCCCCGTTGCGCAACGCCCGGGTCAGATACTGCCGGAAGCCGTTTTCGGTTTGGACCGCCACCTTGGCGATGACCGAGATCAGGTCCCGGGTGCGGGTGTCCAGATGCCCGCCGGCTTCCTTCAAGAACTTGAAATAGCTGGTCATGGCCTCCGGCCGGACCTTGAGAAGGTAATTTAACGCGTCGCTCATGCTCACTCCTGGTGCTCATTGGATGGAGGGCAGTTAGTGTAGCGCAGGGACTCACCTCGCGGCCGGGCACTGTGGTAGATTGGCGAGCGCTTTTTTAACCCAGAATACCGGTCAAACCGGTTCGATTGACGGGAGGACACCCACATGACAATCCGCCGCGCGGCCCTCGCCGCCCTGGTCGCCGCCCTCGCCTGGACACCGGCCCACGCTGACATCAAGGTGGGGGTCACCCTGTCCACCACCGGCCCGGCCGCGTCCCTGGGCATCCCGGAGAAAAATACCCTGCCGCTGCTGCCCACCCGCATCGGCGGCGAGAAAGTAGAATATATCCTGCTCGATGATGCCGCCGACACCACTACGGCGGTCAAGAATACCCGCCGGTTCCTGGACGAGGACAAGGTGGACGTCATCATCGGCTCCACCGTGACCCCCAACAGCCTGGCCATGGTGGACCTGGTGGCGGAGGCCAAGACGCCCATGATCGCCCTGGCGGCCGGCGCCAAGATCGTCGCGCCCATGGACGACAAGCGCCATTGGGTATTCAAGACACCCCAGAACGACGTGCACATGGTCAGCGCCATCGTCACCCACATGGCGGCGGCCGGGGTCAAGAAAATCGGTTTTATCAGCTTCAACGACGCCTACGGGGAAGGCTGGTGGACCGCTTTGCAACCCATGGCGGCGGATAAGGGCGTCCAGATCGTCGCCAATGAGCGTTATTCCCGCAGCGACACCTCGGTGACCGGCCAGGTGCTCAAACTGATGGCGGCCAACCCGGACGCGATTCTGATCGCCGGTTCCGGTACTCCCGCCGCCCTGCCCCAGAAAGCCCTGGTGGAAAAGGGCTACAAGGGCAAGATCTACCAGACCCACGGCGTCGCTAACCAGGACTTCCTGCGGGTCGGCGGCAAAGATGTGGAAGGCACTTTCTTGCCCACCGGCCCCCTGCTGGTGGCGGCCCAGTTGCCGGAATCCAACCAGGTGCGGGCGGTGGCCATGGACTTCGTGCAGCGCTACGAGGCCGCCAACGGCGCCGGCAGTGTGTCCAGTTTCGCCGGCTACGCCTGGGACGCCGGCCTGCTGTTGCAACGGGCGATTCCGGAAGCCCTCAAGGACGCCAAGCCGGGCACCCCGGAATTCCGGGCCAAGCTGCGGGACGCCCTGGAAGGCGTCAAGGATCTGGTGGGCGCCCACGGCGTCTACAGCATGACCGCCACCGACCACCTGGGCCTGGATGACCGTTCCCGGGTCATGGTGCGGATCGAAAACGGCGGCTGGAAACTGCAACCCTAGGAGTTCCCCAGCCCTGGGTCCGGGGTCCGCCCCGGACTCAGCACAGCACCCGCCATGGATTTACAAATCGCCCTGTTGTTGTTGCAAGACGGCCTGGTGAACGGGGCCGTCTATGCCCTGTTGGCGCTGGCCTTGGTGCTGGTGTTCGCCGTCACTCGTGTTATTTATATACCTCAAGGTGAATTCGTCGCCTTCGGCGCCCTCACCCTGGCCAGTCTCCAGGCCGGCCGGGTGCCCGGCACCCTCTGGTTGTTGATCGGCCTGGGCGTCACCGTGGCGGTGGTGGAAAGCGTCGCCGCCCTGCGCTGGGGCCATACCCGGCGCCTGCCCCGCACCCTGGCCTGGAACCTGGGTGTGCCCGCCGCCTTGGCGCTGCTCCTGTACCTGGCCCCCCTGGCGAGCCTGCCCCTGGCGGTGCAAATCCTGCTCAGCATGGCCTTGGTGGTGCCCACCGGCCCCATGCTGTACCGGCTGGTATTCCTGCCCATGGCGGAGTCCTCGGTATTGGCGCTGCTGGTGGTGGCCGTGGCGGTGCATGTGGCCCTGGTGGGACTGGGGCTGATCCTGTTCGGCGCCGAGGGATCCCGCACCCCGGCCTTCACGGACGCGGCCTGGGATCTGGATTTTCTGCGCATCAACGGCCAAACCCTGTGGGTGCTGGGTTCCAGCCTGGGGCTGATGGTGCTGCTCCAGCAATTCTTTCAACGTACCCTGTACGGTAAGGCCCTGCGCGCCACCGCCATGAACCGTACCGGCGCCCGCCTGATGGGTATCGCGCCGACTCTGGCCGGCAAGCTGGCATTCGGCCTGGCAGCCCTGATGGGGGTGTTTTCCGGAGTGCTGGTGGCGCCCATCACCACCATTTATTACGATACCGGCTTTTTGATCGGCCTCAAGGGCTTCGTGGCGGCTATCATCGGCGCCCTGGCCAGCTATCCCCTGGCGGCGGCCGGCGCCCTGCTGGTGGGTATTCTGGAAGCCTTCGCCTCCTTCTGGGCCAGCGCCTTCAAGGAAGTCATCGTCTTCACCCTCATCATCCCGGTACTGGTGTGGCTGTCCCTCACCCGCCCCCACCAGGAGGACGACGAGTGAACAGGCGGGCGCCCCTGGCGGCTTTTTTGCTGTTGATCGCCGCCGGCCCCTGGTTGCTGGGCGAGTACTACATCACCCTGCTGAATTACATCGGCCTGCACGCCCTGGTGGCCCTGGGTCTGGTGGTGCTCACTGGCGTTGGCGGTCTCACCTCCTTCGGTCAAGCGGCCTTCGTGGGCTTGGGCGCCTACGCCACCGCCTACCTGACCACCGCCTACCAATGGTCCCCCTGGCTGACTCTGCCCGTCTCCCTCGGCCTCACCGGCGGCGTGGCCCTGCTCCTGGGTCTGGTGACCTTGCGCCTGTCTGGTCATTACCTGCCCCTGGGCACCATCGCCTGGGGCATAGCCCTCTATTACCTGTTCGGCAACCTGGAGTTTCTGGGTGGCCATACCGGCATCGGCGGCGTCCCGGCCCTGGACCTGTTCGGCTGGCGTCTCACCAGCGGCCGCCAGTTTTACGCCCTGATCTGGGGCGCCCTGCTGGGCGCCATGTGGATGACCCAGAATCTGCTCGATTCCAGGGAAGGCCGCGCCATTCGCGCCCTCAAGGGGGGCGGGCTGATGGCGGAGAGCATGGGCGTCCACACCGGTCGCTCCAAGGTAATGATCTTCGTGCTGGCGGCGCTGCTGGCGGCCCTGTCCGGCTGGCTGTACGCCCATTTGCAGCGCTTCATCAACCCCACCCCCTTTGGCCTGCACATCGGCATCGAATATTTGTTCATGGCGGTGGTCGGCGGCGTGGGCTATGTGTGGGGCGCGGTGTTGGGCTCCGGGCTCATCACCATCATGAAGCAATGGCTCCAGGACTTGCTGCCACGCCTGCTGGGCCACGACGGTAATTTCGAGGTCATCGTATTCGGCGTCATGATGATCCTGGTCCTGCAAAGGGCCCGGGGCGGCCTCTGGCCCCTGGTCCGCCGGCTGGCCCCCCCAACACCCCGGCCCCTGGCAACCGCCCTGCCCCTGCCCCGCCGGGAACTGCCGCCAGCGGGCACCCGCCTGCTGGAAGTCAAGGGCGCCCGCAAGGAATTCGGCGGCCTGGTAGCCTGCCGGGACCTGGATCTCAATCTCCATGCCGGGGAAATACTGGCCTTGATCGGACCCAACGGCGCCGGCAAGAGCACCCTATTCAATCTGATATCCGGCGTACTGCCCCTAGGCGGGGGCCAGGTGTGGCTGCGGGGAGAACGGGTGGACCTCCTCAGCGCCCGGGAAACCGCCCGGCGTGGCTTGGGACGCACCTTTCAGCATGTGCGCCTGCTGCCGGACATGAGCGTGCTGGACAACGCGGCGGTGGGTGCGCACCGGCGGGGCCGGGGCGGCGTGCTGGCGGCGGCGTTGCGCCTGGAGCGGAGCGAGGAAGCGGCGCTG
>CAZIHO010000148.1:0-7170 GCA_964538875.1 uncultured Chromatiaceae bacterium
CTGAAGTCGCGCCAACAACGCACCCGCCTAGCCAGGGAAACCCACCGGGGTGGTGGGGGAGGGGCTGCCCCTATCGAACGCCAAGCCCGCCGGACCGGCCCTTCCAGGGAGTTAGGACAATGGGCCCTGCGGGACGATGCCCGGCGACCCGCCGCCGCCGTGACCAGGACCCTCGGCGCCCACCAGCTCCTGCAAGCGATCATGCAGCCAACCAAAGCCCACCATTTCTTGCTCCAGGCGCAATCCGGGGCGAATACGGCCGACCCGCAGGTCGTCGTGGAGGGCTTGCTCTGCGGGGGTGAGCCGGTGCAGTTCGGCCCGCTGGGGTTGGTGTTCCACGCCCCATAGGGACTGATGGGCATCCAGCGTGGCCCGGTCCATCAAGAAGGAAATAGTCCTAGGAAAGACGCCGCGCAACTGGTCCAGAATGGCGAAGCCGTGGGTGTCGATGTCGCCCCAATAGTAAAGAGGGCAACCCTCCAGCCAGCGGGCCTGGGCCAGGGCCTCCCAGCCGTAGCCGGCGCCGAAGATTAGGACGGCGTCCGCCACCGGCGGAAAGGCCAGGAAATTAGTTTCATTCTCGGTGATGAACACCCGCCGTGGTGCCAGGGTCAGGCGGGCGAAGCTGGCGGCGTCCAGGGTGAGGTCCGGGGCGGGGATGCCAGGTAGCAGTTCTAGCTGGGGATCCAACAGCCGCAGACGGATGCGGAGCGGCTTGTCCAGAAAGCCATAGCGGGCCGCGAATTGACCGGCCCCAGTCTTGCTGGCGTCCTGGGCTTCGGCGGGCAATGCCAAGTCCAGCAACTCGGTCAGCAGTCCCCGGTGCCTTTCGATGAACTTACTATGCACACCCGGCAAGTCCACCTGGCGCAGATAGATGCCGGGGCGGGGATGTTGCTGGAGCCAACCCACCACCGCCAGCAACCGGGGCCAGTCGGCGGCCAGTTCCAGGGCGTGCAGGGGGCGCTTTTCCAGCCAGGGCAGCAGCCGGGGCTGGGCCGCACGGGTGGCGGCCACCAGGGCTAGCCAGCGTTCCCAGTCCTGGCGCTTGCCCAACCAGGCCAACGCCCGGTCCAGGGAATCCACCCAGGCGCCGGCCGGGAGGCGTTGCCGGCCCTGTACCCGGTGCTGGACTTCTTCCCATTCCAGGCGCACCTGGGGGGTGTTGGCCAGTTCCGCCGTCCAGGCGCGCACCGCGTCGAAGCGATCCCGCAGATCCTGGGAACCGGGGGTTTTTAGGGGTAGGCGCAGCGGAAAGCGGGCCTGGCCAGTTAGCAGATCCCGGGCCAGTTCGCCCCGCTCCCACAGGCGCGCCAAGCGTGCCTTGAGGTCCTTGGCCCCGGTCCAGGTCAAGGAGCCGGCTCCGGCGGGCGGCGGGAGCTGGCGCCCGCCTTCTGTTCCCGGTATTCCTCGATGGACAGGTTGCGCAGCTTGGACGCCCGCCCGCCCTCGTTATGCACAAAGCCCACGCTGGACACAAAGGGCTCGATGATGTGGATCTTCTGCAGGGGCGTGACGATCAGCAGTTGCAAATTAAGCTGGCGGAACAGGGTCAGGCCATATTGGGCGGATTCGTCGGAGCCCCGGCCGAAGGCTTCGTCGATGACCACGAAGCGGAACGAGCGGGAGCGTACCGCGCCCCATTCCAGGCCGAATTGGTAGGCCAGGCTGGCGGCCAGGATGGTGTAGGCCAGCTTCTCCTTTTGCCCGCCGGACTTGCCGCCGGAATCAGAATAGTGCTCGTATTCGCTGTGGTCTTCCCGCCAGCGCTCGCTGGCGGCAAATAGAAACCAGTTGCGCACGTCCGTGACCCGGGCGGTCCAGCGCCGATCCTGCTCGGACAGGCCTTCCCGGCCCCGGAAGCGGTCGATGATGGCCTTCACCTGGAGAAACTTGGCTTCCGAATACTGGGCGTCGTCGGAGCCGGTAACCGCGCCCTCGGTGCAGGCGCGCAGGTCGGACTGAAAGTCCCGGATGTCCAGATCCCCGTTGGCCTGCTGCTCCAGCAGGATGTAACGCCCTGGGTTGTAGTCGATTTCGCCCAGGGAGCGGTTGATCTGGGCGATGCGTTCTTTGATGGTTTCCCGCTCCCGGGCCAGTTGGGCGTTGAAGTTGGCGATTTCGTTGATGGTATTGACGTTGAGGAGTTCCTTGAAGCGGGCCAGGAAGCGGGGCAGATCGTCCCGGTCCAACTGGTTGAGCAGCTTTTCGTACTCGAACGCCGCGTCCAGGCTCACGTCCATGTCCGCCGTGTCCAGCTTGAACTCTTCCTTGAAGGACGCCATGGCCTTGATGATTTTCTCGGCTAGACGCTGCAAGGCCTTGGTTTCGTTGTCGATCCGGGTTTGCAGCCAGTCCCGTACCTGCTGCCCGCGCTGGTCGCAGGCATCCAGCGTCAGTGGCTGTTCCCCCAGGACTTCGACCCGCAGCGCGTCCAGGGCCGGTACCAGGCTTTCGTCCAGCCGCTGCTCCTGGAGTTGCGCCCAGGTGGTTTGGCGCAGCATCTGGGTGTCGTCCCGCTGCTGTTCCAGCTTGGAACGCCGGTCCCGGGCCCCTTGCAGCTTTTGCTCCCGGTCCGCCAGCGCCCGTTGCAGTTCCCGTAGACGTTCGTTGAGCTGCTTGAGCAGATCCGAGGCGGACTCCAGCCGGGCCCGCTCGTCCTCCAGGGCGGCGATGTCGGTGGCCACGCTGGCCCAATCCAGGTCCTCGAAACGGGTGAATTCTTCCAGCCGGGTCAGAGCATCCAAGCGGCTGGCCAGGGTCCGGCGCTGGTCTTGGATGGCGCTGAGCTGGGCGCCCAGTTCCGCGATTTGGCTTTCTGACTGCCGCAGCCGCTGCTCCAGAACCCCGATCTTGGCGCTGTTGCTCCAGCCCAGCACATAGCGGGAGCGGTCGTCGATGCGGTGCCGGTCGTCCTTTTCGTGGCGGCCGCTGGGTTCCTTGATCTGACCGGCACGGGTGATGGCGCGGGCCTCGCGGCGAAACTGCTCTTGGCTGGCGCAGCAGGCCATGTCGAAGCGACGGGCCAGTTCCCGTTCCAGCCAGTCGTAATAGGGAGAATCCGGTTTGATGGCCAACTTGCGCACTAGGGAATCCCGGTGCAGATCCGGTAGTTCGCCGGAGCGGCGCGACCGTACCTGGAAGTACACCAGGCGGCCGCGCAGATGGCTGAGGTCCACCCATTCCGCCACCGCCTGGTAATGGCGGTCCGGCACCAGCAGGGACAGGCCGAAGCCCCGCAACAGACGTTCCGCCGACCCTTCCCAGTCCCGCTCCTGGTCCCGCACCTGGATCAATTCGCCAGCGAACGGCATGTCGGCTTGATCCAGGTTGAGGGCCGCGCACAGGGCGGCGCGCATCTGGACTTGTTGGTCGTCGATGTTGCTGCGCCGCCGTTTGAGGCTGGTGATTTCCGCCGCCAACTGGTCGTGGTCCTGACGGCTCTGGCGCAGGGCCACGCTCTGCTCGGTCAGTTGGTTTTGCAGGTCTGCGTCCTGGTTGGCCACCTGCTCCCGCCAACCCCGGAATTGGCCCCGCTGGGTGTCGAACAGGGCGGCGTCCGGCGCCACCGGCTCCCCCACCAGGGCCGCCAACTGGCCGTAACGGTCCGCCTTGGCCCGGCGATCGTCCCGTAGCCGCTCCTTGGCGCGAATCTCGGCGGCCAACCGTTCCAGGCGGTCGCCGCCGTTGTCGCTGATGGCCTGCTTGAGTTCATCCACTTGGCGGGCCCGCTCGTCCCGCTCCAGTTCCAGGCGGCGGGTTTGGGCGTCGGCCCGCTGCCAGTTTTCCTCCAGCAGGGTCAAGCGCTGGTCCACCAGGCCCAGCTTCAGGCCGGCGAAATAGCCGCGCAGGCCTTCCCGGCAACGGCGCAGCGCCTCCAGTTGGGCCGCCAAGGCGCCGTGGCGCCCCCCATCCGCCACCAGGGGCCGTAGCAGTTCCACTTGGCGCTGGGCCTTGAGCACCGCCTGATGGGCCCGGTTGAGGTCGTCAAAATGGCCGATCAGGGCCTGGATGCGGGGCTCCACGTCGAAGGGTTCCAGCATGTGGCCGCGCACGAAATCAGTCAGATTCCCCACCGACTTCATGGACACCGTCTGGTGAAACAGCTCTAGAGCCTGGTCATTGTCGATGCCGAACCGGCGCCGGAACCAGGCGCCATAGGGGGGGAAGCTGTCATGCAATTCCGCGCCGGAGGCCCGCAAACGGCGGCGCAACTGGGCCATGTCGGCGCCAAAATCCGCAAAATCCCGGGTGATGGACAGGTCCCGTTCTGCGCCCACGAACAGGCGGGCGGGCTGGCCGGCGCTGTCCTTCATCCAGAACACCTGGGCCAGGCTCAGGGTTTGATCGTAGCCGGCGTTGTGAAACACGCCGAGGATCACCGAATAGCTGCTGGACTCCCGCAGTGCCACCGGCCTGGACGCGCCGCTGGACTCGCTGCGCTCCGACTTGTAAAAGCCCAGCACATAGGAACGCAGGGAGCGTTCCCGGCTATCCGCGCCGGCCGCCTTGTTGTAGGCGACCCGGTGGGCCGGCACCAACAGGGTGGTCACGGCATCCACCAGGGTGGACTTGCCGGAACCGATGTCGCCGGTGAGTAAACTATTGCGGCCGTTCAGGTCCAGGGTCCAGACCCGGCCGTCGAAGGTGCCCCAGTTGAACACCTCCAACCGTTGCAGACGAAACCCGGACAGGGCGTCATCCGCCACAAAATCGAACCCCAGGGCTTCCGGCTCACGCATGATCCGGGTCCCCCGGATGGCCGGAGACCCGCGCCAACTGGGTTTGGTATTCCGCCAGACGGCGGTCAAACTCCGCCAGCCACTGGGCATCCACGAACGCCTTCAGGATACGTCGCACCTCGTAATGGCCCGGCCCCGCCGCCGCGCCGCTGGCCGGTTTGAGCTTGGTCAGAAAGCCCAGTTCCACCAGCTTGTTGATGGTGGACTCCAGTTGGTCCATGAGTTTGGCCTCATTGGGACCGTCCGGTAGGAACACCCGGACCAGTTCCAAGATTTGGTCCCGGCTCAGCACCAGCCGGGTATCGGCACCGCTGGCGTCGAACTCCGCCAACTTCTTGCGCAGCAAGGCTAACAACAGGCTGACCGGAAACGATAGGGGCCGCCGCGCCACCAGCCGGGGCAGGCGCGGGCCGGGCTGGTCCTCGTCCAGTTCTGGCCGGCTTTTCAAGAAGGCATAGCCTTCCGCCTCGTCCAGCACCAAGTCCAGATTGAGCACCGCCACATAGTCCCGAACCCGGGCTTGCAGATTCAGCAAGGCGGCCCACAGGCGCTCATCAGCGTCCCGGTACAGGACGTTTTTGAGCAAGTTGATGACCAGCGCCGACAAATCCGGCGCCGGCGATCCATTGGATTCGACGGGTTGCATGGCGTTGCTTAGCCTATCGCAATTCCTGTTTAACGCACAAAAATCACCCGCGGCAACCGGGCTCGGCGGGTCAGTTCGGCCCCGTCCGGCGCCGTCGCCCCCCAACTGATGGGCTCCAGCCGTTGCTCGTCCACCAGGCAATTGAAGGTCCCGCTGCCTAACTGGAGATAGGCCACCAACTCCGCCAGCCCCTGTTGCAAGGGCTGCTCTGCCACCAGTTCCCGTAGGCTCACCTGAGCCCGATCCTGCAAGGCGTGGCGAATGTGCCGGGTCAGGCGCGCCTTGTCCACCACCACCTGATCGAACAGAGCAGCGGGGTCGATGTCCCCATCCCCCGCCTCCAGCACTAGGTCCGCCAGCACTGGGCGCTCGGCCGGGGTGAACAGGGGCCGCTCCAGGGTCAGCCCAATCTCGGCGCGGGGCTCCGCCATCTCCATCAGGACACCGCCGGGAGGCTGGTCCCGCAACGCCAGGGCCTTGCTCTCGATGCCATGCAGAATGTCCATGATGCGCCGGTTCTCCAGCCAGGCCCGGTCGTCCAAAAAACGCCGCAACTGCTGGGACAACTGGGCTACGGTGCGCTGGGTGTGCTCCCCCGCTTCCAGCCAGTCATAGTGCACCCGGCGGGTCCGGGGGTCCGGCTCCAACTCCGCCACGGCGGGCAGCGCCAACACCCGGTCCAGCAAGGCGGACAGTTCCTCTTGTCGCTGACTGGACAGCAGGAAATCCCAAAAGGCCCGGAAGCTCTTGCCCTGATCCGAATCCCCGATGGCGTCCCGCTCCCCCATGATTTGTTCCAACAGGGCGCCCTTGCCGCCCTCCCACAGGGCGATGCGCTCCCGCACCCGCCGGTCCAGCAGGCGAAAGTTATGCTCTACCTCCCGGAAGTCGGACAGCAATTCCCGTGCCCCCTGGACGAACTGCTGGAAACGGTCCTTCAAGCCGGTGTCGTCCAGCAAGGGCAGGTCCCCGGCCATGACCTGGGCCATCTCCCGGTCGATCGCGTCCCGCTTGCGCCGCAGGTCTGCCACCCGCTTGGCCGGATCCGCCTCACTTCCCTCGCTCATCTGCTTGAGCAACTCGAATAGGGTCAACAGGCGGGATTCAGTACCCACGAACTGGCGCTCCGACAAACCGGCCAGCCAGGCGATGGCCTTCTCGGTGGCGGGCATCAGGTCGAATTGGGCCTCGTCGGTGCCGGTCCGGTAAAACTTGCGCAACCAGCCCTTGTCCGGCGCCGCCCAATCGTTCAGATAATCCAGGGCCGGCTTGGGAAAGGCGGCCTCCCCCAACTGCTGGCGCAGCCCGTACAACTCATCCTCCAGCGCCTCCACCAAGTCCGCTGCCGCCATCACCCGCACATTGGGCACCACGAACACCCGATGCAGAAAACTCACCACCAGCGGCGCATGGTCTGACCGCAACAACCGCCAGGCCGGATGATGGGCACGCAGGCTGTCGAGGCTGGCGAAGTCCAGGGTCATGATGGAGCGGCTTCCAGGTGGATGAGTCCGCACTCTAGCGAAAAAAATCCGCCTGGCCCAGGGGTTGGCGCCAGAACCCGCTGGCGCCAGGGCGGGGATGGCGAACCTGACCTTAGTCCACTGCCGCCATCAACGTCTGCAACCGCGCCAGCGCATCGGCCAGGATGCGCCCCTGGGCCTCGATGTTACCGATGATCTGCTGGGGCGTGCGGGTGTCCACATCCACCACGGCGGTGGGGTTGACCGCCTTGAGATCAAAAACGGCGGCATCCAGGTCTGCCGCCTGGGTTTCCAGGTC
>CAZIHO010000149.1:0-7146 GCA_964538875.1 uncultured Chromatiaceae bacterium
CACCATGACATCTATTCCATCGAGGACCTGGCCCAGCTCATCCACGACCTGAAGAACTCCAACCCGGCCGCGTCCGTGTCGGTCAAGCTGGTGTCAGAAGTGGGGGTCGGCACGGTCGCCGCCGGGGTGGCCAAGGCCAAGGCGGATCATGTGGTCATTTCCGGTTTCGACGGCGGCACCGGCGCCTCGCCCCTGTCGTCCATCAAGCATGCCGGCACGCCCTGGGAGTTGGGGCTGTCCGAGACCCAGCAAACCCTGGTCCTCAACCGGTTGCGGGGCCGGATCCGGGTTCAGGTGGACGGTCAGATGAAGACCGGCCGGGACGTGGTGGTGGCGGCCCTGCTGGGCGCCGACGAGTTCGGTTTTTCCACCGCGCCCCTGGTGGTGGAAGGCTGCCTCATGATGCGCAAATGCCACCTCAATACCTGCCCGGTGGGGGTCGCTACCCAGGATCCGGTCCTGCGCAAGCGCTTTACCGGCCAGCCGGAACGTGTGGTCAATTACTTCTTCTTCGTCGCCGAGGAAGTGCGTCAATACATGGCCCAAATCGGCATCCGGCGGTTCGATGAACTGATCGGCCGCAGCGATTTGCTGGATATGCGCGAAGGCATCGATCACTGGAAGGCGCGGGGCATCGACTTTTCCCGGGTGCTGTATATGCCGCCGGCCATGGCCGGGGTGGCGCGCCATCACCGGGAGAGCCAGGTGCATGGCCTGGACCGGGCCCTGGACCTGCGCTTCATTCCCCAGGCGCGGCCGGCCTTGGAGCGGGGCGAGCCGGTGCTGATCCAGGACCAGGTCCGCAACATTAACCGCACCGTCGGCACCATCCTGTCCCATGAAGTGGCCAAGCGGTATGGTCATGCCGGTCTGCCGGATGGCACCATCCGCATCCAGTTGCAGGGTACCGCCGGTCAGAGCTTCGGCGCCTTTCTGGCCCGGGGCATCAGCTTGGAGTTGACCGGCGAGGCCAACGACTATCTGGGCAAGGGGTTGTCCGGTGGCCGTATCCTGGTACGTCCGCCGGCAGACTTCCGGGGCCAGCCCACGGAAAACATTCTGGTGGGCAACACCCTGTTGTATGGCGCCATCGCCGGCGAGGTGTACCTGAGCGGCGTGGCCGGGGAACGCTTCGGTGTGCGAAATTCTGGTGCCACCGCCGTGGTGGAGGGGACCGGCGATCATGGTTGTGAGTACATGACTGGCGGTCAGGTGGTGGTCCTGGGCCGTACCGGGCGCAATTTCGCAGCCGGCATGTCCGGCGGTATCGCCTACGTGCTGGACGAGGACGGTAACTTCGCCAGCCGTTGCAACCGGGCCATGGTGGAATTGGAGCCGGTGTCGGCGGACGAAGATCCGGACGCGGATCCCAGTCTGGATCTGACCCGTCACGATAATCTACGTCTCCGGCGCCTGATTCAAAAGCACCTGGACTATACGGGGAGTCCCCAAGCACGGCGCATCCTGGCCGATTGGGCGGGGTTCCGGCCCAAGTTCGTCAAGGTCATGCCGGTGGACTTCCGGCGCGCCCTGGTGGCGCGTCTGGCCCAACAGGCGCCGTCCCTAGCCGTCAAGAAGGAAGCCGTCAGCCATGGGTAAGCCCACAGGTTTTCTCGAATTTCCCCGTGTCGACCGGCGCTACGCGCCGATTCCTGACCGGCTGGTCCATTACCAAGAGTTCTTGGTGCCGCTGTCGGATGGCGAGTTGCGCAACCAGGGTGCCCGCTGTATGGATTGCGGTATTCCCTTCTGCCATCAGGGCTGTCCGGTCAACAACCTGATTCCGGACTGGAACGATCTGGTGTTCAAGGAGGATTGGCAAACCGCGTGCGAGCGCCTTCATTCCACCAACAACTTCCCGGAATTCACCGGGCGGATCTGTCCGGCGCCCTGCGAGGCGTCCTGCACCCTCAACCTCCAGGATGTGCCGGTCACCATCAAGACCATTGAGTGCGCCATCGTGGACAAGGGCTGGGAACAGGGCTGGATTCGGCCCCTGGTGGCGCCCAAGCACACCGGCAAGCGGATTGCGGTGGTGGGCTCGGGTCCGGCTGGATTGGCCTGCGCCCAGCAATTGGCCCGCGCCGGCCATCAGGTGCGGGTGCTGGAAAAGGAGGACCGCATCGGCGGTCTGTTGCGCTATGGCATCCCGGACTTCAAGCTGGACAAGGGCATCATCGACCGGCGCTTGGAGCAGATGCGGGCGGAAGGCGTGGTATTTGAGACCGGCGTGGAGGTGGGTGTCACCATCAGCGCCGACCAGTTGCGGGCCGACTGCGACGCCCTGGTGCTGGCCATGGGGTCGGAGCAGCCCCGGGACCTGCCGGTGCCGGGCCGGGAATTGGACGGCGTTTGCTTCGCCATGGACTTCCTCAAGGGCAATTCCCGCTGGGTGCAGAACGGCATGGATAGCCTGGAGCCCCCGATCCACGCCAAGGGCAAGCAGGTGTTGGTGATCGGCGGTGGTGATACCGGGTCGGACTGTATCGGCACCTCCAATCGCCACGGCGCCCTGTCCGTGACCCAGATCGAAATCCTGCCCCAACCGCCGGAGCGGGAAAACAAAGATCTGACTTGGCCGGATTGGCCCACCCGCATGCGCACCTCCAGTTCCCAGGAGGAGGGCTGCACCCGTCTGTGGAGCGTCGCCACCAAGGAATTTGTCGGGGACGCCCAGGGCCGGGTCCAGGCGGCCCGCTGCGTCAAGCTGGCCTGGGAGCAGGATAGTCAGGGACGTTGGACCATGGAGGAAATTGCCGGGTCAGAATTCGAGATTCCCTGCCAACTGGTGACCCTGGCCATGGGTTTCGTGCATCCGGTGCGGGCCGGCCTGGTGGCACAACTGATGGACGAGGGCCTGGCCCTGGACCCGCGCGGGAACGTGGCGGCGGATACGGACGGCGCCGGCGCCTACCACACCAATGTGCCTGGTCTGTTCAGCGCCGGGGACGCGCGGCGCGGCCAGTCCCTGGTGGTCTGGGCGATCCGGGAAGGCCGCCAGTGCGCCCGGGCGGTGGATGAATGGCTCATGGGCAGCTCAAAACTGCCCCGGTGATCCTTACAGCGCCGCCGGTATTGTGCCGGCGGCGCGTCTTGACGGTGCTTCCACCCGGCGGGCAGAATGCCGGGTTTCCACTCATGCCAGTCGGTACCGATCATGACCAACAGTCGCCCCCGGCGGCGCTCCCGGATTTTGGAGGATGACCCACCCCGGTCCCGGGCGGGCGGAGAACTGTTGGTCCAGATTCGCGGACTCAGGTTCCGGCGCGGCGATCTGGTGATTTTCGACGGCGTGGACCTGGATATCCGACGCGGCCAGGTGACCGCCATCATGGGACCCAGCGGCACCGGCAAGACCACCCTGCTCAAGCTCATCAGCGGCCAACTGCGGCCGGACGCCGGCGTCATCCTGGTGGACGGCCAGGACGTGCATCGCCTGGGCCGCGGGGATTTGTATCGGCTGCGTACCCGTATGGGTATGTTGTTCCAGAGCGGCGCTCTACTCACCGACCTCAGCGTATTCGACAATGTGGCCTATCCGCTGCGGGAACACACCGGTCTGCCGGAACCCATGATCCGCAAGCTGGTGCTGCTGAAGCTGGAGGCGGTGGGCCTGCGGGGCGCTTGGAATCTGATGCCGAGCGCCCTGTCCGGAGGCATGGCGCGGCGGGTGGCGCTGGCGCGCGCTATTGCCCTGGACCCTATGATGATCCTGTACGACGAGCCCTTCACCGGCCAGGACCCCATTTCCATGGGGGTGCTGGTGCAGTTGATCCGGGGTCTCAATGACGCCAGCCATATGACCAGCTTGGTGGTGTCCCACGACGTAAGGGAAACCGCCAGCATCGCCGATCAGGTGTATGTGATTTCCCAGGGGCGGGTGATGGCGGAGGGGAGTCCGGAGCAGGTATTGGCGTCCGAGTCGGACTGGGTGCGCCAATTTTTGCGCGGCCTGCCGGATGGCCCGGTGCATTTCCATTACCCGGCGCCGGCGCTGGCCCAGGACTTTCCGGGGATCGGCCATGTTTGACGGATTGGCGGGTTTGGGCCGGGTTGGACTCGGGGTCCTGGAGCGTCTGGGCCGGGGCCATCTGCTGTTGTGGTCGATCCTGGGCGGGCTGCCCAGCCTGGTGCCACGCCCCGGCCTGTTGATCCGCCAGCTCCATTCCGTGGGTGTGCTGTCGGTACTGATCGTGGCGGTGTCTGGCGTTTTCGTGGGCATGGTGCTGGGCTTGCAGGGCTATTACACGCTATCCCAATTTGGTGCTTCCGCCAGCCTGGGGGTGGTGGTGGCCGCGTCCCTGGTGCGGGAACTGGGCCCGGTGGTGACCGCCCTCCTGTTCGCTGGTCGCGCTGGCTCGGCCCTGACCGCCGAAATCGGTTTGATGAAGGCCACCGAGCAGTTGTCCGGGCTGGAAATGATGGCGGTGGACCCGATCCGGCGCATTCTTACGCCCCGCTTTCTGGCCGGTTGCCTCTCCATGCCCCTGCTGGCCGCCCTGTTCAGCGCGGTCGGCGTATTGGGCGGTTACTTCGTGGGCGTGGGGCTGCTTGGCGTGGACGAGGGTTCCTTCTGGAGTCAAATGCAGTCCAAGATCGACTTCCACGGCGACGTCCGTAACGGCATCGTCAAGAGCTTGGTGTTTGGCTGGGTATGCAGTTGGATCGCCCTGTTCCAGGGCTATGACGCGCTGCCCACCTCCGAGGGGGTCAGCCGCGCCACCACCCGCACTGTGGTCCATTCCGCCTTGGCGGTGTTGGGCCTGGACTTCGTCCTGACCGCGCTCATGTTTGGAGAATAACCAATGGGCAGACAGCGAGCCGTCGAAATCGGCGTCGGCGCCTTCATGGCGGTGGGCCTAGTGGCCCTGTTCTTCCTGGCCATGCAGGTCAGCAACCTGAGCGCCGCCGCCAGCAGTGACGGCTACCGGGTGCAGGCCCGCTTCAAGAACGTGGGCAGCCTCAAGGCACGGGCACCAGTGAGCCTGGGAGGGGTACGGATCGGGCGGGTGGAAGCCATTGCCCTGGATACAGAGAGCTTTGATGCAGTGGTCACACTGCGCATTGAGTCCAAGTACAATCGCATTCCCGATGATACCTTCGCCAACATCTACACCGCCGGGTTGCTGGGCGAGCAATACGTGGGACTAGATCCGGGCGGCAGCGATAAGAACTTAGGGGAGGGCGGCGAGATCCGCCAAACCCAGTCGGCGCTGGTGTTGGAGCAAATCATCGGCCAATTCCTGTTTAGCAAGGCGGAAGGCAGTGATAAGAAATAAGACCATTTGGAGCTTGCTGTTGGGGGTTTGGTTGAGCCTATGGCCCTGGCTGGGCCAGGCCCAGTCCGTGGAGCAAGCTTCCAACCTGGTGCGGGATACCGCAGACCAGATGCTCGCCACTCTCAAGGCGCGCCGCGCCGAGTTGGACCGGGATCCGGGCCTGATCTACCAGCTGGTGCGGGAAAACCTGGTGCCCAAGTTTGATTTTCAGCGCATCACCCAGTCCGCCATGGGAGCGAACTGGCGCAAGGCCAGCGCCGAGCAAAGAACTCAGCTGGTGGAGCAATTCCAGCGCTTGCTGGTGCGTACCTACGCCAAGGCGCTGCTCAATTATTCGGGGCAAAAGATTCGCTACCTGCCCCTCAATCCAGCCCGCAGCGGTGACGAGGTGACGGTCCAAACCCAGGTGGCGGAGGGCGGCGCTCCGCCCATTCCCATCGACTACCGGCTAGCCTGGGAAAGCGGCGTCTGGAAGGTGTACGACATCAGCATCGACGGCGTGAGCCTAGTCGCCAACTACCGGACCAGTTTCGCCGACGAGATCCGCAAGGGCGGCGTCGATGGCTTGATTGGTACCCTGCAAGCCCGCAACCAGGCGCCTAGCGTACCTTGAACCGGGCCTCGCTACGCCGTGAGCACAACCTGATTTTGGTCAGTGGGGTGCTGGATTTCTTGACCGTGGGCGCCCTGCTGGACCAGGGCCTGGCGTTGTTCGGCACCGATCAGGACCTGATCCTGGATTTAGCCGAGGTGGAACGGGCCAACAGCGCCGGCTTGGCGTTGCTGTTGGAGTGGCTGGATGCCGCCCAGCGGCGCGGTCAAGGCTTGCGGTTTAGACACTTGCCAGAATCCCTGCTGGCCATCGCCGGCATGAGCCATCTGGAAGAGCATTTGCCCCTGGTGGATTGAGGGTTCCCGCCGGGGCCGGCCGGTCAGTTACCCCGCGCCGCCAGTATCCGCTCCACGGTGTCCACGATCACCTGAGTCTGGGGATCAATCTCGATGTTGACCTGGTCCCCCGGTCCGCGCGTGCCGATGTTGGTGCGGGCCAAGGTTTCCGGGATGAGGTTCACGTCGAATTCCTCAGCGGTCACCGCGCCGATGGTCAGGCTGATGCCGTCGATTCCAATATAGCCTTTGGTGAACAGATACTTACCAAGTCCGGCCGGAATCTGGAACCAGATCCGGTGGTTGTGTTCGGTCCGTTCCAGACGGGATACCTGGGCGGTGCATAAAATATGACCGGACATGGCGTGGCCGCCGATTTCATCCCCCAAGCGTGCGGCCCGCTCCACATTGACCCGGTCCCCAACCCGCAACTCCCCCAGGTTGGTGACCCGCAACGTCTCCCGCATCAGATCGAACCGGGCCCGCAGCCCGTCCAGGGCCACTAGGGTCAGGCAACAGCCGTTGTGGGCCACGGACGCGCCGGGCACCAGTCCCGCCGCCAACTCCGGCGCCAGCCCCAGGGTATGGGTGCGAAACTCTGGATGAGTCTCTATAGCCAGCACCTCGGCGGTGCCCTGAACGATGCCTGTGAACATATCCCACCTTCCGCCCAACTTGGCGCCCCATGTTACCACTGGCCGGGCTTGGGTCGGCGCGGCGTTTTTCTGCCAGCTTCCTGTCAACCCAAAATAGAAATGTCCCCTGTTGGGGCACTAGGCAGGGGTCAAGAGGAGGGGGTCAGGGTGAGGTGGAGGAAGCTCGGGTACGGGCGGCGGCCATCGCTGCTTTTGGCGCCAAGGATGTTGGGGGGACGGCCGGGACGTCTTCGGCGACTGTTTGGCCAGGGCGGTATCGACCCGTTCATTGACGGTGAACCGCCCCGGGCATGTCGGAGGCTCCCACCTTTGAGAGGATGGAG
>CAZIHO010000150.1:0-7089 GCA_964538875.1 uncultured Chromatiaceae bacterium
CTGGGCCAGGTTCCTCAGCAGAACAATCTTGAGTTCGGGCGCCTGGGCCGATAACTGGTCCAGGTCACGGGTGTTCAGGATCCGGCATGTCACCTCGGTGTCTCCATGAACCGAGGCACTGCGGACCGCTTGGCCGATCAAGGCCATTTCGCCGAAATTCATCCCCGGACCCAGGGAGGCGATGCGCTGATGGCCGCCCTGCTGGCGGGGCACCAGAATGCTTACCTGGCCGGATGTGATGAAAAAAATTCGTCCGTCGCAGGCCTCGCCGGTCACCAAGATGGGCACCCCGGCTGGGAACGACTGTTCCACGGTCACCGCCTCGACCTGTTGCATCAGGGCCTCCGGGAGGCCCAGGAACAGCGCCGACTGGGCCAGGGAAGCTGCGCCGTCCTGGTTCCCCGGGGTTTGGCCCCAGAGACGGTTTTCGCACCATTCCACCGCCAGGTCGTTGTCTTCAAAACTGAGAAACCCGCGATCGCCAGCGCGACCTGACCGGCGCAGCGGATCAAGGATCGCGGGCTCATCCCTGACGCGGGACAACACCACGGCGATGGCGTCGGCGCTGAGCGCCAGCCGGGCTTGATTGAGCAGGCCGGCGGCGCTATCCGACATCCCGGTGACCTGGTGCAGGTCGAGAATGAAGCTATGGGTATCCGGGGCCAACTCGCCCATGCGCCGGATCAGGTACTCCATCCCATCCACGGCCAGAAAGCCGTGCAGACAGAGATACTTGATGCGATGAGCCTGGCTGTTCAAACAAGCCCCCAGAGCGGTTCCAGGGGGGCGCCGCGATGGGGCGTCGGCGCCGGTATAGATCCGGCCCAGAGCCGCCCGGGGGTCGCCCACATGGCTGAACAGATGCATCCCAAAATGACGGGATAATTCCTTGCAGACCTGGATGCCGCGCACGCTGTTGCCCTTGTCATCGAGGCGCGGGGAAAAGATGCCGATGCCGAAGCGGCCCGGAACCACGGCGATGATTCCCCCGCCAACACCGCTCTTGGCCGGCATGCCGACCTCATAAAGCCAACTGCCGGCGTAGTCGTACATGCCGCAGGTGGCCATTACGCTGAGGACCCCCGCCACGTCATCGGCGGGCAGGGCACGGCGGCCGGTGAGCGGATGCACCCCCTCGTTGGCGAGCGTCGCCGCCATGTAGGCCAGATCCCGGCAGTCCACCAGCACCGAGCACTGCCGGAAGTAGTTGTCCAGGGCGGCCATGGGATCAGCATCGATGATGCCGAAGTTCTTCAGCATCCAGGCAATGGCGCGGTTGCGGAAGCCAGTTTCGCTCTCGGATCGATAAACTGATTCATCAACGCGCACCGGACGGCCGACGAACGCGGACAAAGATGACTCGATGCGTTGCCACTGGGCCTCCGCTGTGCTTCCCGCCACCAGGCTGGCGGTGGCAATCGCACCAGCATTGATCATCGGATTGAGGGGTGCCCCCGTTTGGGGATCCAGGCTGATGGAATTGAAGGCGTCCCCGCTCGGCTCGACGCCCACCTTGCGTAGCACCCGGTCACGCCCTTGGTCGGCCAGGGCGGTGGCGTAAACAAACGGTTTGGATATCGACTGGATGGTAAATGGCTGGTCCGCATCGCCCACTTGGTAGGCCACGCCGTCCACCGTGACCAGACAGATGCCGAACCACTCTGGATCCGCTTTGGTCAATTCCGGAATGTAACTGGCCAGTTCACCGCTGGCGAGGCTAGCGAAGCGGTTATGCAGTTCTTGCAGGAAGGTCTGGATCGGCGAGTACATGGGCGTCCTCTAGTGGTTCGGTATCGGGAAAGGAAGGCAACTATTGCGCTAATTCCGTCCAGCGGTAGCTCGCCCGCAGGGCACCCTTGAGGTGACCCAAACCCGTGACGGCCAGGAGGTGATCAACGGCGACCGCGACCGGATCTCCCAAACCTGCTAGGACGACCGGGTGGGTCAACGGCAATCTGGCGGTGGCCGGGTGGAGTACCCCCTGGGGGCGCTGCCATTGGCCTAGGCCGCTCGTTGGTCCCGTTGGCGTCGGCGTCAACCCAGACGATGAGACGATAGCCGGGCTGGACAGGCCCGTGCCAGGCAGCCGCCCGGCATCGAGACTGGTCTGGATGGTGAGGGTGACCGAGCCACCGGCCGGAATGCTGCCGTCCCAGTTCAGGGTGCTCGCCGGGGTGCTGGTCACCTGGGCCGAGGCCAGCTCGCGGGCATAGATGGACGCGCCCAGGCCAGGGCGCGCGAGCGGCCCCGGCGCGGCGCTGGCGATTTTGCCGCATCGCGCTAGGACATGCCGGACCGGCCAGAGCCTATCATCTGCTGGTACAGGCGCCAGGCCATAGCGCCCAGGACCAGCACCGCCAAGATCAGCAAGCCCCACAGACCGATGGCGCGCCAGGGCGGCGGTTCTGGTGGCGTCACCCGGGCCTGGTCACCGGCTAGGGTCGCCTGGTCCAGGGGTTTGGCGGGCTTGACCTGGCTGGGGTCCTGGACCAGCCGTTCCAGCACCGCCCCCTGTTCCGCCGGCGCGGGACCGACCCGGCCGCTGCCGTAGGCCAACAAATAGGGGCCGGGTCCCCGGGCCAGGAATAGCAGCCGGTGGGCCACCCATTCCAACTCCAGGCTGGGGTCACCGCCCCAATCGCCGGCCTCGGCCCGGCTTTCCAGACGCCAGAAGCGATCACTGGTGGGCGCGCCCAACAGCAGGGGCTCGTTGCGTAGCCGTATCCCGTCCACCGTGAGGTCGTACAGGGTGCCTTGGTAGCGACGCTGCCATGTGGCGTCCGAACCGGCCCGCGATTGCAGCAGCGCCGGCATCAGGTTGGCCTGGGCCAGCAGGACCTGGACCCGTTCCACCGGCATCAGTCCGCCGCTGTCAAACTCAAACTGGCCGGGGAACTCATCGGACGACCGGCCCTTAACCTGAATCCGGCGCCGGTTGGATTCCACCGCCTTGGCCGCCGCCGGTAGCGCCTGGACTTCCTTCAGGTGGATCGGATCCTGGCTGCTGGGCCAGGTGAGCCGCAGATAAGTGCCCCAGGCGCGGGGCACCAGCCGGGAGCGCTCCAGGCGTTGTTCGGCAAATTCCAGGTCCGCTAGGGCCGCCTCGCCGGCCGGACGCCAGTGGGCCAGGTCGTCGCTGGCCTCGATCTGGATTTCCACCACGAAACCACCGGGGGGATGATCGCCCCAGTTCAACCTTAGCTGATCCAAAGGTTGCTTGGCGAAGCGGCTCAGGTCCAGCAGATACCCCCTGGGTTGGCCGCCGGGGATGCTGGCTTCGCCACTCTTCATCTGCACCAGGGCGCCGTCGGCGCCAACCTGGATGCTCCAGCCGGGCCGGCCTGGGGCCGGGGATTCGTGCCAGGGAAAGAAGGGCACCGGCAGGGGCTCGGCGCTGGCGGGGCTGGGCGGTTCCGGACGGCGGAGGCTGTGGGGAACCCGTTGGCCCTGGGCGTCGAAAACCCGCAGGTCACCCAAGTCCGGGCGGGTGACGCCGGCATAGACGGCATCTGGCAATTCCAGGCCGTACAGGCCATCCCCTTCCACCGCTAAGTGCAAGCCCTGGGCGAAGTCTTGGGGCTTGGGTGTCTGGGCGGCGGTGCCAGGGGTCTGGGCCAGCGTGGCCGGGGGCAGGGCGCCCAACAGCAGGGCCAAGCCAAGGCCGGCTAGCCGCGTAAAGGTGGGATCCGAATCAGACATGGGGCTACATCCTCAGTTCTTGGCCTTGGGTGGCAGGGGCGCCAGATAACCGATCACCAGCAACAGGGCGCCAACGCCCAGGAACGATACCACCCGTGCCAGGGTTCCGGCGTTGCCCAGCTCGATCAGGAACAGCTTAGCCACCACCAGCGCCAGCAGTCCCGCGCCCGCCATCCACCAGGTGCGAATCGCCCGGCGCGCCGACCAGGCCATGAGCACCAGGGCCAGGCTGCTCCAGAGCAGGGAAATGGAGGTTTGGAAACTGGTGGATGCGAACAGGCGATGCCACAGGAAGGGCACCCCGTCCCAATGGTGGACGCTGCGCGCCACCAGGGCGTTCAGCCACACAAAGCCAGCCGCCGCGCCCAGGATCCGGATCATCCGGCCCCGCCGGGCGGCGAGGTTGGGCTGCTCGGCGCCCAGCGCCAGCCACCAGCGCACCAGGGCCAGGCCCATCAGCAGCATGGCCAGATCCAGGGGATTGAGCAGCGGCAGGTAGGGCAGGGGTTGGGCCGCGCCACTGCTTTCCAGGTTGGCGGTCAGGCTCCATAGACCGCCAAACGCCAATAGGGGGCCGATGCCGGTCCCCAGGTAGGCGGCCCGGTGCCGGGCCAGGGGCCAGGGCGCCAGGCGCGGACCCGGCTGGAGCAGCACCAATATCAGGATGGCGGGCAGGGCGCCCCAGCCAGCCAGGGCCCAGGCGCCTTGACCCTGGGATGCCTGGCTCAGCCACCAGGCACCTTCCCAGGCCAGCACCCAGGCCAGGGGCCATAGGCCGGCGCCGTGCCAGGCGCGCCGCCAGCGTTCCGAGGGAAAATCCGCGTCCAGACGCCGGAGGCCCAGCAGGTGCATACCGAACAGGGCGCTCCAGGCCAGCAGGCCGACGCCAGCAAACGGGTGATTGGGCCCATGGGCCAGCAAGGTATCCAAGCCAGCGCCCGGCATCCAAAACACCAGCGCCCAGGGCGCCAGCCAGTGGCCGGCCCAGGCGCCGGCCAGCGCCAACAGAGCCGCAGGCACCAGCAACAACACCGGAATCCCCAGAAAACACCAATCCAGGGGCCGGCGCAGCAGCAGCGCCAAGGCGGCGCTGGCGGCCAGGAACAGCAGCCAGGCATGGGTCAAACCGGTACCGCTGAACCAGCGCTCTAGTTCCTGACCGCCGCTGGCGTACCACCAGAGCAGGCCCCAGACGAGTATCAGCCAGCCAGTGGCGGACTCCCAGGGACGGGGCGCCGTTTGACGGCCCAGCCAGCCCGCCGAAATCAGTCCCGCCAGGCTGATCAACAAGCCACCCAGGTAGCGGCCGTTCAGCACCGGCCAGATGGCGGGCAGAATCTGGGCTTCCACCCAGGGCGGATGCCATCCCTGGACAAAAGCGCCGCCAGCCAGCAGTTGCAGCGCCAGGCCGCTGAGCCGGGCCAAGCGCCGCTCTTGCCGCACCCCCACCCAGACCAGGGCCGCGCCTTCCAGGGCCCAGGCGGCGGCGGTCCAGCGGGCGTCGCTGGCCAGGGGAATCGCCAGGGTGGCGAATACGATGCCTAGGGCCAGGAACGCCTCGCACAACAGGCGCAGCCCCTGGCCCTGGCGCAGCCACAATAGGCTGGCCAGAACCAGGTAAAAACCGCCCAGCAGCGCTGCGCTCCAGGCTAGGCCAAATTCCAGCTCCCGCACGAGCCCCGCCTGCAGGGCGAAGGCGATGATGGGCAGGCCGAACACCAGGGCGCCATCCACATAACCCTTGAGGCGCGGCGGCTGGCGCAGGGCGAACAGCACCGAGATGGCCAAGTACATCAGGAAGAACAGAATCAGGAAGGGTTCCGTGGTGGTCAGGAACTCCGGCCGGTAGTACCGGTAGCCCCACAGGGCGCCGATGACGAAGGTAAATACGAACCCGGCCAGGTTGAGGGTGCGCCAGCTCTTGTACCAGGCTAGTCCCAGTACACCGGCATTGAGCAGGGCATAAAAGCTGAACAGTTGCACATGGTTGCCGCCGCCGGTGGATGCCAGCACCGGCGCTAGAAAGCCGCCGAGGGTGCCGAATAGGGCCAGCGCCTGGGCGTCCTGCCACAGAGCCAGCAGCGCCGCCAGCAGGCCGATGGCCACCAACAGGGGAAAGGCCAGCTCAGACGGCACCAGTCCCACCCGGGTGGCGACGAACAGGGTCAAGTACAGCACACCGATGCCACCGCCCTGCACCAGCATGGCGTAGGCGGGGCGGCGTTCCCGCAGGCGCCAGCCGACGCCCAGCAGAACCAGACCCAGCAGGCTGGTGCCCATGAAACGCAATTCCAGGGGCAGGCTGTAGGTTTGGGTCACGAACTTGAGCAGGAAGGCAACGCCGAAGAACAGCAGCAGCAGGCCGATCCGCGCCAGAGGATTGCCGCCCAGCAGCCAGGCCAGCAGGGCGGCGGTCTGGGGAGCGGTCTGGGGTTCCGGTGTTGGCCGGGGCTCCCAGCTCTCCGGCGCCGGTTGGGACACCGGCCGGGGCGCCAGCGGGGCGGGTTCCTGGAGCGGTTCCGGCACCGGCGCCGACGCCGGCGGTCGTGGCGCCGGTGTCTGGAAGCGGTTGGCGGCGGACGGTGCCGGCCGTTCCTCCAGCCGGGCCAACCGTTCCCGCAGGTTGAAATGATCCCCCACCAGCCAGCCAATCAACAGCCCCAGGATGGCGCCCAGGGCCTCGTCCGCCGCCGCCGCGCCCAGCACGGCGCCCAGCATCATCAAGAGAAGAGTGCGTCCACTCATGGCGAGGAGTCTCCGGGTTGGTTGACGGACGGGCGTTGGCCGAAGCCGTTCGGCGGCCTGGGGGCCGAACGGGGAGAGGGGTCGGGACTAGGAGCGCCTATTTTCCAGTCTGGGGTGGAAAAATGCCAGCGGGGTCTGACCGGCCGGTCCGGCAGCGATCCGGCGGGCAGCGCCGCCGGGCTAGCCGGGGGCGCTGCTGGATCCCGCTGCCGGCGCGGGTCAAGGCGCGGGGCAGGCGTCGCCCGGACAGCGATTCACCTCCACGGTGATATGTCCGAAGCCCGGAATGGCGGCCACCAAGTCCTTATAGTGCTGGGGATCCTGGGGCTGGTGGGTGACCACGGAAATGATGGCGGCGAAATCCTTGGGACCGACCCGCCAGATGTGCAGGTCCACGATTTGATTATCCGCGTCCGCCTCGATGGCGGTCCGCACCCGTTGCAGGGTGCGCCGGTCCGGCCCGCCATCCAACAGGATGCCACTGGTGTCCCGGATCAACCCCCAACTCCAGCGGGCGATCAGCACCGAGCCCACCAGGCCCATGCAGGCGTCCATCCAGACCCAGCCGAAATACTTGCCGGTCAGCAGGGCCGCGATGGCCAATACCGAGGTGAGGGCGTCGGCGACCACGTGCAAATAGGCCGC
>CAZIHO010000151.1:0-6546 GCA_964538875.1 uncultured Chromatiaceae bacterium
GCCGACCCCTCCGCCGCCGCCAGCCCGCATCCCGGCCAGCGAGCCGGCCGAGGACGCCGACGCCGATGAATCCCGGCCTGGCGCGGCCAAGGCCAAAGCCAGCACCGCCGAGACCACGGTGCGGGTAGACACCCAGCGCCTGGACGACATCATGAACATGGTGGGCGAGCTGGTGCTGGTGCGAAACCGCCTGGCCAACCTCAAGGCCGCCAAGGCGGACGAGGAACTGGCCAACGTGGTGGGCAACCTAGACGTGGTCACCGCCGATCTGCAAATCGCCGTCATGAAGACCCGAATGCAGCCCATCAAGAAGGTGTTCGGCCGCTTCCCGCGGGTGGTGCGGGACCTGGCCCGCACCCTACGCAAGGAAGTGGACCTAGAACTGGTGGGCGAGGACACCGACCTGGACAAAAACCTGGTGGACGCCTTGGCGGATCCGCTGGTCCATCTGGTGCGCAATGCCGTGGATCACGGCATCGAGGAGTCCGATGACCGGGCCCGGGTCGGCAAGAACCGCAAGGGCAAGGTGATCCTGTCCGCCGCCCAGGAAGGGGACCACATCCTGTTGTCCATCGAGGATGACGGCAAGGGCATGGACCCGGACGTGCTGCGCCGCAAGGCGGTGGAAAAGGGCATGATGGACGCGGAAGCCGCCGCCCGCCTGGACGAAAAGGAGTGTTACAACCTCATCTTCGCGCCGGGCTTTTCCACCAAGACCGAGATTTCTGACGTGTCCGGCCGGGGCGTGGGCATGGACGTGGTGAAAACCCGCATCGGCCAAATGAACGGTCTGCTGGAAATCAATTCCAAGAAGGGCCAGGGCACCAAGATCATCATCAAGTTGCCCCTCACGCTAGCAATTCTGCCCACCCTGATGGTCATCCTGGGCCGCCAGCCATTCGCCCTGCCCCTGGCCAACGTGGTGGAGATCTTCAATCTGGATCTGCGCCGCACCAACGTGGTGAACGGCCAACTCACCATCCGGGTGCGGGACCGGGCCATGCCCCTGTTCTATCTACGCAAGTGGCTGGTCCAGGACTACACCGGCGAGTTCGACCAGATCAACCGGGGCCATGTGGTGGTGGTCAGCGTTGGCAATATGCAAATGGGGCTGGTGGTGGATTACCTGGTGGGACAGGAAGAAGTGGTCATCAAGCCCCTGGGCGCCCTGCTCCAGGGTCTGGAAGGGATGGCTGGGGCCACCATCACCGGCGACGGGAAAATCGCCTTGATTCTGGATGTTCCTGGGCTGATACGTAAGTACGCCCACCGCTCCTGATCCACGACAGGATGAACTGGCATGTCCAACAGGTTGCGGGTGCTGGTCGTCGATGACTCGGCGTTTTTCCGGAGACGGATTCAGGAAATCATCAGCCAGTCCAGCGCGCTGGATGTCACTGGCACCGCCAACAATGGTCTGGAGGCGGTGCAGGCGGTAGACATCCTGCAACCGGACGTCATCACCATGGACGTGGAAATGCCGGTATTGGACGGTATTTCGGCGGTACGCCGGATCATGGCGCGGCGGCCCACGCCGATTCTCATGTTTTCCTCCCTCACCCAGGAAGGAGCGCGGGCTACCCTGGACGCCCTGGACGCCGGCGCAGTGGACTTTTTGTCCAAGGATTTGGGCCGCTTCGGCGACCAGAGCAGCGCCCAACTGGCGGAGCGTCTGTGTCGCAAGCTGATCGAGGTGGGCCATAGCAAAGTAGCGCGCGCCCCCCAGGCCGCCCCGCCATCCGCCGCCGCCCGGCTGTCACCCCGGCGGGGCAACACCCGCCTGGTGGCCATCGGCGCCTCCACCGGCGGACCCGTAGCCCTGCAACGGGTACTGATGGCCTTGCCGGCCGGCTTTCCCCTGCCCCTGGTGATGGCGGTGCACATGCCGGCGGCCTTTACCCCCACCTTCGCGGAACGCCTCAACAGCCTGGCGCAAATCCGGGTCAAGGAAGCCAGCGACGGGGATCCCCTGCAACCCGGCCTGGCCCTGCTCGCGCCCGGCGGCCAACAATTGGTGGTGGAGCGGCGCGGCGACCAGGGCGTGGCGCGGGTCCGGCCAGCGCCCCCGGAGCAGACCTACCGGCCCAGCGTGGATATGCTGTTCGGTAGCACCGCCCAGACCTTTCCGGGCCAGGTGTTAGCCATCGTACTGACCGGCATGGGCGCGGACGGCAAGCAGGGCGCCCAATTGCTCAAGAACGGCGGTTCCCGGATCTGGTCCCAGGATGAGGCCTCCTGCGTGGTGTACGGTATGCCCCAGGCGGTGGCCAAGCTGGCGGACCAGGTCCTGCCGCTAGAAGACATCGGCCCCACCCTGGCTAAACTGACGTGAAACTGGACTTCCTCAGCATCGCCGGCGTCCTCATCGCCCTGTTCGCCGTCATCGGCGGCAACTGGATGGAGGGGGGCGCCATCGGCTCCCTGGTCAACGGACCCGCCATCATTATCGTGCTCGGCGGCACCCTGGGCGCGATCCTGCTGCAAACGCCGGTTTCGGTGTTCCTGCACGCCATGCGCCTGGCCGGCCAGGTGTTCCTCACCCCCCGGGAGGACAAGCTGGGCACCATCCGCAAAATCGTGGAATGGAGCGGCATCGCCCGCCGCGAGGGGCTGCTCGGCCTGGAGGACGCCTCCGAGAAGGAGCCGGACCTGTTTCTCCGCAAGGGGATGCAGTTGCTGGTGGACGGGAGCGAGCCAGCCACCATTCGCGCCGTGCTGGAAGTGGAGTTGGACGCCCAGGAACAGGGCGACCTGCGCGCCGCCCGCATGTTCGAGGGCATGGGCGGTTACTCCCCCACCATCGGCATCATCGGCGCGGTCATGGGCCTGATCCACGTGATGCAAAACCTGGCGGACCCCAGCCGCCTGGGTCAAGGCATCGCCACCGCCTTCGTGGCCACCATCTACGGCGTCGGCCTGGCCAACCTGCTGCTGTTGCCGTTCGCCGGCAAGCTCAAGAACCTGACCCAGGAACGCAGCCATTTCCGGGAAATGATTATCGAGGGCATCGTTTCCATCGCTGAGGGGGAAAATCCGCGCGGTATCGAACTCAAGCTACGGGGCTTCTTGCACTGACATGGCACGCCGCAAACGGGAGGAAGAACACGCCAACCACGAGCGGTGGCTGGTGTCCTACGCGGACTTCATCACGCTCCTGTTTGCCTTCTTTGTGGTCATGTACGCCATTTCCTCGGTGAACGAAGGCAAGTACCGGGTCCTGTCCAGCACCCTGTCCGAGGCCTTTCAGGAACCCAGCCGCAGTATGAATCCGGTCCAGGTGGGGGAATTGCAGCGCACCTCCGGCACCTTGCAAGGTGACGCCATCACTCAGTCGATCATGGATACGGACATCCCCATGGGACCGGCCCCGGTGGAAAATCCGGTCAGCACCGATAAGGGCTTCCAGGTGGAACTGTTTCCGGACCTGGGGCAAAAGACCCAGAGCGAGGCAGAGCGTCTAAATCGCATCGCCGACTCCATCGAGGAGGTGCTCAGGCCCCTCATGAACGAGGGCACCGTCTCGGTCAAGCGCACCGGCGAATGGGTGGAGGTGGACATGAAAAGCCAGCTCCTGTTCGACAGCGGCAGCGCCAAACTGTCGAACCAGGCGCTACGCATTCTTGGCGACCTGGCCCGCATCCTGGGCGATACGTCCAACGCCATTCAGGTGGAGGGCTATACCGACAACGTGCCAATCCACACCGCCGCCTTCCCGTCCAACTGGGAGCTATCCGCCGCCCGCGCCGCCAGCGTGGTGCATCTGTTTGGCCGGCTGGGCATGAATCCCCGCCGCATGGCCGCCGTGGGCTATGGCGAATTTCGCCCAGTGGTGGAAAACACCAGCGAGGAAGGGCGGAGCCGCAACCGCCGGGTCACCATCATCATCCGCGCCCAATCCTTGGAATCCCCCACGCCGCCGGCCCGTCCGGAACCCCTGGCGCCCGGCGGCCGCTGATGAAAATCTGGACGGTGGCCAACCAGAAGGGCGGGGTCGGCAAGACCACCAGCGTGGTCAGCCTGGGGGGCCTATTGGCCCACTGGGGCTTCCGCACCCTGATGGTGGACATGGACCCCCACGGCTCCCTGACCCAGTATTTCCGCCTGGATCCAGACAACCTGGACACCAGCGCCTATACCCTGTTCCAAGCCGCGTCCCGGCATGACTACCTGGACCCGGCCTACGTGATCCACCCGACCAATTTCCCGAAGCTGGAACTCATCCCCGGCGTCATGGCCCTCGCCACCCTGGATCGCATGGCGGACCGGCTGGAAGGCTTAGGTCTGGTGCTCAAGAACGCTCTGACGCCCCTGAAGGATCGCTTCGACTTCGTGTTGATCGACTGCCCGCCCCTGCTGGGCGTGCTGATGGTCAACGCCCTGGCCGCCTGCGAGCGGGTGATTATCCCGGTGCAAACCGAGTTCCTGGCCCTAAAGGGCTTGGAACGGATGCTTCAGACCCTGGACATGGTGCTCAAGGCGCGCCCGGAACGGCTCGCCTGCACCATTATCCCCACCCTCCACGACCAGCGCTTGCGGGCCGCCAACGACAGCCTGGCGATTCTGCGGGCCAAGTATCCGGATCGTCTCAGCCGGACCCTGATTCCGGTGGATACCAAGTTCCGGGACGCCAGCAAGGCCGGCCTGACACCAGTGGCCTACGACCCCAAGAGCCGGGGCCTGCTGGCCTACGGGGAACTATTAGAAGACCTATTGAACGAACAACGGCCAGCCACGCGCCGGGAGAATGGATCATGAAGCCCAGGTTGACGCCGCGCCCGCCCCTGGCGGACCCCCAGCAGGCCATCATGAACTATCTGGAAGACCTGCTGAGCGTGGTGCCGCCCTGGAGCCCGGAGCCGGTGGTGGAAGCGCCCGCGCCGCCCAGCCCCCGCACCGCCGCACCCCGTCCGGCGCCCCAGCCGGTGCCGGTCCCGCCTCCTGCCCAGCCGGTACTAGCGGAGCCGGTGCTGACCAAGCCAGTGCTGGCGCCGCCCCTGATCGCGCCGCCCCCACCGGCGCCAGAGGCACCCGTTCCCATCCCCCAAACAGCGCCGCCCGCGCCAGTGCAGCGCAGCGCCATCCCCGCCTGGGGCGGGCAGCCCTTCAAGGCGCTGGCCTGCGAAATCGCCACCATGAACCTGGCAGTGCCCCTGGACCAGTTGCGGGGCATCATCCCCTGGAATGGCGAGCTGACCCGGGTTCCGGGTACCGCGCCGGAACGGCTAGGACGCATTTTGATCCGGGGCGAGCAAATCGAAGTCATCGACCTGGCCCAACTGCTGCTGGGACGGCCCGGCCCAGAACTGGGCACCCAGGGCTACATCCTGCTGCTGGGTGAACGCTGGGGCCTGGCCTGCTCCCAACTCCAGGACCCAGAACTGGTCGCGCCCAGCGCGGTGCGCTGGCGGCGGGCGCCGGGACGTCCGCCCTACCTGGCCGGTGTCTTGACCGGATCCCTGCGGCCGCTGCTGGATCTGGACGAAATCCTCGCCCGGGTCGCCGCCGGCCATCGTCGCCCTAAAGAGTCGGCGCCCCCGGCCGAAATAAAAGGGCAGAGGCGTCCGGGGCATGGCACGCCTAACCACCACCCTTAAGTCACGAGGCCCGTCATGAAATCCAGCGTCTCCGAGAGTACCGACCGCGACCCGGTGATCCAGTTGGTGACTTTCCGGCTCCAGGAGGAGACCTACGGCATCAACGTCATGCAGGTTCAGGAAGTCCTGCGGGTCAGCGAAATCGCCCCGGTGCCCGGCGCGCCGTCCTATGTGCTGGGCATCATCAACCTGCGCGGCAACGTGGTGACGGTCATCGACACCCGCAGCCGGTTTGCCCTGCCGCCCCGGGACATCGACGATTCCAGCCGCATCGTCATCATCGAATCCGATAAACAGGTAGTGGGCATCCTGGTGGACAGCGTCGCCGAGGTGGTGGAACTGCGCCATTCGGAGATCGATTCGGTGCCCAACGTGGGCAACGAGGAAAGCTCCCGCTACATTCAAGGGGTGGCCACCCGGGACGACACCCTGCTCATCCTAGTGGACCTGAACAAACTACTGACCGACGAGGAATGGAACGAGGTTGGGATGTTTTGACTCCGGCCCCCGGGCGCGGCGTCTAGCCATCCGCCCGGACCGGACGTTGGTCTCCCGACCCCGCCGACGCCCCCATGTCTCCCCTCATCAGCGGCATCTTGATTGGATTCCTGGCCCTGGCCTTGATGGCGGCCGGTCTGCTAGGCGCTTGGATGCTGTGGCGCCTCCAGGCCCGCGGCGAGCAACTGACCAAGGACCTGGCCACCCTGGAAAGCAGTTCCGGCACCGCCCTGGCCGCCATCGCCCTGCTCAAGCAACGCATCGACCAACTGGAGAAGCGCCACCAGGGCCTGGAACGGCGCCAGGATTCCCAGCAACGCCAGTTGGATGAATTCGCCAGCGCCCAGCGCGCCGCCCGACCCTACGACGAGGCCATCCGTATGGTACGCCAGGGCGCTTCCGCCAAACGCTTGGTGGATGAGCTGGGGCTGTCCAACAGCGAGGCGGAATTGCT
>CAZIHO010000152.1:0-6470 GCA_964538875.1 uncultured Chromatiaceae bacterium
ACCGGGACCCTCGAAGCCCGGATCAAGACCACCGTCGGGGCGCGGATTCAGGAGCGCTTGATCCAGGTTCTGGCGGATCAGGGTGACCAGGTCAAGGCCGGCCAATTGCTGGCCCGCCTCGACGATGCGGAAAGCCGGCAGCAGGTGGCGGTGGCCAACGCCACCTTCGAGGCGGCCCGGCGCACCGTGGAGCGGGTCGGCGCCGACCTGGCCCGCTCCGAGGCGGTGCTCGCCCTGGCCCGGATTGATTACCAGCGCAAAAAAGAGCTGTTGGCCACCAAGAGCGCTTCCCAAGCCGATGTGGATAAGGCGGCGGAAGGGCTCCACATCGCTGAGGCGGATCTAAAACGCAGCCATGCCGCGATCGCCGAAGCAGAGAGTCAGGTGGTCATGGCCGAGAAAACCCTGCTGTACCGCAAGGAGCAACTTGCCTTTACCGAGATTCGCGCCCCCTACGATGGACTGGTCATCCGCCGCGACCGGGACCCTGGCGAAGTGCTGGTGCCGGGGGCTTCCCTCATGCAGATGGTGTCCCTCGATGAGCTCTGGGTCAGCGCCTGGATCGATGAGACCGCCATCCCCAGCCTAGCCGCCGGGCAACCGGCGCGCATCCTATTCCGTTCCGAGCCGAACCAGCCCTATCCAGGCACGGTCGCCCGTCTCGGCAAGGAGGCGGACCGCGAGACCCGGGAATTTCTGGTGGATGTGCGGGTTGAGCAATGGCCGGCCAATTGGACCATTGGCCAGCGGGCCGAGGTGTTCATCGAGACCGGCCGTGCGCCAGACGCCCTGGTCCTGCCCCAGGGTTTTCTGGTCTGGCAGGCCGGCCAGCCTGGCGCCTGGGTCGCCGCAGGGGGCCGCGCCCAGTGGCGCGACCTCAGCCTGGGTCTGCGGGGTGCCCAGGATGTCGCCGTCGTCCAGGGTCTCGCCGCCGGGGAGCAGGTCATCCGTCCCCGGCCAGGACGCCCGGCCCTCACCCAGGGTCAGCGGATCGCTTTGCCATGAACCTGGCGCTGCGGGATATCCGGCATAACGCCGGGCGTTTTGTGTTCACCACCCTGGGCATGGGCCTATTGCTGATGATCGTCATGGGCATGGGCGGCATTTACCGGGGGCTGATTTTTGAAGCCACCCTGCTGGTGGACCGGGTGGGCGCCGACCTGTGGGTGGTGCAGGGCACCACCCGGGGGCCGTTCGCAGAGATTTCACGCATTGCGGCCAATCTGGAAGACCGGGTGCGAGCCGTGCCGGGCGTGGCCCAGGCGCGCCGTTTCGTCTCCCATACCCTCCAGCGGGAGCACGGCGGCCAGCCCCTGCGCATGGTGGTGCAAGGACTGGCCTGGCCGGATGACCAGGGCGCCTGGGTGCCCCTCACGGCCGGCCGGCCGCTGCGCCAGGCCCACTACGAAATGATCGCCGACCAGTCCCTGGGCTTGGCCCTGGGGGAAAAGATCAAGCTCGGCAAAGATTACTTTACGGTAGTGGGTCAGACGCGGGGCCTGGTGGGCACCGGCGGCGACGGGCTGGCGTTCTTTACCGTCAGTGACGCCCTCTCGATTCAGTTTGACCTGCCCGGCGAGGCGGTACGCCTGGAACGGGCCGCCCGCCGCGACCGGCTGCAAGGGATCGACCTGGGGCGCCTCCAGCCTTTGCTACTGGACCGCGCCGCCGGCCTGTCCAGTGGCATCCCGGCGTTTGCCAACCCCCAGGTCAGCGCCATCCTGGTCAGTCTGCAACCCGGCGCCGACGCGGGCGCCGTGCGCCGCGTCCTAGCCACCTGGCCCGACATCACGGTCTATTCCACCCAGGAGCAAAAGGACCTGCTGCTGGCCGGCATGGTGGACAAGGCGCGCCGCCAGCTCAACCTGTTTCGGGTCCTGCTGATTATCATCTCCACCATCATCATCGCGCTGATTATCTACACCCTAACTCTGGACAAGCTCCGGGACATCGCGCTGCTCAAACTCATCGGCGCCCGTAACCGGGTCATTGGCGGCCTCATCCTCCAGCAGGCCCTGGTCATGGGGGGACTTGGTTTCGCCCTCGCCTGGTGGCTGGGCCTGTATTTGTTTCCCCATTTCCCACGGCTGGTGCTGATCGAAACCGAGGACCTGGTGACGCTCGGCCTCATCGTGATCGGCATCTCCACCCTGGCCAGCCTGCTGGGAATCGGCAAGGCCCTGCGGGTCGAGCCGAATACGGTGCTGGCGGTATGAACTCAGCCCCGGAAGAAGCCGCCATCGAGGTCACCAACCTGCGCAAGGTGTACGGCGAGGGACATACCTCAGTGGTGGCCGTGCGCGATGCCACATTGCGGATAGCGCGGGGTGAAATCGTCGGCCTGTTCGGTCCCAGCGGTTCCGGCAAGTCCACCTTACTCACCGCCATGGCCCTGATCAATCCGCCCACCGCCGGGCGCATCGCGATCGGCGGTCAGCTAGTCATGGACGGCCCCCGGGCTCTGGTGGATGCCCGCCAGTTCCGCCGCCAGAACATCGGCTTCGTGTTCCAGAAACCCAACCTGATCCCGTTTCTCACCGCCTTGGAAAACGTCCAGGTGGCTATGGAAATCAACGATATACCAGCCCGCCAAGCCCGCCGGGAGGGGCTGGAGCTGCTCGGCTACCTCGGCGTCGGCCCCCGGGCTAATAACCTTCCGGACGCCCTGTCCGGCGGTGAACAGCAGCGGGTTGCCATCGCCCGGGCGCTGGCCAACGAGCCCCAGCTCATCCTGGCCGATGAGCCGACCGCTTCCCTGGACGGCGCCCTCGGGCACCAGGTCATGACGCTTTTCGCCAAGGTCGCCCACGAACGCCGGGCCGGCGTCCTGGTGGTCACCCACGACCATCGCACCCTCGATGTGTTCGACCGTATTCTGGATGTGGAAGATGGGGCGATCCAGGTGCGTCCCGCGCGTCCGGCCCCGCCCTCGGTCCATGGGGTCCCCACCGGCGCTGGCTAGGTGCGAGGGCGGTAGGGAACTTCCACCAGGATCCGCACCCCGGCGCCGGGCCGGCTGGAGAGCTGAAACTGTCCGCCCAGGTTGCGGGCCCGTTCTCGCATCACCAGCAGGCCGAAGCCCGCCCGGGGCCTGCTCAGGTTCATACCGATGCCGTCGTCCCGGATCACCAGGCGCAGCCATCCCGGTTTGCGGAGCCCCAGGAACAGGCGCACCCGTGCCGCTTGGGCATGGCGCGCCACGTTGGCCAGGCATTCCTGGACGATGCGAAACAGATGAATACGGGTTTCGCCATCCCAGTCCGGAATGGGCGCCGAGATGCGAGACCGCGTCCGGACCCTGGGGTTCTGGGTCGCCCAGGCGGACACCAGGGAGCGCAGGGACGCCACTAGACCCGCTTCGTCCAGCATCTGGGGGTGGAGCCCTTCCATGATGCGGTGGGACACGGCGTAAATTTGTCCGGCGCAGGCCTCGATGGCGGCGGAATCCGCCAGATTGCGCTCCACGGACAAGGGCGAGCGGCGCCGGATGGCGGCGGCGAAGGAACGGATTGCCACCAATTGTTGACTGAGTTCGTCATGCAGTTCCCGGGCCAGGGCGCCCCGTTCCTTTTCCTGGAGGTGAATCAGTTCCCGGCCCAGGCGGGTGTTTTCCTCCAACAGTTCCGCTTGCAGTTGCTCGAACTGCTTACGTTCGGTAATGTCCCGCCCGACAGACTGAAATTCCTTGAGGTGGCCCTGACCGTCAAAAAACCCCCGGTTGACGAACTGCATCCAGCGCAATTCGCCACCGGCGGCCCAGACCCGGTTTTCGATCACCACCACCGGCCGTTGCGGCGTCATCTCCGCCAGTTGCGCCTCGATCAGGGGCACGTCATCCGCATGGGCGGTGGGCTGCCAGAGCTGGCCGATCACTTGCGCCGGAGTGAGGCCAAATAGACGGTAAAAAACCTCGTTGGCGAAGATGTAGGTGCCGTTCGGCTTGACCCGGCAAATGACCTCGGTTTGATCTTCCACCACCGCCCGGTAGCGGGCCTCGCTGGCCTGCAACGCCTGCTCCATCCGCTTGTTCTCGTTAATGTCGATGACGGCGCTGATGGTTACGTCGGTGCCGGGCTGGAGCAGGGCGATGGCCAGCCGGAACCAGCGGGTGCTGCCGTCCTGGTGGCGCATCTGTAACTCTACGGAATGTTTCCCGGTCAGGGTTAGGCTGGCCCAAAGCCCGGTGCGGAACTGGGCATAGGCCGCCGCGTCCGGGAACAGCATGGGGGTCTGGTGGCCGGCCATTTCCCCATCCTGGTAGCCGAATAGGCGATGGAAGGTGGGATTGGCCCACAGAATGGTCTGGTCCTGGACTTTCGCCAGACCAATGACATCGCTATCCAGGATCATGCGCAACTCCGCCAACACGGCGCTGCGTTCCTGTTCCATGCGCTGGACCTGGGTGATGTCCGTGATATGGCCCACCATGCGCAGGGGCGCACCCTGGCTGTCCCTGGCGACCACCTTGCCCCGGCCCCGCACCCAGCGGATCTCCCCGGAGCCGCTGAGCATCCGGTACTGCACCTCGCTGACCGGGATCTCGCCCCGAATGTGGGCTTGGACCGTGGATTCGACCTGGGGCCAGTCCTCCGGGTGTACCAGGGCTTTGTAGAATGCCCAATCCGGGGTGACCTGACTGGGTTCATATCCGGCTAGGGCATAGTAGCCCGGCGACAGGTAGGCCCGGTTGTTGGCCAAATCCCAGTCCCACACCCCGTCCCCGGTCGCCTCTAAGGCGATCTGGAGATGCAGTTCGTTGCTCTTGGATTGAATTTCTGCCTGCTTGCGGGCGCTGATCTCCTCTTGACTGACCACCAGTCCGCCGCCGGGCAGCTCCATGGCGCCGAGGGTCAGGGCAAACCAGCGCTCCCCAGCCGGACCGGGTACCCAGAATTCGGTCTGGAAGCGGGTTTGCTGCCGGTTTAGCACGCTGGCCAGGCCGTCCAGCAGCGCCGCACCCCTGGGTCCCAGGGCCTCCGCCGCCTGTTGCCACAGCGCCAGGAAATGGGCTCCCGGCGGTGCGCCCCGGCCCGGATAGGCCGGATCCTGCGCCGCGTTCCGCCAGGCGGCGTTGACTTCCAGGATCAGGCCCTGGGCGTCCAGGACTGCGATTTCCAAGGGCAGCGCGTCCAGCAGGGCGTGCCGCCCGGCCGGCGCGTCGCCGGCGGGGAGGGGAGGCGTGCGGGGATGGGTCATGGGTCAGGTCCCGGGCTCAAGCTGTTGCCAAGGGGGGTGGGGCCGGGGCGCGACCACTGGCGGCACCCGGTTCCGGGGCGATGATAGGGGATCGGCTGGGTCACTGGGGGGACGGCGCTGGTGCAAACGATGGGGTTGCCTATGAGATCATGGGTTCCGTGTCAGAGCGCTGGGCCGGTCCCAGGACGGGTTCCGGCCTAGGTCCTGGCCAGTGCCGGTCTGGGCGCGCCGGTAGATCGGGAATTTGTCCTACTATAGGTTTAGTCCGGCCGGCCGCGAATAGGATATGCCGGACCCGAATGCGCCGTCTGCCTGGGGTTCCCACGCGGCCGGCCCAGGTTTTAACCAGAGGCCCCCTTTTGTTTGTGGCGAAATGAACGACTTAGATCATCAGGTGAGCAACCAGTCGACCATCCTCGTGGTGGACGACACCCCGGAAAATCTTGCCGTGCTGGGGGAAATCCTCTGTCCCAATTACCGGGTCCGGGCGGCTAAGTCCGGGGAACGGGCGCTGGTGCTGGCGGTCACCAACCCGCGCCCGGATCTGATCCTGCTGGATGTCATGATGCCCGGCATGGACGGCTTTGCGGTGCTGGAACAGCTCAAGAAAGATGCCCGCACCAGCGACATTCCGGTGATTTTCATCACCGCTCTGGACCGCCAGGAGGACCAGTTACGGGGCTTCCGCAGCGGCGCGGTGGATTACATCACCAAGCCGATTCTGCCGCCGGTGGTGGAAGCCCGGGTGTGCGCCCACCTGGAACTCAAGCTGGCCAGGGACCGGCTGCGGGACCAAAACCTCTGGCTGGAAGGGGAAGTGGCGCGGCGCATGAGCGAGAACGACCTGATCCAGGTGGTCAGTATCCGCGCCCTGGCCCACCTGGCGGAGACCCGGGACCCGGAGACCGGCAACCACATCCTGCGCACCCAGGGTTATGTGCGACGCCTGGCCCAACTGCTGCGCACCCATCCCGGCTACGGGGACCGGCTGGACGACCGTTATATCGAACTCCTGTCCCGCTCGGCGCCCTTGCACGACATCGGCAAGGTGGGCATTCCGGACGCCATTCTGCAAAAGCCGGGTCCCCTGACACCGGAAGAGTGGACCATCATGAAGACCCATGCGCGCATCGGCGCCGAGGCCATCGAGCTAGCGGAACAGGACGCCAAGGAACAGGTGGCGTTCCTGGGACTGGCCAAGGCCATCGCCCATTGGCACCACGAAAAGTGGGACGGCAGCGGCTACCCGGACGGCCTGGCTGGTGAGACCATCC
>CAZIHO010000153.1:0-6342 GCA_964538875.1 uncultured Chromatiaceae bacterium
GGGCACGGCTGATGTTCATCGGCACCCCTTTCCCATCCATCCGCAGGTACGGGTCATACCTCACATGTTGAAGAACCTTCGGTTTCTGGTTGGTTGCGCGCTCTTTTACGCCGCCGCCGCCCCCGCGTCCCATCTCCTGGATATTTACGAGTTGGCCAAGGAGAATGATCCGGTGCTACGGGAGGCGCGGGAGCGTTTCCACTCCACGGAAGAGGTCAAGCCCCAGGCCAACGCCCTGCTGTTGCCCACCCTCAGCGCCAGCGCCGAGGCGGACGCGGTGCGCGATGACGTGAGCGGCCGTTTGGCGGGCAACGGCAAGTCCAGCTATGGGCAGGCCATCGCCCAGATCGCCGTGTCCCAGCCGGTCTACCACCGGGACTATTGGATCCGGCTGGACCAGGCGGACCATAACATCGCCCAAGCGGCGGCCCTGCTGGCCGCGGCGGAAATCGACCTGATGGTGCGCAGCACCTCCGCCTATTTCAACGTGCTGGCGGCGGCCGACAATCTGCGCACCGCCACCGCTGAAAAGCAGGCCAATGGTCGTCAGTTGGAGCAGGCCCAGCAAAGGTTTGATGTAGGTCTGGTGGCCATCACGGATGTGCATGAGGCCCAGGCCGCGTTTGATAACGCAGTGGCCAACGAGATTACGGCGGACAACGCGCTGAGTAACGCCTGGGAAGACCTGCGCAAGATTGTGGGTCCCATCAACAAGCCCCTGGCCAAGCTGGGTGACAAACTGCCCCTGCGGGCGCCCCAGCCGGAGAATGTGGAGCAGTGGGCGGACCGGGCCCAGCAGCAGAATTATGAAATCATCGGCGCGCGCGCTGGGGCGGACGCGTCCAAGCAAAATATCGAGATCCAAAACTCTGGCCATTACCCCACCCTGGACCTAGTGGGCGCCTACTCGGTGCTGAACTCTGGCGACAGCAGCGTGGGGGACCGCAACGAGGGTGTGGTGGGTCTGCAACTCAAGATTCCCCTGTACCAGGGCGGTGCCGTCACGTCCCGGACCCGTCAGGCCCGCTTTGACTTCCAGGCGGACATGGAGGTGCTGGACCAGAAGCGCCGCGAGGTCAACCGGCAGGTGCGGGACGGTTACCGGGGCGTGATTTCCAGCATTGGCAAGGTCAAAGCCCTCAAGTCCACGGTGCGTTCCTTCACCAGCGCCCTGGAATCCACCCAGGCGGGCTTGGAAGTGGGCACCCGCACCATGGTGGACGTGCTGACCGTGACCAAGAGCCTCTATCAAGCCCAGCGGGATTATGACCGCGCCCGCTACGACTACATCATCAATGGCCTCAAGCTGCACCAAGCGGCCAGTTCCCTGACCCCGGAATTGTTGGAGAAGGCCAACGAATGGTTGCTCATGAACGAAACGGTGGAACCGCCGGGCTAGGCGGGTAGGGTGTCCCATCATGTCGGGCAACAGTATCGGCAAGCTGTTCGTGGTCACCGGCTTCGGCGAGAGCCACGGTCCCGCCATTGGCTGCATTGTCGATGGCTGTCCGCCGGGCATGGCCTTGTGCGAAGCAGACATCCAGGGGGACCTGGACCGGCGCCGGCCCGGCAGGTCCCGGCACACCACCCAGCGCCGGGAACCGGATCAGGTGCGGATCCTGTCCGGCGTGTTCGAGGGCTTGACCACCGGCACCCCCATCGCCCTGTTGATTGAGAATCAGGATCAGCGTTCCAAGGACTATGGGGAGATCCGGGATAAGTTTCGGCCCGGCCACGCGGACTACAGCTACCAGCAGAAATACGGTTTCCGGGATTACCGGGGTGGAGGCCGCTCCTCGGCCCGGGAAACCGCCGCCCGGGTGGCGGCGGGCGCTATCGCCAAGAAATACTTGCGGGAACAGGCGGGCCTGCGTATCCGGGGCTATTTGTCCCGGCTGGGGCCCTTCCTGTTGGAATGCAAGGACTGGGAGGCGGTGGAGCAAAATCCGTTCTTTTGCCCGGATCCGGCCCGGATTCCGGAGCTGGAAGCCTTCATGGATGCGCTGCGCAAGGAGGGTAACTCCATCGGCGCTGAGGTGACTCTGGTGGCGGACGGGGTGCCGCCGGGTTGGGGGGAGCCCATCTTCGACCGTCTGGATGCGGACATCGCCCATGCCCTGATGGGCATCAACGCGGTCAAGGGAGTGGAAATCGGCGCCGGATTCGGCTGCGTGGCCCAGAGGGGCACCGAGCATCGGGACGAACTGACGCCCGCCGGGTTTTTGTCCAATCATGCGGGCGGGATTCTGGGGGGGATTTCCTCGGGTCAGGACATCGTCGCACGGCTGGCCCTCAAGCCCACGTCCAGCCTGCGCCTGCCGGGCCGCACCATCGACCGGGCTGGCAATCCCACCGAAATCATCACCACCGGCCGCCACGACCCCTGCGTCGGCATTCGTGCCACGCCCATCGCCGAGGCCATGCTGGCCCTGGTACTGATGGATCATCTGCTGCGCCACCGGGCCCAGAACCCGCTGCGCCGTTCCGGCACACCCATCGTGCCGGCTAGGGTCCCGGACTAGTTCAGCCCGGAACTCTGGGTATTTCCGTCAGGGGGACAGCCGGGTCAAGGTGCCGGGCGCCAGCCAGGGTTCACCGCCGGGCAGCACTTCCTGGGTCAGGGTCACCTGGCCGGTGCCGGTGACCTGGATGTGGTCGTAGCGCCGGCCGAAGCTGGTGCCCGCCGGCGCCCAGGCGATCAGGCGTAAATCGTCCAAATCCACCCAGGTTTCCGCCATTTCGGCCGGGTTCGGCGGCGGCAGTTTCATGACCAGGCCGGTGGCGACCGCGTCGCCGGGCGCCACCCCATCCAGGCGGAAGTCCCGCCACTCGCTGCCAGCTGGGATCACCAGGGATGCTTGGGTCTGGCTATTGGAACCACCCCGCGTATCCGGGTACCAACTGAGTTGGGCGGTGAGCCGCGCTCCGGTTTGACTGCGGAGTTTGCCCACTAGGCTCAATTCCGTGCCTGGGTCCAGGGTGATGCGATAGAGTTGATTCAGGACCAGGTCGCTGCTGTTGTTGCTGTCCCGGTACAGACGCACGCCACTCTGGCCGGCGTGGGCGTAATAGGCACCGAAGCGCAGATCGGACGGGCCGGCCCGCCACAGAGACTGTTCCTGGCTGTCCCCGTCCACGTCCATGTCTTCAAAGTCACCGACCCACAGCAAGTCCCGCCCCAGGCGCAGGCTGCCGTCACCGGAAAAAGCGGACACCCATTGGTCGCCACCCAGCCCGAAGATGCCGCCGCTCTCCACCGGCAGGCTGGTGTCGCGCCGCAGCGCTTGGCCAGCCACGTCCAATTCCATGGCGCCGTTTTCCAGGATGAAGGGCCCCGGCTCGGCGGCGGCCTCCCGGGCCACGTACCTGCCGTGGGCGCCGGTCAAGCCCTTGGGGCGGTAGTCTTCCACCATCAGGGGTTCCGTATAGGCCCGCACCACCTGGCCGTGGCGCACCTGCACCGCCAGCAGGTAGCCGGGGAGAGTGCGCCAGATGGTCTGATCGAACAGCAAATTGCCCAAGGTGGCGGCGATCAGGGTCTTGCCGTCCCACTGGAAGCCACCTACCACGTGGGGATGGTGGTTAATGACCAGGGTGGCGCCCGCTTCCCGGGCCTTGTCGCTTAGGGACTGGATACGGTTGGACATTTGGCTGCCGTATTCGTATCCGCCGTGAATCATCAAAATTCGATGTTCATTGGGGGCGACGCTGGCCAACGTTTTCTGGATTTGGGATGTGCTACAGGCTGCCGCGCCCCCCTTGGCTTGTTTGTCGTTGGCGACGTAGCTGATGGCGTGTTCGGTGCCGGTGATGGAGGTGCAGGCAAGGAACGCCAGACTTTGGCCGCGAGCCTGGAGTATGGCAGGTTGCCAGGCGCCGACTTCGGACCCGCTGGCGCCGAAAAAGGCCAGGCCCGCATCGTTCAAGGCCACGCGCGTGCCGACTAGGCCCTGTTCCAGGTAGTCATACATATGGTTGTTGCCGAGCCCCACCAGGTCGATACCGGCATCTCTCAGCGCCTCCGCCAAGGCGGGATGGCTGGCAAAGACATAGTCCTTGGTGGGATGAAACCCGGCCGGCCGGGGTTGCGTGGGATCCACGTAGGCGTTGGGCGTCAGGGGGCTTTCCATGTTGACCAGGCTAAGGTCCGCGTTTTCCAGCAGGGGCCGCACCGGTTCCAGCAAGGCCTTGAATTCAGACGGGTGGTTGGCGGTGGAGATCAATCCATCGCTGGTATTGCCATCCTCGTTGACGTCGTAAAAGCGCCGGCCGGCCATGGTATCGCCGCCGAAATGGAGGCTGATTGTCTGACCGTCGTCCGGGGTCAGCCGGATCAAGAGGGGCTCGCCGGGCGCGCCGGCCCGGGTACGGGACAGATAGCCGGGGTGGGTCGCCGTGACCCACACCGGATGGGCGGCAGACGCCACCGCGAACCAGCCGTCGCCGTTGCTGTCGGCGCTGCCTTGGTCGGTGCGCAGGTGCGCGCCGGCCAGGGGCGCGCCATCCCGATTCACCACCCGGCCGATGACCAGCGGCGCCTGCTCCAGCACCGGCGGTTGGATGGCTTCCACCGGTGTCGAGTCGATCGGCATGACCGAGGCCCCCCCATCCGACGCCGCCGCGCCAGCGGTCACCAGCAGCCAGACGGTCACAAAGATCGAGAGGCGTCTATTGGTAACCATGGTCATCGCCTCGTCCGGTTGGCGCCCCTAGATCCGCCGCAATTCGCCATCCACGCAGATGTGCCGGTCGATGCCCGCTTCCGCCAGGGCCACCGCCCGGAACATGGCGCGCCCCTTGTTCAGGGTTTCCTGCCATTCCATTTCCGGCAGGGAGTCGGCCACCACGCCGGCACCCACCTGGATATGCAGATGGCCGTCCTGGATCACCGCAGTCCGAATGGCGATGGCGGTGTCCATGTTGCCGTTCCAGGATAGGTAGCCCACTGCACCGGAATAGATGCCCCGCTTCACCGGCTCCAGTTCGTCGATGATTTCCATGGCCCGGATCTTGGGCGCGCCGGACACGGTGCCGGCGGGGAAGGAGGCCCGCAGCACGTCGATGGCGTCCAGACCCGGCTGTAACTCGCCAACCACGTTGGATACGATGTGCATTACGTGGGAGTAGCGTTCCACGAGCATTTTCTCGGTGACCCGCACGCTGCCGGTCTTGGCCACCCGGCCCACGTCATTGCGGCCCAGGTCGATGAGCATCAGGTGTTCCGCCAATTCTTTGGGATCCGCCAGCAAGTCCCGCTCCAGAGCCAGGTCCTCGGCGGGGGTGGGACCCCGCTTACGGGTGCCGGCGATGGGGCGCACCGTGACTTCCCCGTCCTCCAAGCGCACCAGGATTTCCGGGGATGAACCCACGATTTGAAATCCGTCAAGGTCTAGGAAATACATATAGGGAGAGGGATTGAGGCCCCGCAACGCTCGGTATAGGTCCAGGGGCGCCGCCTGGTAGCGAATGGACAGGCGCTGGGACAACACCACCTGCATACAGTCGCCGGCCAGGATGTAGTCCTGGATGCGGGCCACCGCTGCCTTGAAGCCCTCCTGGGTGAAACCGGACACGAAGTCCGCCTCCGCCACTTGGCGGGGCGGGGCGCAGGCCGGGTTAGGTGTGCCCTGGCGCATCAGCCGGATCAATTCCCGAATGCGTTCCTCGGCGCCGGCCAGGGTGGCGCCGGCGGTGGGGTCCACCTGAATGATGATGTACAGCTTGCCACGCAGATTGTCGAACACCACCACCTCGTCCGACACGAGAAGCAGGATGTCCGGGTTACCCAGGGGATCCGGGTTGGGGCACTGGGCCAGCTTGGGCTCGATGTAACGGATGCTGTCATAGCCGAAGAACCCCACCAGGCCGCCGGAAAAGCGGGGCAGGCCGGCGGGCTCCGCGACCCGGAACCGGCGCCGGAAGGCGGAGATATGGGCCAGGGGGTCCTGCACTTCCTGGTCCTCCACCACCCCGCCGTCCTGCTCCAGGATCACCCGATGACCCAGTACCCGGAGCCGGGTCGCGCAGGGCAGGCCGATGATGGAATAGCGGCCCCACTTTTCGCCGCCTTGCACCGACTCCAGCAAATAGGAGTAGGGGCCCTTGGCCAGTTTCAGGTAGGTGCTGAGAGGCGTATCCAGGTCCGCCAGGACCTCGCACACCACCGGGATGCGGTTATAGCCTTGGGCCGCCAGGGCGGCGAATTCTTCTGCTTGCATGGGAGACTCCAACAGGGGCGGGCTAGGACAGGGAGCAGGGACGGACAGCGCTCAGCGCCGCCATCGGGTTCCGGGTTCCTGGTACATGCTGGGGCGGTAGTCGGCCATGGCGCCAAGACCTAGA
>CAZIHO010000154.1:0-5053 GCA_964538875.1 uncultured Chromatiaceae bacterium
ATTCGCAGCCGCCGTAATAGCGCTTGCCCGGATAGCCTTCGGCATACTTGTTGGTCAGCACCGATCCCTGGGCCTGCAACACCCTGGGACTCGCATAGTTCTCCGACGCGATCAGTTCGATATGGTCCTCTTGACGGCGCTCCTCACCTTGGATTGCCCGCCACAGATCCTCGTCGTAACCCGCGATGCCCATCTCTTTGCCGAACATGGCCCTCTCTCCAGCGCTAAAAATCAAAAGATTTTATCAGGCTATACTGGCTCTGGTAACGGGTTTTCCCGGATATCCCGGCCTAGGCGCCGGGAATCGGTCCCGTTGATCGATCCGGCCCGCGAGGTAAACAAAATCGCCCCTTGGCCGCCATCTGTGCCTAGGTGGCCCCTGGCACGGGTCAGGACGCCGCTTCTACCGGAGCTGCTCTATCCATGGACAACCCAAAAGTCAGCGCGCGGCACGCCGCTCCCAACGACCTGAAATCTCTGGCGCCCCTGCGCAACCAGCCCGGCGAACTGTTGGAACGCCTGGCCAGACAGGTGGAAGTGCTGTGCCTGCCCAAGGGATTTCATATCCGGCAGGCGGCTGGCACCCCGTCGCACCTGCTGTTTCTGATCGCCGGCGAACTGCGGGTGCGGGTCAAGGACGGCAGCCACAAGAAAATCCTGGCCGGCTCCCTACGCTCCCATTTCCCCCTTATCGGCCCCGACCTACCGGAACTGGACGCCCTCGTGGAAGTGGACGCAGAGCTGGTGCGGATTCCCAGGTCGCTGCTCAACCAGCCGGCGCCAGCGGACACTCCGCCGCCGGCTCCCAAGCCGGACCCAGCCGCCGCGCCGGCTCAGCGGGAACGGGAAATCCAACTGGAATTGCGGGACCTGCTGGAGCGGGGCCGCATCGATCTACCGGGTATGCCGGACGTGGCGGTACGCATCGCCCGGCAGATCGACTCACCCCAGGCCAACAACGAGGAAATTGCCCGCCTCATCCAACAGGATCCGGCTCTCACCGCCCGCCTGCTGCACGTGGCCAACAGCGCCACCTTCGGTGGACGCTCGCGGGTCGAGACCTGTAAAGACGCCATCACCCGGCTGGGCCGGGAAACCACCCGGAGTCTGGTGACCAGCTTCGTGCTGCGGGGCCTGTTCCGCACCCGCTCGGAACTGATCCGGACGCGCCTCCAGACCCTGTGGCTGCACAGCACCCAGGTGGCCGCCCTCTGCCATGCGCTGGCCCGGCGCACGCCCGGTTTCGATCCGGCCCAAGCGCTGCTCATGGGTCTGGTGCATGACCTGGGCGTCATTCCTATCCTGCACCACGCCAGCCAGACCCCGGCCCTGACCCAGGATCCGGACTTGCTGGACCGGGTCATCCAGAGTCTCAGAGCGGATTACAGCGCCCGCACCCTCAGCCTATGGGGATTTCGAGAGGAATTCGTCACCGCCGCCCGGGAAGCGGAGCATTGGATGCGGGACCACCAGCCCCAACCGGACTACGCCGATATTCTGGTCATGTCCCAACTGCATGCGTTCGTGGCCACGCCGGTGGGTAAAACCCTGCCCCGTCTAGACGAAGTGCCCGCTTTTCGCAAATTAGCATTGGGCAGACTCTCGCCCCAGTTGTCCCTGGCGGTGCTGGACGAGGCCCACCAGGAAATCGAGGAAGTGCGGGGGTTGTTGGCATGAGGCGACGCCTCGCACCCTGGCGCTAGGGTTTGCCCCGCTCCCGGGCCAGGCGGTCCAATTCCCGCAGCCGGGCCAGTTTTTCCTCGATGCGGATTTCCAGACCCCGGGGCACCGGCTGGTAATAGCGGCGCTCCGGCATCTGGTCTGGAAAGTAACGTTCCCCGGCGGCGTAGGCGTCCGGCTCGTCGTGGGCGTAGCGGTAGGCGCGCCCATAACCCAGGCCCTGCATGAGCCGGGTGGGGGCATTGCGCAACTGGAGCGGCACCGGTTGGGAGCCAAACTCCTTGGCATCCCGCTGGGCCGCGCCCCAAGCCTTGTACACCGCGTTGCTCTTGGGCGCGCAGGCCAGGTACAGCACCGCCTGGGCCAGGGCCAATTCGCCTTCCGGACGGCCCAGACGTTCCTGGATGTCCCAGGCGTCCAGGGTCAGGGTCAGGGCCCGGGGATCGGCGATGCCGATATCCTCGGACGCCATGCGCACCAGACGCCGGGCCAGGTACAGGGGATCGGCGCCGCCGTCCAACATACGCGCCAGCCAATAGAGGGCCGCGTCCGGGGCGGAACCGCGCACCGACTTGTGCAACGCGGAAATCTGCTCATAAAAATCGTCGCCCCCCTGGTCGAAGCGACGGGTGCCGCCACCCAGCACCTCGGCCAGGGCCTCGGCGCCGATGACGCCCTGGTCCGCCAGTTGGGCAGCCAGTTCCAGCAGACTGAGGGCACGCCGGGCATCGCCATCCGCCGCCTTGGCCAGGGCTTGGCGGGATTCGGGCGTCAGGCTCAAGCCCTGGCCGCCGAGACCCCGCTCCGGGTCCTGGAGCGCCCGTTCCAGCAAGTCGGCCAAATCCGCCTCGCCCAGGGGCTTGAGGACGAACACCCGTGCCCGGGATAGGAGCGCGTTGTTCAGCTCAAAGGAAGGATTTTCGGTGGTGGCGCCGATTAGGGTGAGGGTGCCATCTTCCAGGTGGGGCAGAAATGCGTCCTGCTGGGCCTTGTTGAAGCGGTGGACCTCGTCGATGAACAGCACCGTAGGCCGCCCCTGCATGGCCCGGATCCGTTGGGCCTGTTCCACTGCGGCGCGGATTTCCTTGACGCCCGCCAGCACCGCCGAGAAGCGCAGGAACTGGGCGCCGGACTGGCTGGCCAGCAGGCCGGCCAGGGTGGTCTTGCCGGTGCCGGGGGGTCCCCACAGAATCAGGGAGGGTAGCCGCCCCCCTTCCAGCAGGCGGCGCAGGGGTTTGCCGGGTGCCAGCAGGTGAGGTTGTCCCACCAGTTCATCCAGCCCCAGGGGCCGCATCCGGTCCGCCAGGGGCCGGGAGTCGTCAGCGGCCATGGCGCCTAGCGGGACAGGATGTCGATACCGGGCGGTGGCGTGAAGCGGAACAGACTGGCTTCCAGCTTGGGGTTGCGCTGGATGTGGGAGAAGCGGAAGCGGGTCACCTGGCCGAAGCTGTCGATCATCTCGAAGCTGTCCAAGCGCTCGCCCTCGAAGGCAATTTGTACCCGGCTGACCTCGCTCCCCTCCCCCTTGGGGGTCAGTTCGACCCGCTCCAGACCCTCCTTGACACCCAGGTCCGCTACCTGGAAATGGGTCTCCACCGGCGAGGTATCGCTGAGCAGCAGCGCCGGCGTGCCGCGCAGGGCGTCGGCCTGGGCCTGATGGGAAACCTGGGCCAATTCGGCGTCGTACAACCAGACCCGGCTGCCGTCGGCGATCACAAACTGGCCGGCGGGGTCCAGGTAATCCCAGCGAAAGCGGCCGGGCCGCTCCAGGTACAGGGTGCCCTTGGAATAGCGGGCCCGTTCGTCCTTGTTGGTGGCCACGGATTGCTCGAAGTCGGCGCGCATACTGTGCAGGCCGTCCAAAAAGTGATGCAGCCGGTCGATGCCGCTAGCCGCCGCCAGGTCCGCCGCCAGCATCAGGACGGCCAACAGAAGAGTTTTTCGATACATGCTGATTCCTAGGGATAGGGTTGGATCAATCCTCCGGGGGCGGCGGCGCCAGCACTTCCCGGTTGCCGTTGCTTTCCTGGGGACCCACGATGCCGATCCGCTCCATTTCCTCCACCAGCCGCGCGGCCCGGTTGTAGCCGATCTTGAATTGCCGCTGCACGCTGGAAATGGACGCCCGGCGCTTCTCGGTGACCAGGCGCACCGCCTCGTCGAACAGGGGATCCTGGTCTTCGGTGTCGCCGTCCTTGGGGTCTGGATCGATGCCAGGCACGAAGTCCCGGGCCTCTTCCCGCACCGAGTCGATGTAGTCCGGCGCGGCCCGGGCCTTGAGGTAATCCACCACCTTGTGGACCTCATGGTCCGCGACGAAGGCGCCATGCACGCGCTGGGGAATGCTCTTGCCCCGGTCCAGATACAGCATGTCGCCGTGGCCCAACAGGTGCTCGGCGCCCATCTGATCCAACACGGTGCGAGAGTCGATGCGGGACGATACCTGGAAGGCGATGCGGGTAGGGATGTTGGCCTTGATGAGGCCGGTCAACACGTCCACCGACGGGCGTTGGGTCGCCAGTAGCAAATGGATGCCGGACGCCCGCGCCTTCTGGGCCAGGCGCGCGATCAGTTCCTCCACCTTTTTGCCGACCACCATCATCATGTCGGCCAGCTCGTCGATGATGACCACCACATAGGGCAGGTGCTTGAGGGGCTGGGGCCCGTCGCCACCCGGATCCAGGTTGGGATCGTGGAAGGGATCCAGGAGCGGCCGCCCCATCAACTCGGCGTCCTCGACCTTTTTGTTGTAGCCCTTGATGTTGCGCACGCCCAGGGACGCCATCAGCTTGTAGCGCCGCTCCATTTCGCCCACGCACCAACGCAGGGCGTTGGCCGCTTCCTTCATGTCGGTGACCACCGGGGTCAGCAAATGGGGAATGCCCTGATAGACCGACAACTCCAACATCTTGGGGTCGATCATGATGAGGCGCACGTCCTGGGGCAGGGACTTGTACAACAGGCTGAGGATCATGGCGTTCACCGCCACCGACTTGCCGGACCCGGTGGTGCCGGCAATCAGGGCGTGGGGCATGCTCTCCAGGTCCACCACCGACGGCCGGCCGGAGATGTCCTTGCCCAGGGCCAGGGTCAGGGGCGAGCGGGAATTCCCGTAAGCTGGGGAATTGAATACCTCGCTCAGATACACCATTTCCCGATGCTCGTTAGGCACTTCCAGGCCGATCACGGACTTGCCGGGGATGACTTCCACCACCCGCACGCTGATGACCAGCAGGGCGCGGGCCAGATCCTTGGCCAGGCCGGTGATCTTGCTCACCTTGGTGCCCGGCGCCAATTGGAGTTCGAACAAAGTCACCACCGGCCCTGGATAGACCCCCACCACCTGGACCGCGACGCCGAAATCCTTGAGCTT
>CAZIHO010000154.1:5153-6304 GCA_964538875.1 uncultured Chromatiaceae bacterium
CCCGCCCAGGATGGCCAGGATGCCGGCGCCGATGCCATCCATCACCGCCAGCCAGGAAAGGCCGGTCACCAGGGTAAAGCCGCTCAACACCAGCGCCAGCAAAAACAGGGACCCGCCGCCGGAACTGAACTGGGCCACCAGAAACTCGCTCAGATACTTGCCCAACACACCGCCAGCACCTTCCTTCAATGGGGTCCCAAAACTGGCTAGATGGACCTGGGCCAGGCCGGTGGCCGCCAGCAGTGTGACCAGGAAGCCGATCCAGCGCAGGGACAGCACCCGCACATAATCTGCCAGGCTGGGTTGCACGTACCGAAACGCCAGGAAGCCGGTCCAGCCCAACATGAGGGGGAACAGGTAGGCGCACAATCCGAATAGAGCAAAGGCCCCGTCCGCCAGCAACGCCCCGGCCCGTCCGCCCGCATTACGTATCGTTTGGTTAGGTCCAACGAACCACCACGCCGGGTCCTGGGGTGAGTAGGTCGCCAAGGCCAGCAACAGGAAGATGGCCAGGAACAGGACCATCCACAGACTCACCTCCCGCAGCCAACGCGCTAGGTAGGTGCCGATGGTATTCTCGGAAGATGTTGCTTGGACTGCCCGTGCCACCCTAAATTTCCCAAAATGCTTGCTTGATGGATTACAAAGCCTTACAGCATACCGCATCCACCCCGGGGTCCGTTTCTAGCCGCCACGGATTGCGGCGCCAAGCGGGTCAGGCCGGGACCCGGCGTCAAACAGGGATGGTCTGGCCTAAAACCATTTGGCATACTAAGCTTGAACTCCAAAGGGCTCGGGTTGGAGCTACCGAACGATCTGGCCCGCGGTGGTGGCCCTCGGCCCGATCCGCCCCCCTCCCCCAAACTTCTCCCGGACACTGATCCCACTGGGTCAGTTACCCAAAACATGGATTGTTGACCGGGTATGGGTTAAGTTTGGTTATCGCTCTCGCTTTCCCCCATACAAAACCATCAAAAAGACAGGAGACTCACATCAATGGGTACACCCCTAACCAAAGTACGCGGCATCGGCGCTAGCACCGCCAAGGATTTGCAGAACCACGGCATCCTGAGCTGCGAAGACTTGGCGGCCGCCTCCCTAGAGCAGATTTCCGCAGTGCCGGGTTTCGGGCCTGCGCGGGCCAAGGCCGT
>CAZIHO010000155.1:0-6216 GCA_964538875.1 uncultured Chromatiaceae bacterium
TCGCCCACCCACGTCGACGGTGGCGGTTATACGCTTCCCTAGCTCCCCCCCAGCAGCGCCCGCAGTCCCAGCGCTAGCCCAGACACCAGGATCAGGCCAAAGGTCAGGCGTTGGTATTGGTGCTTGCCCAGGTTGCGGTACAGGGCGATGCCGGTCCAGGTGCCGAGTACCAGGGAGGGGAGGCCCCAGGGCAGCCAGCCCAGCACGTCGGGGGTGAGCAGGCCGCCGAGGGCGTGGGTGAGCACCGTCATGGCGCCGGAAATCAGAAAAAACAGCACCAGCGTGGCCTTTTGCTGGTCGCAGGTCCAATCCCGTTGTGCCGCCACGTGCAGGATCACCGGCGGACCACTGGTGCCAAAGCCGGTGCCTAGGGCGCCGGCGGCGGCACCGAGGGCCAGGCGTTGTTCCCGTAACCAGGCGTTTTCCCAGCCGTGCCCCCAGAGCGCGAATAGGGCATAGGCACAGAGCCATAGACCCAGAATTCCTAACACCGGACCTGCGGGTGCGTGGGACAGCACCCATAAGCCCAGGGGCGCGCCCAGTCCATAGCCCAGTAGCAGGGTCAGGATTGGCTGGAGACGCAGGGCGTGGGCGATGTGGGGGAGGTTGATTAGGGCGATGACCAGCCCCAACAGGTTCATGAGGGGAACCACGGTCGCCAAAGGGAGAAATAGCGCCAGCAGGGGGATGGCCAGCAGGCCAGCGCCGAACCCGGAAAGGCCCTGGACCAATCCGGCCAGGCCGAGGATCAGGACGAGGGGCAGCAATAGGTCCAATTCAGGCATGGGCGTCGTAGTTGCGGCGGTTGGATGTGATCGGGTCCTGAAATGGATCAACGAAAGTGCCCGGAACGGCGGAATCCGCCGATAACTTTGCCTTGGCTCAATATAAAACAAGGAAATCATTATATTCTAAATATGCGGATTTCCCGGATGGGCGGCGTCCCTCCCGGTGGGGTGAGCCTGGAACGGGGAGCACGTCTCGCCAGGTGGGGTGGGCGCGGCTCCGATCTCCAGGGCCGGGGGAGCAGCGCGACGAGCAGTCATGTAACCAGCGAGGTGCGGAATGTCAGAATCAGCTTTTCTCGGCGAACGGCTGAGGAGCCATGGGGTATCACGGCGGGGATTCCTGAAATTTTGCACCGCCACGGCGTCCATGATGGCGCTGGCGCCGAGCATGGTGCCCGCCATGGCGGAGGCGCTGGTCAAGGCGCGGCGCCAGTCGGTGATTTGGCTGTCGTTGCAGGAATGCACCGGCTGTACCGAGTCCCTGACCCGTAGCCACGCGCCCACGGTGGAATCCCTGATCTTCGATTTTATTTCCCTGGACTATCACCATACGCTCCAGGCCGCCAGCGGCGAGGCCGCCGAGCATGCCCGGGAGCAGGCCATGCGGGATAACTGGGGCAAGTATCTGGTGGTGGTGGATGGCTCCGTGCCCTTAGGGAATCCCGGTTTCTCCACCATTGCCGGCGTTGCCAATCTGGACATGCTCCAGGAAACGGTGCGGGGCGCCGCCGCCGTGGTGGCGGTGGGCAGTTGCGCGGCATTCGGCGGTCTGCCCAAGGCCCGCCCCAATCCCACCGGCGCGGTGGCGGTGCGGGACATCATCAAGGATAAGCCGGTCATCAATATCTCCGGCTGTCCGCCCCTGCCGGTGGCCATCACCGGCGTATTGGCCCATCTGCTGACCTTCGGCACCTTGCCGGCCCTGGACGAGCATCAGCGGCCCAAGGCGTTCTTCGGCCAAAGCATCCATGACCGCTGCTACCGGCGGCCCTTCTACGACCGGGGTCTGTTTGCCGAGAGTTTCGACGACCGGGGCGCCAAGGCGGGTTGGTGCCTGTACCGGGTGGGCTGTAAGGGCCCCATGACCTACAACGCTTGCGCTACCGTGAAGTGGAACGGGGGCGTCAGTTGGCCGGTGGAGTCTGGGCATCCCTGCCTGGGTTGTTCGGAGCCGGATTTTTGGGACGCGGGCGGCTTTTACCGGGCGTTGTCGATTCCCACCAGCGACATTACCCGCAACGTCGCCTACGCGGCGGCGGCGGGCGTGGCCCTGGGGGCTTTGTCCGGTCAGTTGGGACATTCCACCCAGCAGGCGGCCAAGCGCGAGCATCAGCAGGTTTCGGTGGACCAGTTCGGGGACTAGGCGCATGAAAACCTCCATGGATTTTTTGTTGTGGGTACGGGGTCCGGCCCTGGACTGGGCGGTGATGATCTTCGTCGCCGGCGTGGTGGTGCGGTTGTTGGAAATATTGTCCCTGGGCCGGGCGGTCAATCACGCCCTGCCCCGGCAAGGGGAATTCGGACCCGGTATGCGTACCGTGGCGCGGCGCTTCCTGGCCGATCCGGGTACCTTCCGGCGGGCGCCCTTCAATGTGGTGGTGGGCTATCTGTGGCACATCGGTTTTCTGGTGGCCTTGCTGCTGTTCGTGCCCCACATCGAGTTGTTCGCGGCGGTGGTTGGCTTCAGTTGGCCGGGCCTGCCCAATCCGGTGGTGGACGCGGTGTCCGCCGTCACCATGGTGGCGCTGGTCGCCATGCTGGTGCACCGGTTGCTGGACCCGGTGATGAGACACATCAGCCAGTTCGAGGATTATCTGGTGTGGGCGCTGACCCTATTGCCCCTGTTGACCGGCTACCTGGCCTATCACCGGCTGGTGAATCCCTATCCGTTGATCTTGGGGATTCACATCCTGAGCGTGGAACTGTTTCTGGTGATTTTCCCCTTCACCAAGCTGATGCACGCTTTTACTGCTTTCATCGCTCGCTGGTTTAACGGCGCCACTTTTGGCCGCAAGGGGGTCGAATCATGAGCAGTTTGTCCATCGAACGGGGGCTCCAGGCGTTCCGGGAGCAGATGGACGCGCCGGTGGCTGCCTATTTCAGCAGTTGCGTTCATTGTGGTCTCTGTGCCGAGGCCTGTCTGTTCTACACCGAGACCGGCAATCCCAAGTACGCGCCGATCAAGAAACTGGAGCCGTTCCGCCTGGTCTGGCAACAGGAGTTCACCCTGCTGGGCCGGTTGCTCAAGTGGGTTGGCCTGGGCAAGAAGGTGACGGACGAGATGCTGGCCGAGTGGGAGGAGTTGTTATATGACTCCTGCACCATGTGCGGCCGTTGTTCCATGGTCTGCCCGGTGGGCAATGATCTGCAATACATGATCCGCAAGGCCCGGGAGGGCATGGTGGCCTCTGGTCATGTGCCGGAAGGGCTGGTGGGTGCGGCCCAGCGGGCGGTGAACATCGGCAGCCCCATGGGCTTGCGCTTCCCGGCGGTGCTGGCCCAGGTCAAGCACGTGGAGCAGGAAACCGGCCTGACTATCCCCATCGACCAGCAGGGGGTGGATTACCTGGTGCTGCTGTCGTCCATGGAAATCATCAATTTCCCGGAATACCTGGCGGCCCTGGCCAAGATCCTGGCCCACGCCGGCGTTTCCTGGACCCTGTCCTCCGAGGCTTTCGAGGCCACCAACGCCGGCGTCCAATTGGGGTCCGGCGACATCGCGGCGGTGCTGGTGGAGCGGGTGGTGAAGGCGGCGGAACAACTCAAGGTCAAGACCGTCATCAGCCCGGAATGCGGCCATGCCTACACCGCGATTCGCTGGGAAGGACCCAACGTCATCGGCCGGCCCTATTCGTTCAAGGTGGTGCATATCATCGAGTTGCTGGATGAACTGCGGGCCAGCGGCCGCATCAAGACCGAGGGCAAGGAGAGCGACCGGCTCACCCTGCACGATCCCTGCAACCTAGCGCGCAAGAGCGGCGTGCTCCAGCAGCAACGTAACCTGACCAACCTGATCGCCGACAACTTCGTGGATTTGGCGGAGCACGGCAAGTTCCAGTGGTGCTGTGGCGCCGGCGGCGGCGTGAGCAGCAATGAACGGGCCGCCGAACTGCGTATGACGGCGTTCAAGCGCAAGGTGTCCCAGTTGGAGGAAGTACGTCCGGAGCGGATTCTGACCATGTGCGCCACTTGTCGCACCCAGTTGGAGGAGGGCATCGAGGAATATCGCCTGGATATTCCGGTGATCGGCCTCACTGAGGTCATCGCCGACCATCTGGTGGAAAAGGACTAGCGGCCTGGCCGGACTGAATTTGTAGCGAGTGGGCCGAACTCCGCCCAAGACTGGGTGGGCCGCCCCCAACCGGAGACTCTGGAACCATGACCGAACGCATCGTCGTTGACCCGATCACCCGCATCGAAGGCCATCTGCGCATCGAGGCCCAGATGGAAGGCGGCAAGATCGCCCAAGCCTACTCGTCCGGCACCATGGTGCGCGGCATCGAACTCATCCTGCGTGGCCGGGACCCCCGGGATGCCTGGGCCTACGCCCAGCGCATCTGCGGCGTCTGCACCCTGGTTCACGCCATCGCCTCGGTGCGCTCCGTAGAGGACGCCCTGGTCTATGAGCCGCCGCCCAACGCCCAGTTGATCCGCAACCTCATGATCGCCGCCCAGTTCGTGCACGATCACGTGATGCACTTTTATCACCTGCACGCCCTGGACTGGGTGGACGTGGTATCTGCCCTCAAGGCAGACCCCAAGGCCACCTCGGCATTGGCCCAATCCTTGAGCAACTGGCCCAAGTCGTCGCCGGGCTATTTCACGGACGTGCAACGGAAGGTCAAGAACTTCGTGGAGGCCGGCCAGTTAGGCATTTTCGCTGGCGGCTACTGGGGCCATCCAGAGTACCGGCTGCCCCCGGAAGCCAACCTGATGGCGGTGGCCCACTACCTGGAAGCCCTCACTTGGCAACGGGACGTGGTGGCGCTGCACACCATTTTTGGCGGCAAGAACCCCCACCCCAATTTCCTGGTGGGAGGCGTGGCGTCGCCCATCGACCTCAACTCGGATTCCGCCATCAACGCCAAGCGCCTGGCCCAGGTCAAGGACGTGATCGACCGCATGGGCGAGTTCGTGGACCAGGTTTATGTACCGGATACGCTGGCGGTGGCGTCCTTCTACAAGGACTGGTTCAAGCGCGGCGAAGGCTTGGGCAATTTCATGTCGTTCGGTGACCTCCCCAGCACCAGTATGCGGGATCCGGCCGGTTTCGGGATTCCGCGCGGCGTGATCCTGAACCGGGATCTCAGCCAGATCCATCCCCTGGACCTGCACGATAGCGGTCAGATTCAGGAATACATCAGCCACTCCTGGTACCAGTATCCAGGCGGCAAGGACCAGGGCCTGCACCCCTACGACGGCGAAACCCAATTCGACTACACGGGGCCGACGCCGCCCTACCAACATCTGGACGTGGACCAGTCCTATTCCTGGCTCAAGGCGCCGCGCTGGAAGGGACAAGCCATGGAGGTGGGTCCCCTGGCCCGGGTGTTGTTGCTGTACGCCAGTGGTCACCAGCAAACCCAGGAGTTGGCCAAGTACGCCTTGACCAAGCTGGATCTGCCCCTGGAAGCCCTGTTCTCCACCCTGGGCCGCACCGCCGCCCGCACCCTGGAATCCAAGGTGTACGCGGATCTTCTAAAGGGCTTCTACCAGGGTCTAGTGGACAATATCAAACAGGGAGACACCCGCACCTTCAATAGCACCCTATGGGAGCCCAAGACCTGGCCCAAGCGCTGCCAGGGCGCCGGGTTCATGGAAGCGCCCCGGGGTGGCCTGGGTCATTGGATCCGCATTGCGGACGGGCGCATCGCCAACTACCAGGCTGTGGTGCCGTCTACTTGGAACGCGGGTCCCCGGGATCCCCAGGGCCGGCCCGGCGCCTACGAGGCGGCCCTCCAGGATAACCATCCCCTGCAAGATCCCAAGCAACCCCTGGAGATTTTGCGCACCATCCACAGCTTTGACCCCTGCATTGCCTGCGCCGTGCATCTGGTGGATCCCGCCGACGGCGAGGAAATCCGGGTGCAAGTGGTCTGACCAGCGGGTTCTCTGGCACAGGGAAGTGCCGGTGCCCAGCGCGCCGTTCCAGCATTCAAACCAAACAGAAGACGGCCGGCTATCTCCGTTCAGGTTCTGTCCAGGAGACAGAGGCCAAGATTGCGGTCCCTGGGCGGCTAACTGACCCGGGGGTAAGGCGGCAGCGAGCTGTTGCAGGTGGGATTCGGGCCGATCAGGGCCATTCGCGCCGAGGGGAGCCTCCCTGCTCCGGGGGCGGCGCCGCAACCTCGTCGCGGCGCCCGGTTCGATGGTGCTATTTCTTCTTCTTGCCTTTGGCTTCCGGCTTAGCGGGCTTAGCGGGCTTAGC
>CAZIHO010000156.1:0-6195 GCA_964538875.1 uncultured Chromatiaceae bacterium
GCTGATCCCACCTCCGCTCAGTTTGTCGCCCAGGGCTGGTTTTGTAGCCAGTGGTTGAGTCCCCGCCGGGGTACGCCCTGAAGTTCCCGCAACCGGGCGTGGCTGACGGACTTGAGGCCAAAGCGTCGCTGCAGGTCCCGCTCCATTTGGGCGAGTAGCCCGGCGGCCATTTCCGCGTCGGTCAGTGCCCGGTGGTAGCTGGCCGGTGCCGGCAGGCCGGTGAACTGGATCAAGGTCCCGAGTTTGTGATTGGGTGCCTCGGGATAGATGCGCCGCGCTGCCAGCAGAGTACAGGCGAATTCCGCCTGCCGGGCCCGGCCAATCCGCTCCAATTCGGCGTCCAGGAAGCGGCGGTCAAAGGTGGCATTGTGGGCGACCAGGGGATGGTCGCCGATAAAGTCGGCGGCCGCCGCCATCACCTCCGCTACCGGCGGCGCCTTGCGTAGCATGGCGGTGCTGATGCCGGTGAGGGCCTGGATGAAGGGCGGCACGGGAACGCCCGCGTTCATCAGGCTGTGGTAGCGCGCCCGGATCCGGCCCCCCTCTAAAAGGACGACGGCAATTTCCGTGGCCCGCGCTCCAGACATCGGCGACATGCCGGTGGTTTCAAAGTCGATGACGGCAACGGGTTCCACTAGGTTTCCTCCAAGTTCTGGTTGCGGCTCGATGCCCGGCACGCGCCGGCGGGGGCCATCTCCCGCGTTCTTACCTCTGCCAATGGCTAGCAATCATCCGGTCAGGGCACCGGGCCGCCGGTAAGCGCGGGACGCACCTGGTATTGGTAAATATCCAAGCCGTCAAAAGTGGCTACCTGCCGGTAGTGGTGGGCGATCCATGCCGCCAGGGGCCCGGATTCATCCAGGGGATCATTGTGGATGCCGGGGAAGAAGGGCCTGGCCCGGACCAGGAACGCCGGTGGCTTGGTTTGAAAATCCCGCAGCAGTTGATCGGCGATGGGGCCCGGTTTCCAGTCCAGCCGCGCTTGGGCGGGGTCTGGCGGGTTCAGGATATCGCTATTGAAATTGAACCGGGTGACGGCGCCCAGTTCCTTGTAGAGGCGGCCGGGGGCATGGCGGTTGGCCCAGAAATACACCGGCCAGGCGCCCCAGCCCCAGCATTGCAGGGTGTCCGTTGGGGCGGAGCGGTCCTGGATATAGCGACCCGCCTGTTCGAGGGAGGTCCCGGCGGGAAAGGCCACCCGCTGGGTACCGGCGAAGATCTGTTCCAGTCGCTGCGCCCCCAGGATGGCGCCGGTGAGCAGAACGGCCAGCGCGACTGGGCCCAGGCTGGCGGACCCTGGCGGCGGGTTTGCCACTGCGACAGGCTGCCGGAACCACCCGTTGCCCAGGTGCCGCAGCCAAGCACTGGCCCATCGCCAAAGCGCGGGATGGGCGGCCAGCAGGGCGAAACCGGGCAGGTACTGGGCGGCGTAGTGATCGTAATAGCGCAGGCCGCCCAGGCCGCCGGCGCTGATGCTCAACACCAGGAAAGCCAGGGTCGGCGCCAGGGGTTCGATGCGGACCCGGGCGGCTGGCGGACTGGACCGCCGCGATTGCCGGTAGCCCACCCACAACGCTAGGCCCAGGGTGCCCAAGCCCCAACAGAATTCGGCGGGAAAGCGCTCCAGGAGTTGGGCTAAAAGCCGATAGGCCGCCACCAGCCCAGGGGTTTGATCGACCCGCTGGGCATAGTCGCTGTACTTGGCCAAAGGGAACAGGCCAGCGATGAGGTCCGGCCAAGCCCCTTGGACCAGGTAATGGGCGCTGACGGGCAGCAGGGCCATCGCCGCGCCCAGCGCCCAGCCGAGCCAGGTCCTGGCCCGGGCGCCTGGTTCGCCCCGGCGGCGCGCCCAGATCCAGGTGCAACCGGCCACCGCCACTATGACCGCCGCGTGGTTCTTGAACAGGTACGCCAGCCCGGCGAACCCGCCGGCCAGCAGGTGGGCGGAAAAGCGATCCTGGCGCAAGCCGGCCATCAGCGCCGCGTAGGCGGCGGCGTAGGGCGGCATCATCCAGGTGGTGTAGTTGGAGTCCCATTGACCAGACGAGGCCAGGTAAATGCCGGCCGCCAAACCGGCACAGCGAATCGCCACCTCCCGGCTCCGGGGGTGGTCCCGGTCCTGGTAAGTGATGTAGGCGGCGGCGAACAGGGCGCCGGCCCCCAGGAAGATCCAGAGGGTGCAGGCCCCGTGCAGCACCGCCGCCGAACGGCCGGCCAGCAGCCAGGCGGCGGCCACCAGATAGAAAGAGCCGGGCGTTTTCAGCTCGATGCTATCCAGATAGGGCAGTTCGCCCCGCAGCAGCAGATCGGCGCCGTAGGCGATGCCGCCGATGTCGTGATTGCCCAGCCCTTGAATGGGTTGCGCCCAGCGCAGCAGGAAAAACAGCCCGGCGCCGGCCAGGACACAGGCTAGGCTAATCGCCCAACTGGTGCCGGAAACGGCGAGGGCCGGACGCCAGGGCGCGGCCGTGGGTCCGGACGTCATGGAGCTGACTTGGGGGTCCCGCGCTCCGGAACCCGGAGCAAGACGGTGATGGTGGGATAGGGCAGACAGGGGGTCGGGCCGAACGTCCACTCCACCTTGAGTCGCGCACCCAACGCCGCGATAGCCCGGCGGTAGCGGACGCGCTCCAGGTTATCGAACAGGATCAGCCCGCCGGGCGCCAGGCGATCCAAGGCCCGGACCAGGCACAGCTCCCGGCACCGGCCGTCCACCACCAGCAGATCGAAGTCCCCGTCCAGGCTGTCGATGGCCGCCACATAATCGGAAAAATCTAAAGCGCTTTGGCCCGCCCGGCCGGAACGGACGGCCGGGGCCAGGTCCGGCACCGGGACGGCTGGCACCACCCGTAACCGGGCGTTGGCGGGCAGCAGTGGCGCCAGTTGCTCGCCCCAGGTCGGATCATGGTCCACGCTGGTCACCGAGCCGGCACGGCGCGCCAACCAGAGGGTAGACGCCCCCGCGCCCCACTCGAACACCCGGGCCCCCGGCCGTTCCGCCAGGAAGCGGGCCACCCGATCCGTGGCGGCGAAGGTCCACCAGGGAAGATCGAGGGCAGCGAAATCCCGCAGATCATGTATCGCCAGCAGGGATCTGGACCAAACGCCAAACCGGGACCTGCTGGCCCAATGGTCGAGAGGAGCCAGCAGCCCGGCCCTGGCCAGCCCGGAACGCAGGGCGCGCGCACCGCGCACATAAACATTCTGGGGCCAGAGTGGTCTGAGGAGCGCGGCCATGGAGGGATGCCAGCCCGCTCAGGAGTCGCGCTGGACCGCGCCAGCCGGGGCGTCGCCCCTGGGCGGACGGGTAAAAATGATCAACTCGGCGAGCAACCCCATGAACACCAGCAATACGCCGGCCACCAGCAGCATGAGGGCGGCCGGCCACCACCCCGGACCATCCAGGCTGGGACCGTTCCCACTCGACCACCCCAACACCCCAACGCCGGCCATGCCCAGCAGCAAGCTGATGATGCCGATTCCCCCAAACAGATGGGAGGGTCGCCGTGCGTAGGACATCAGAAAGCGCACGGTGAGCAAATCAAGGAAGCCGCGCCAAAACCTGGCGACACTGTACTTGGTCTGGCCATAGCGGCGTTCCCGGTGGGTGACCGGAACCTCGGTAATCCGATAGCCGAGCCAGTGGGCCATCACTGTGATATAGCGGTGCATCTCGCCGTACAACATGGGCGACAAGTCGCTGGCCACCGCCGCCGACATCACCTTGAAGCCGGAGTTGAGGTCGGTGCCGGGCACGCCGGTCAGGACCCGGGTAGCGCGATTGAACAACCGGGAGGTCAGGCGCTTGACCAACAGGTCCCGCCGCGCCAGACGGGCGCCGGTCACCAAATCGAAGCCCGCATCCAGTTGTTCCAGCAGACGCGGCAATTCGGCAGGTTCATCTTGCCCGTCCGCGTCCATCATGACCACGACCTGGGCCTGTTGGTCGAGGGCATGCCGAAAGCCCCGCTGCAGGGCGGCGGCCTTGCCCCGCTGGCGGGCCAGCCGCAAAAATTCCACGCCGGCCAGGCGGGAGCAGATGGCGCCCATCACGGCGGCGGTGGCATCGGTGGAACCGTCATCGACCACCAGCACCCGGCTGTCCGGGTGGAGGGCGCTGGCCTGAGCCAGGATTCGCGGCACCAATTCCCCCAGATTTTCCGCCTCGTTAAAGGCCGGCACCACCACCCAAATTCTCCTCACGCCCACCTCCCCCATCAACGCCATGTTTTCCTTATCAATCTTGCCGGCCCAAACCGTCCGCCGGGGGGGATCATACTCAAGGCGGGAGCTAGACGGAGCAGCCGTGACGGCGGCGGATCGCCCTCGTCCCATCCCGCCGGCCCCTGGATAGGGTTGTTTTATTCTGGTTCAGGCTATGGCCCAGTGGTCCGCCTAGGCACCATCGGGCCGGGACACTATGCTCTGTAGCGATCCACTTACCGGTAAACCAAGGGCAGGTTCTCGATGCCGGGCCACGCGAGACATCGGCCATGAAGCTGCAATACAAGATTTGGTTGGCCACCCTGGCGGTGGTGGTGCTGATCGTGATGGCGGATGTCGTGATTGGTCGCCGCCTGATTGAACAAGCCATCCACGCGGAACTTCAGCGGGACGCACGGGATGTGCGCGGCCTGCTGATGGCCACCCGGCGGGTCTATCATCTTCAATTTCTGGCGAGCGGCCTGCCGGTCACGGACCAGACGGTGGGCTTTCTGCCTGCCCATGCCCTGTCGCGCATTTCCGGGGAATTCCCTAACTGGAGCCGCAGCGGCCTCTATTTCAACAATGTTTCCGAAACGCCCCGTAATCCGGCCAATCTGGCAGATGCGGATGAACTCACGGCCATCGCCTATTTTCGCGCCAACCCAGGGGAGACGGAGCGCTTGGTGGAGATCGCCGGACCCCAAGGGGAAACCCAACTCCATTATGCGGCGCCGGTCTGGACCGAGGCATACTGTCTCAAGTGCCACGGCGACCGGGATGAGGCGCCGGACGCCATCCGGCTGCGCTATGACACCGCCTACGGCTATCAGGTGGGGGACCTGCGCGGCATCATGAGCATCAAGCTGCCGCTGCATACCTTGCGGGAACAGCAGTATCAAAGCTGGTGGGATCAGTTTAGCTTGCGCCTGATGGGCTACCTGGCGCTGTTCCTGCTGCTGGGCTTCATCATGCAGCGGGTGGTGGTGCGGCGCCTGGCCCATATCGAGACCACCGCCCGGCGGATTGCCGGGGGCGATTACAGCGCCCGGGCCGGCCTGGCGGGCCGGGATGAACTGGCCGCGCTGGGCCGGGCCTTCGACGACATGGCCCACAACCTGCACCAGCGGGACCAGGCCCTGCGCGCTGCCGAGGAAAAGTACCGCACCTACGCGGACCACACCTACGACTGGGAAATCTGGCGTGCCCCGGATGGCCAGTACCGGTACATCTCCCCCGCCTGCGAGCGGGTGACTGGCTATCGGGCCGATGAGTTCATCAACGACCAAGATTTGATGGTGCGCATCCTGCACCCCGCCGACCGGGACGCCGTGGCTGGCTATTTTAGGTCCGCGCCTACGCCAGAGGCCTATATCCCTAATGTTGAGTTCCGCATTGTGACCCGGGCTGGGGAAACCCGCTGGATCGAGCATATCTGCCATGCGGTGAGCGCCCCGGATGGGACCTATCTGGGCCGCCGCGCCAGCAACCGGGATGTTACCGAGCGCAAACAGGCCGAGCAGGCGTTGCGGGAAAACTCGGACAAGCTCCAGTTTCTGCTGGACGAAATGCCCATCGGCCTCGCCCTGGTGGACGAACAGGTCAATATTTACTTCCGCAACCGCTGTTTCCTGACCCTGTTTGGCTATGACGAACAGGACGTGCCCAGTCTGGCCGAATGGTGGGTGCGGGCCTATCCTGATCCCCTATACCGGGAAGCGGTCCGAACTCGCTGGACGGCGGCGGTAAAGGCGGCGGCGGGCGGCACCACGATTCCGGCCCAGGAATGCCAAATCTGTTGCAAGGACGGCCAGTTTCGCCAGGTGGACATCTCTGGCTTCGTGTTCGGCAGCCAAATCCTGGTCACGTTCGTGGACCTGACCGCGCGCCGCCAGGCGGAAGCGGCCAGCCAGGCTAAGAGCATCTTCCTCGCCAATATGTCCCATGAGTTACGCACGCCGATGAACGGCATCATTGGCATGACCGACCTGG
>CAZIHO010000157.1:0-6186 GCA_964538875.1 uncultured Chromatiaceae bacterium
AGGGGCTCATGGAAATAGGTGTGGCCCGAGTCCCGCTCCTGGTCGAATACCGGGGGATCAAGCACCGCCAGCACCACTGCCGGGTTGCCCGCTTTCGGCATCCGGCGGTTTTCCAGGCCGGGTTTCCAGGTCACTAAATCGCCGGGTTTGAATTCATGGCGCTCGTTGAATAGGCGGTAGCGGCTCAGCAGGGCGGCGCCCAGGTCGCCGTTGAGGTCACAGGGGGGCTCGTCACCGAGTAGGTCGAACGAGTGGCCATCGCCGAGGCCGATACGGTCCAGTAATTCGCGGGAGGAGAGGTGGGCATCTTTACGGGGCATGGCGGCACTCCTGCTGGGTCCTAGGGGGTTCGGGCAACTTGGGGAAGTCTTGGCTATATAAACATGGCGACGCGACAGACTCTGTCTTAGACTCAACCCCATGCCCGCCATCCATCAAAATCGCGTCGAACGCCTCAAGCGGCTGGAACAGTTGCTGTCCAGGGAACGGAGCCCGGAGGATTGTTGGGATGGGGCGCAACTGCTGGGGGTCATCGGCTCAGCTTACGGGCAGGATGCCAACGACAAGGCCCGCCGCCGCGCCTTGCAGCGGGATCTGGACGAGTTGGTCAAGCAGGGGCGGATCGAAGTCGTCAACCGGGGCGCCAAGCCGTTGCGCTACCGGCGGGTGGGCGCGGATCTGGATGAGGATCAGGTGGCCTGGGCCTATACCCTGCGCTTGGTTCAGGATTTGGCCAGGGACGCGGTGCCCCATCGGCAACTGGAGCAATTCTGGCGGCGTCTGCTGACCGACCCCAATGGCCCGGTGCTGGATGAATCCCGCCTGCGGATTTTGCCGGATACTCTGCGTCTTCAGCCGGCGGAGATTTTCCCGGAGGTGGTCACCGCCGTGGTTACGGCGTTGGCCCGGCAGTGCGTTTTGCGGGTGTTGTATACCGACGCGAAAGGGGTGCGGAGCGATGCCCGCTTGCACCCCCAGGCGTTGGTGCAGCGGGGTCCCTTGCCCTATCTATTTGCCCTGAAGAATGACGAGACCGAGCCGGTGCGCATGTATGCCTTGCACCGGATGATCCGCGCTAGCTGTGAGCCGGAATTACCGGCCCGGCCGGCGCCGGGCTTCCATCTGGGCCAGGCCATCCAGCGGGGCGCGGCGGATTTCGGCCAAGGCCAGCGGGTGGACCTGGAACTGCGGGTGCGGGGCTATCTGACCCAGTTGCTGCCGGTCTGTCCCCTGGAACCGGGCCAGCGTTGGCAGGACGAACCCGAAAACAGCGATTTCCGTCTGCGGATCTGGGCGAGCCTGCCCTCCACCGGCCAATTGTTGCGTTGGCTGTTGGCGGCGGGGGATAACCTGGAGGTGGTGGCGCCCCTGGAACTTCGTCAGGTGATGGCGGCGCAAGCGCGCAAGATGTGGGGCCTATACGACCGCGATGGGTCCTCCTGAGGCGAATGGCCAGTTGGCCCGCTGCGGTGGTCAGGCGGCACTGACCCAGGCACTACCTGGCTTTCTTTACCCGTTTGGACGCCGGCCTCCAGGCGTTTCCCGGTCGCCGGCCGGTAGGCTATGGCCGGTCGTGCGCTTGCCAAGGATGCGGAGCCTATGAAATTCATCCATACCGCTGATGTGCACCTGGACAGTCCCTTGCGGGGCCTGTCGGCTTATCCCGATGCGCCAGCCGACCGGTTGCGGACCGCGACCCGGGACGCCTTCCGCAACCTGGTGAGTCAAGCCATCCAGGAGCCGGTGGACTTTCTGGTCATTGCCGGCGATCTATACGACGGCGGCTGGAAGGACTTCAACACGGGTCTGTTTTTCGTGCGCCAAATGGGCCGTCTCCGCCAAGCGGGGATTCCGGTCTATCTGGCCTATGGCAACCACGACGCCGAAAGCGAGATGACCCAGGTTTTGCAATTGCCCGACAACGTCCACGTTTTTTCTTCGCACCAGGCGGAGACGTTTCGGATCGATGACAAAAAGGTGGCCCTGCATGGTCGCGGCTTCAAAGACCGGGACACCAAGGAGAACTTCGTGCCCGGTTACCCAGCGCCGGTGGCGGGCTGGCTGAACCTTGGGGTTCTGCATACGGCGCTGGAGGGCCACGCGGACCATCAATCCTACGCGCCCTGCTCGGTGGCGGAATTGCGGGCCAAGGGCTATCAGTACTGGGCGCTGGGGCATGTGCATCAGTCCTGGGTCCAGCGTGGTGACACCACCATCGCCTTTCCGGGCAACTTGCAGGGACGCCACATCCGGGAACTGGGTGCCCGTGGCGCGCTCCTGGTTACCGCCGAGGATGGCGAGATCACCGGGGTGGAGCGGCTGGAGGTCGACGTGCTCCGCTGGCAGGCGCTGGACATCGACATCAGCCTAGCGGCGGACCGGAGCAGCGCGATCCGCCTGGCCGGTCAAGCGATGGTAGAGCTATTGCAAACCACCCCGGCGGATCTGCCGTTGGCCGTGCGTGTCCGGTTCAAAGGGCAGTCCGCCGCGCACCTGGAGTTGATCCGGGACGAACAGCAACTGCGGCAAGAGGTCATCGCTCAGGCGGTGGCGCTGGACGCGGACCGGATCTGGATTGAGAAAGTCCGGGTGGACAGCGAAGCCCCGGCCAGGGCGCATGTCTCCGGGGAGGACGAAATCCTGGGCGCGCTGGCGGAACTTGAAAGCCTGGCGCTGTCGGCCCAGGCAGACCGGGAGTTCGTGGCTGGGCTACAAGCGGACTGGCAGACAACCCTGGCCAAGTTGCCCCACGACGTACGGCAAGCCTCCCCCGTACTGTCCGGGCTGGCTGACAACACCCCGGCCGAGGTGGCGGAGCGCATCCGCCAGGCTACCGCCCTGCTGATGGCCCGGGTGGGCCAAGACGCCCGCTCGTCCTCCTGATCTCAGGAAGCCGCCAACCATGCGCATCCGCGAACTCAAGTTGATCCGATACGGAAAATTCACCGACTGTCGCTTGGAGCTACCGCTACGGGAGCGGGACATCCATTTCATCGTGGGTCCCAACGAGGCCGGCAAGTCAACCGTCCGGACCGCCATCGGCGACTGGCTGTTTGGCATTCCAGCGCGCACGCCGCTGGCCTTTCACCATCCTATGCCGGAATTGCGCATTGGCGGCGTCATCGAGCGGCGGCCCCATGGCGGGGCGGATTGGGAGCAGTTGGCATTCGACCGTGCCAAGGGCAATAGAAACACCTTGCGCACCCCGGCCAATACCAGCCTGCCGGAGGAAGCACTCCAAGCCTGGCTCGGCAGCCTTCAGGCGCAGGCGTTCAAGCAGATGTACGGGCTGGATCACACCACCCTGGTCGAGGGGGGCGCCAGCATCCTGTCCGCGTCCGACGACATTGGCCGCCTGCTGTTTGAGTCGGCGGCTGGCATCGCGCACCTGGGCGATACGCTTCAGCAGCTCCGGACGGAGGCCGAACAGTTGTGGAAGCCTCGCAGGAACCTTAGCTGCACCTACTACCAGGCCCTGGCCGCCTACGAATCAGCCCAGGCGGATTTCAAGAACGCGACGCTGCGTACCAAGGACTGGCAAGCGCGACAGGACGCGCTGGCCAAGACGGAAGCGGACCTGGCGGATGCCCGCCAGCGTGACGTCGACATCCGCCGCCAGTTGAGCCGGTTGGAGCGCATCCGCCGCGTCCGGCCCCTGCTGCTGGCGTTGGACGCCGCCCAGGCGCAGCGGGACGAACTCTTGGCGGGCGGGGACATCCCCATCCTGGCGGACCAGGCGGCCCAAGTCTTCGACCATGCCAGACAGGCGATGGTGCTGGGGGAAGCCGACCTGCGCCGCCTGGGGCAGGACATCGCCCAGACCCGCGCCGATCTGGCGGCAACCCAGGTTGACCGGGATATTCTCGGGTTGGCGGCAGACATCACCGAGTTGAACGAACGCCGGCTTCAATTCCGCGCCCACCGAACCGATCTGGTGAAGCGGTCCGAAGAAATCCGTATGCACTGGTTGCGGGTACGGGAGTTGGCCGGGGACCTGGGCTGGGCGGTCGAGAGTGAGGATGCTGTCCGTCAGCGGTTGCCGGCTGCGCCGCTTCGGTCACGCCTGCTCCGGTTGCTCCAGGATCGGGTGACGGCGGAGCAAAAGCTGCGCGCCGCACGACACGACCTCGCCGGGCGCCAGCAGCAGATTCAACAAGCGGAACAGGCGTTGGGACGCCTCACCGCTGGCGCGGTTCATCCGGGGCTGGCCTCCGCCGTCGAGCAAGCCTTGAAGCTGGGGGACCCTGCCGCTGCCTTGCAGGAGTCGCAGCAAAAAATCGACGCGTTGGCCCAGAAGATCGAAACCGGGCTGGCCGCCCTCGGTGCCTGGCGCCGCGACATCGGCCAGTTGAAGGCGATGCTGGTTCCGGACTTGGCGCTGGTACAGGGTCTGATCGATCAGCATCGCAGCGATGGGGCTGAGGCCGAGGCCCAGCGTGAGGCGTTGGAAGCCAAGACCCAGGAGGTCCAGCGTCTTGAATTAGAGCTGCAACAACTGGTCCAGGATTTTCAGCCCGTGTCGCAGGATCAGGTACAGGCGGCGCGTCGCGTTCGCGACGACTACTGGCAGGGGATCAAGCTGGCTCCCCAGCAATTGACCGCCCGCTCCGGGGAATTTGAAGGCTATGTCCTGGACGCCGACCGCCTGGCGGACGCCCGGCTCGACCGGGCCCAATATGAAGCAGCCCGGCAAGCGGCGGCGGCGCGCATCGGCCAACTGCGTCTGGAACTGGCGAGCCTGGAGTCCCGCCTGGCCGGGGTGGGGACCCGCAGGGATGGGCGGATGGCGGACTGGCAACGGCTGACCGATTCCTGCGGTTTGCCCCAACTGCCCTTGGAATTAGCGCCGGTCTGGCTGCGGCAACGGCAGGCGGTGCTGGACCTGGCGAACGAGCGGGCGGACGCCGAGGGACGCCAGTTGGCCGTCCGGGAGGCCGCCGCCAAGGTCCAGCAGGACCTCTGGCCGTTGTTGGGCGGCGACTCAGCCAGGGCGCCAATGCCCGACCTGGCGGAATGTGTGCGGCAAGCGCGGGCCCAGATCACGCTGGCCGATCAGGCCCAGGGCCAACGGGACACCCTGGAGCAGCAACTGAGCGAAGGGCGGCACCGGTTGCAGACGCTACAAGGGGAACTCCAATCGGCCCAGGAAGATTGGGATAGCTGGGCCAGTACCTGGCAAGCCGCCGTGCTGGAAGCGGGCTACCCAGCCTCGGTGCCGGCGGATCAGGTGCGGTCCGAAATCGAGCTGATGCAAGAGATCGAGGGTTTGCTAGCCCAGATTCGCAGCATCCGCAGCGAACGTATCGATACCATGCAGGCGGATCTGGATGGCTTGGCCAGCACCGCGCACCATCTGGCCAGACGGGTCGCGCCCGGACTCGAAACTCAGTCCGCCGAAGATATTACCCTGGAATTAGCCAGACGCCTGGAACAAGCCCGGCAGGCGGCGACCGTGGCGGCGGACCTCAGTGCCCGCCTGGAGCGGTCCCAGGCGGAGTTGGCGGCGGCCCAGCAAAGCCAGCTGGCGGTCCAGGCCAGCCTGGCGCCCCTGATGGCGGCGGCGGGCGTCGAGGATGTCGCCGCCCTGGGCAGCGCGATCCAGCGCTCAGACCTACGGCGCGAGATCGAACGCAAGATGCAATCCATCGCAACGGACTTGAGCCTGGCGGCCGATGGTTTGCCGGTGGAGCAACTGCGCGGGGAAATCTCCGCCATTGGGCCAGACGAGTTGACGGCCGAGCTTGCGCGGCTCAATGGGTTGGCGGGCGAGGTGGTGGAGCAAATCGCCAACCTCAGCAAAAGCCGTGGTGCCGACCAGCTCGCGTTCGATGCGCTGGATGGGCAAGACGCCGCCGCCACGGCCGAAGCGCGGCGGCAAGAAGCCATGGCGGCCATGGCTGATGCCATGGAGCGTTATCTCAGTTTGCAAACCGCGTCCCGCTTGCTGGCCTGGTCGATGGAGAAGTTCCGCGAGACCAAGCAGGGACCCATGCTCGCCAAGGCGTCCGCCATTTTCAACGGGTTGACCCTGAATTCCTTCGCTCGCCTGCTGGTTGACGCGGAAACCGGGACACCGCGCCTGTACGGCATCCGTCCAGATGGTAAGCAGGTGGACGTGGCTGGCATGAGCGAGGGGTCCCGAGATCAGTTGTATCTGGCGCTACGCTTGGCGGCCCTCGAACTGCA
>CAZIHO010000158.1:0-6029 GCA_964538875.1 uncultured Chromatiaceae bacterium
CTCAAGCGCCAGGTCAATGCGCTGGCGGCGGAGTTGGGGCGACCGGCGCCCCATGACCTGTCCTTCGCCGAGGCGCCGCCGCAGGAGGAAACTTGGTGACGCCGCGCCCCCTCGCCTCCTTCCTCGCACGGCTGATCTGGCTGTGCATGGCGCCGCTGCTGCTGCTGGCGCTCTGGCAGGGCTGGGATAGCCTCGAGGAACAGGAGGCACGGCACCTACGCGAGGGCAACAATCTGGCACGCAACTACGCCACCGCCGTCGATCAGTTCCTGCTGGCGCGCATCAACGCCCTCAACATGCTCGCCATCTCGCCGCTCACCGACGACCCGCACCATTGGCCGGAACTCTATGCCGAGGCACAGGGCTTCCACGCCAGTTTCGATACCCACGTGATCTTTGCCGACACCGGGCGGCAAATGCTGTTCAACACCCGCACGCCCTTCGGCACGGCCCTGCCCAGGCTGCCCCTGTCGAAGGGCCGCAGCGCGGCGCCGCTGGCGCTCGAAACCGGTCAGCCGCAGGTCGGTGACATCGTCATGGGGCCGGTCGCCAATGTGCCGCTGGTTGCCATCGTCGTACCCGGGTTGCGCAACGGCAAGGTGGCTCACCTGATGCTCACGACCCTGGAAGCCGCGCAACTGCAAAAGCGCCTCGACCAGTTCGCGCTGCCGGAGGCTTGGTCGATCGCGCTGCAGGACGGCACCGGCGCCGACATCGCGCGGCGTTCGCCGCCCGGCTTCGATGCGGCGCATGATGTCGCGGCAGACCATCGTTTCGTTGTTCCTCTGAAACAGTCGTCCTGGTCGGTGGTGCTGGAAATTTCCCGCAGCAGTCATTGGCAAACACTGATCAGGTCCGGCATTGGCATTGCCCTGGCACTCTTTTTCGCGACGCTGCTCGGCGCACTGGGCGGCACCCTGGCCAGCCGTCGCATCGCCCGGCAGATGCACCTCCTCGCCTTGCCTTCGACAGCGGATGCACCATTGCCGGAAATTGTCGAGATTGCCGATGTTCGCAACGCGATCGATACTGAAAAGGCGAAGCGAAACGAAAGCGAAACCCGTTTTGGCCGCTTGTTCCATGAAGCACCCTTGCCACTGTGCTTCGTCGACAAGAATGGCGTGCTGGCTGACCGCAACCGGCGCTTCGATCAGGTATTCGGCTACAGCCACGCGGAACTGCGCACCCTCGACGACTGGTGGCCGCTGGCTTATCCCGACCCGGGTTACCGCGCCTGGGTAGTGGATACCTGGAACGCCGCGGTCGCAGAGGCTGCGCGCTCCGGAGCGGACGTTGCCCCCATCGAATACCAAGTCACCAGCAAGGATGGCACACAACGCATCATGCTCATCTCCGGCATCACCCTGGGTGCGAATTTTCTCGCCACCTTTTTTGATGTCACCGAGCACAAGCTGGCCGAGCAGAAGCAACAATTGGTGCTGAAACAGCAGCAACAGGCCCGTCTCGCTGCGCTCAACCAGATGGAGGATGCCAACGTGGCGCGCCGCAATAGCGAGATCGCCGCTGCCAGGCTGCGCGAAAATCAGGAGCGCCTGCAACTCCTGATCGACCACGCGCCGGCCGCGCTGGCGATGTTCGACCGCGAGATGCGCTACCTCGCGGTGAGCCAGCGCTGGCGCGACGACTACTCCCTCGGCGCGCGCGAAATCCTGGGCCATTCGCACTACGAGATCTTTCCCGAGATTCCCGAACGCTTGAAGGACGTGCACCGGCGCGGGCTGGCGGGCGAGATCATCGCGGCGGACGAGGACCGCTTTGAGCGCCTCGACGGCACGGTGCAGTGGCTGCGCTGGGAGCAGCGGCCCTGGCACGCCCACGACGGCGGCCAAGGTGGCATCGGCGGCATCGTGATCTTCTCCGAGGACATCACGCGGCTGGTGGCGGCGCGACACGAGATCCTCGAACTCAACGCCGGGCTGGAGCACCGCGTCGCCGAGCGCACCGCCGAACTGGCCGCCGCCAACCAGGAACTGGAAAGCTTTGCCTACGCCGTCTCGCACGACCTGCGGGCGCCGCTGCGGGCGATGAACGGCTTTTCGCAGGCGCTGGCCGAGGACTACGGCGCCCAGTTGCAGGGCGAGGCGCTGGGCTACCTCGACCAGATCGGCATCGCCAGCCGCAAGATGGGCGACCTGATCGACGGCCTGCTCGTCCTATCGCGCAGCACGCGCGGGGACCTGCGGCGCGACGAGGTCGATTTGTCGGCGCTGGCGGGACGGCGTCTGGATGAGCTGGCGCGGGCGGAACCGGCGCGGCAGGTGACCGTAACGGTCGAACCGGGCCTCGTCGTCCGCGGCGATAAGCGCATGCTCGAGGCAGCGTTGAACAACCTGCTCGACAACGCCTGGAAATACACCGGCAAGGCGGCCGCGCCGGCGATCCGCGTCTATCGTGGCGAGGTGGCTGGCCTGCCCGGCATCTGCGTTGCCGACAACGGCGCCGGCTTCGACATGGCCCATGCCGAACGGCTGTTCAAGCCTTTCCAGCGCCTGCACCGGCAGGAGGAATTTGCCGGCATCGGCATCGGACTCGCCACGGTGCAGCGCATCGTGCATCGCCATGGCGGCACCATCGCCGCACAAGCGGCGCCCGGCGCGGGCGCGACCTTCTGTTTCACGCTGCCGGAAGGCAGCGACACTTTGCATGGAGAACCGCGATGAAGGACAAGGCCCTCCTGCTTGTCGAAGACAACCCGCAAGACGAAATGCTGACGCTGCGCACCCTGCGGCGCGCGAACGTGGTGAACCACATCGATGTGGTGCGCGACGGCCAGCAGGCGCTGGACTACCTGTTCCGCACCGGCGAGTTCGCCGGGCGCGACGGCCCCGCCCTGCCGACCGTGGTGGTGCTCGACATCGGCCTGCCGCGGCTCAACGGCCTCGAGGTGCTGGCGCGCCTGCGCGCCGACGCACGCACACGACTGCTGCCGGTGGTGATCCTCACCTCTTCGGACGACGAGCGCGACCGGCTGAAGAGCTACGAGAACGGCGCCAACAGCTTCGTGCGCAAGCCGGTAGATTTCGGCGAGTTCGCCGAGACGGTCGCCCGCCTGGGCATCTACTGGCTGGCCACCAACGAGCCGCCGCCGGCGCAGTGAGGACCTCCCTGAAACTCCTCGCCATCGAGGACGATCCGGCCGACTTCCTGATGCTGGAGCGCCATCTGCACAAGGCGCAGCTGGCGGCGGAACTGCAGCGAGTCGACTGCGATGCGGAACTCGACGCGGCGCTGGCGGCGGGCGGTTGGGATCTGCTGCTGTCCGACTTCAACGTGCCGGGCATGGCGTTCAAATCCAGCCTGCAGCGCATCCGCGCCCGCCAGCCCGACTTGCCCGTGATCCTCGTGTCCGGCAGCATCGGCGAAGTGGCAGCGATCGGCCTGCTGCAGTTCGGCATCGCCGACTTCATCCTGAAGGACGATCTGGCAAGGCTGGTCCCGGCGATCCGCCGGGCCCTCGACGAGGTGGCCGAGCGCCGCGCCCGCCGCGATGCCGAGACCGCGCTGCTGGTGGCCCAGGCGGCGGCGCTCGAGGAGCAGCGCCAGGCCCACCTCGCGGCGCTCAACCTGATGGAGGATGCCCGCCTCGCGCAGCGTGCGGCCGAAGAGAATGCCGACGCGCTGCGCAAGCTGTCGATGGCCGTCGAGCAGAGTCCCGAGAGTATCGCGATCACCGACCTGGAGTCGCGCATCGAGTATGTCAACGAAGCTTTCCTGCACCAGACCGGCTACGCCCGCGAGGAAATCATCGGCCAGAACCCGCGCATCCTGCAATCCGGCAAGACGCCCCGCGAAACCTACTTTGCCATGTGGGCTGCCCTGAAACGCGGCGAGTCGTGGAAGGGCGAGTTCATCAATCGGCGCAAGGATGGCAGCGAATACACCGAGTTTGCCATCGTTACCCCGATTCGCCAGCCCGATGGGCAGGTCAGCCATTACGTGGCCGTCAAGGAAGATATCACCGAGAAGAAACGCCTCGCCCGGGAACTCAATGCCCACCGCCACCACCTCGAGCAACTGGTGACAGAACGTACCGCCGAACTGGTGCAGGCGCGCACGCAGGCCGAGGCGGCCAACCAGTCCAAGTCGGCCTTCCTCGCCAACATGAGCCACGAGATCCGCACGCCGATGAACGCGATCATCGGCCTCACCCATCTGCTGCGGCAGGAGGCCACGACGGACCATCAGGCCGACTGGCTCGAAAAGATCGACGGCGCGGCGAAGCACCTGCTGGCGGTGATCAACGACATCCTCGACCTGTCGAAAATCGAGGCCGGCAAGATCGTGCTCGAGATGCAGGATTTCTCCGCCGCGGCGCTGCTCGACGAAGTCGCCTCGCTGATCGGACAGCAGGCCCGCGCCAAGGGGCTGGCCGTGACGATGGATACCGACGGGGTGCCGCCCTGGCTGCGCGGCGACGCGACGCGCCTGCGCCAGGGCCTGCTCAACTATGCCGGCAACGCGGTGAAGTTCACCGAAACCGGCAGCATCACCTTGCGCGGCCGCCTGCTGGAAGCGCGCGATGGGCGTTACCACATGCGCTTCGAGGTGCGGGACACTGGCATCGGCATTGCCGCCGACGCGCTGCCGCGCCTGTTCCAGGCCTTCGAGCAGGCCGATGCCTCGACGACGCGCAAGTTCGGTGGCACGGGGCTGGGCCTCGCCCTCACCCGGCGCTTCGCCCGCCTGATGGGCGGCGACGCGGGCGTCGAGAGCACGCCGGGCCAGGGCAGCAGCTTCTGGTTCACCGCCTGGCTGGATGCCGGCCAGCCGGTGGCGCAGGTGGCGCCAAAACGCGCCAGCGACGCGGAACTGCGCCAGCGCCACGCCGGCGCGCGGCTGCTGCTGGCCGAGGACAACCCGATCAATCTCGAGGTGGCGCTCGAACTGCTGCGCGGCGCCGGGCTGGTGGTGGATACCGCCCGCAACGGCCAAGTCGCGCTCGACAAGGCGCGCATCAACGACTACGACCTGGTCCTCATGGACATGCAGATGCCCGAGATGGACGGGCTGTCGGCGACATGCGCCATCCGCGCGCTGCCGGGGCGCGGGCGCGACGAACTGCCCATCCTCGCCATGACGGCGAACGCCTTCGACGAGGACCGGCAGGCCTGCAGCGAGGCGGGCATGAACGACTTCGTTGCCAAGCCGGTCGATCCGGATGCGCTCTACGCGACCCTGCTCAAGTGGCTGCCGGCGGGCAAGCCGCAGGCCGCAAAAGTCGGCGCTGGCGGGACGGCACCGGTTACCGGCGGAATGGACGGCGAGGCGCTGCTCGCGCGGTTGGGCGCGGAACCGGGCGTGGACGTCATCACCGGTGTCAGGCGGCTGCTCGGCAAACGCGAACGCTACCTAGCGCTGCTGCGCGAAATGGTCGCGCACCATGGCGCAGACATGGCGCAGCTGCAGTCGGCCCTGCATGCCGGCGACGACGCGACGGCCCGGCGCCTCGCCCACTCGCTCAAGGGCGTGGCGGCCCAGCTCGGCGCCAACGGGCTGGCGGACGCCGCCCGCGACCTGGAGAACTACCTGCGCATCAGCGAAAAGATCGGTTCGGCGGAATTGCAACTGCTGTGCGACGCAGTGGACGCGAAGCTCCAGCGGATTGCGGCGCTGCTCGAGGAAGCCTAGCCGGACTGCCGGCAGTACGTCTCACGGATGAAGGGCACGATCAGCAGTGCGAATCCGGATTGCCAGGCGGCTGCAGCGTATAGCCGCACACCGCTCTCCTGCGCGCCGTTCCAGTATTTGTCGAGCAGCCAGCCGACACCCGGCTGCAGCAGCACGCCGGCGAGCAGCGGCCCCATGTTGACGACGCCGGAGGCCGTGCCCATCAGATGCAGCGGCAGCGATTCCTTCGCCCAGGCAAAGCCGATGATGATGTTGCCCGAGGCGAAGCCGATGGTAATGAGCAGCGGAATCATCAGCCACAACGGCAGCGGCAGGAAGATCGCCGGCGGCCAGACGGGTCCATTCGGCCACCGGCAGAATGCGCGGAATCTGGTCGAAGG
>CAZIHO010000159.1:0-5988 GCA_964538875.1 uncultured Chromatiaceae bacterium
GATTTGTCGGAGGCTGCCAAGCGAGCGGCTGCCTCCCAAGCCCGGCGGGCAAATCCGCTTCATGGCTGGCGGAAGCTGCCCTGCGCCAGAAACCGGCCCACAGCATCCGCCACCGACGGCGCAGCGACCATGCCCATGTGGGATACCGGCAGCACCAGGGATTCCTTGGCGCCGGCCAGTTGCGTTTCCGCCACGGCCACGGTGCCGTCGTTGGGGGAGGGCAGACGGGTAACGAGCCGTCCCACGCCCAGGTTTTGGGAGCCGGCGATCACGCCTAGGTCCCGGCCGCCACGCCACTTGGGCGCTCCGCCCAGTAATCCCTGTTCGCCCCCGCGCCCCAGCAGCCAGCGGGTATGGGCGTGGGCCGCCAGTACCCGGGCCACCTGGCTGCCCGCCACCGGGGAGCCCAATAGCACCAGGCGACCGGGAGGCTGGTCTGGAAAGCGGTCGAACAGGTGCAGCAGCAGGATTCCCCCCAGACTATGGCCCACGAAATGGACCTGGGCGGGAGCCCGGGCCTGGAGCCAGTCCTGTAAGCGGCCGGCCTGCTGGTTCGGTCCCGCCGCCCGGCTGCGGTAACGGAATCGCTGGGGGGCGAAGCCTTGGCGGCGCAGCCGGCGGGCCAGCAGGCTGAGTTCCAGTCCCGTCATCAGGATGCCATGCACCAATACCACCAGGGGTGGGTCCGTTCCTTGCTTGTTATTGAGTGACGACATGTGATCTCTGGCGATGGTCAGTGGATGGAGAACTGCGGAACCTGGGAAATGGGCCTGCCCCCTTCAATTTCTGGCCAATCGGCCGCCAATGGAAGGAATCTGGACGCCATTCAGGGAGTTTTCCGGCATTGGACGATGCTGGACTCACCAGGGATGCTAACGGATCGCTGGTGATGAACCGAGTCTAGGGTGACTGATGTCAGATCGGTATCAGTCATGGGGTGCTGGTGTTTCATTCCTTGGGGCTTGCCCCAGCGGGTCAGGTGATGGGAAGCCAATGACAGAATCCTCCGACGTTCTGCTCAGCGAAATAGGGGACTTGCAGTTGCCGGCGCTGGCGACAACCAAGCGTCGCTTTTTGCAGTTGATCGACCGCCCCACCACCGGCCTGGCGGATCTGGGTGAGGTGCTGGTAGGGGATCCTGGGTTGTCGCTGCGCCTGGTCAAGGAATTGGCGCGCTCGCCCCGCGCCGCCGAATTGGATTCCATCAGCCCGGTGTGGATGATGAACCTGCTGGGTCTAGCCCAGGTGCGGGAATTGACACTGGCGGTGCCGGTGTTGGAGGAACGCTACCGGGAGCCCGCCCTGTCCGGACTGCGAGCCTGTTACAGCCTTGCCCTGCATGCGTCCCGCTATGCCGAACGCTTGGCAGTGCTCAGCGGCAACATGAACTACGCGGACGAGGCGCTGCTGGCCCTGCTGCAAAACCTGGGCGAGATGGCCCTGTGGGCGCGCCGGCCGGGGACCCTGCGCGCCCTTGCCCTGGACGCGGAGCGGCCTGAGGAACTGGATCAGCCCCTGTTCCGGGCGATCGGCATGACTGCCGGGCAGTTGGGGGAGGCCCTCGCCAGGCGCTGGAAACTGCCCAAGCCATTCCAGCGCGTGCAATGTTTCAGCAATAGCCATGCTTTTCAAGCCCAACTACCCCTGTTGGCCAATGCGCTGGCCCGGGCCGGTATGCGGGATTGGCAGTCTGACGCCACCCTGGAGTTGATCGACCTGATCGCTGAGTTCACCCATGCCAACGTCGATATGGTGCGAGGACTGATTCACAAGGACACCGCTGAGGTGGCCAGGGATTTGATTGGCCTGGGACTACCCCATTGCGCGGACCGGCTCCTGTTGCCGCCCGGCTGCCGGCCGCCGCCGCCCCCGTGGGTCCAGTCCAAGCCCGTGCCCAAGGCGCCGCTGCCCACCTCCACGCCGACGCCGCTGCCCGCCCCGCCTCCGGTGCCCGCTCCGCCCAACTCCAATCCTTTGCAACAGGCTCTGAGCCAGGTCATGCGGCGTATGCGGGAGGAATTACAGCTTAACCGGGTCATGTTTGCCATGCTTACGCCGGATCGTCAATCGATTCGCGCCCGTTATATTGCCGAAGTCCACCATTCCGGGTTGAGCAGCTTTTTGGTTAACACCCAGCACCCCAATCTGTTTAGCATGTTACTCAACAGACCCAACGCGGTTTGGGTACATGGCGCCAACCGGCCTAAGTATCAGGCCCACATACCGGAGGCGGTGATTCCCCTGATGGACCCTGAGAGCTTTTTCCTGGCGACGGCGGTGGTCAAGGGCAAACCCATCGGCATTTTTTACGCGGATGGGGATGGCAAGGTGCTGGTCGATGAGCAATTTGCCGGCTTCAAGCAGTTATCGTTGGAGGCCGCGTCCCTGTTCGAGGGGGGTAGATGAATTCGGCGTCCCTGGCCGCCAGTCTATTGGTACTCTGCACCCGGCTGGTGTCTGGCGTGCGGGCCCGCTGGGTCGGCGGGGAACCGGGCACCCGCCAACGGCTTTACTATGCCAATCACAGCAGCCATCTGGATGCCCTGGTCATTTGGGCGGCCTTGCCACCCCCGCTACGCCAGACCACCGCACCCGTGGCGGCGGCGGATTATTGGCAACGGGGGCGGCTGCGCCGCTTCCTGGCCGGGCAGGTGTTGGGGGCGGTACTGATCGACCGCCGCACCGGCGCCGGCGCCCGGGAGGCCCTGACCCGCATCGATACCGCCCTCCAGCAAGGTCAGTCCCTGATTCTGTTCCCGGAGGGAACCCGGGGCGACGGCATCAATCTGGCGCCGTTCAAGCCCGGTCTGTTCCACATCGGTCGCAGTCATCCCGAGGTGGAACTGGTGCCTGTGTATCTCCAAAACCTCAACCGCATCCTGCCCAAGGGTGATTTCTTGCCGGTGCCCCTGCTCGGCAGCGCCACCTTTGGCGCGCCCCTGGCCCGGGTACCGGGGGAGGCGCGGCAGGCCTTCCTGGAGCGGGCGCGGGCCGCCCTGATTGAATTGGGGGAAAACCATTGAACGCTTTCGCAGATCCCGCCCTGGTCCAGTTGCTGGGCGGTGTGCTGGTGCTATTGCTGTTGGCCAGCGGCGTGGGCGGGCTGCTGCGACGCCGGGTGACCAGCGCCGGTGGCGTGGCGGTGGTCGCCAACCTCAATGCCCGGGTGCGGGCCTGGTGGGTGATGGCCGGGGTGTGTGCCGGCGCCTTGGCGGCGGGACCCTTGGGCACCGTGTTGCTATTTGGGCTGGTTTCTTTTCTGGCGCTGCGGGAACTGATTACCCTGACGCCGACCCGGCGCGGCGATCACCGTACCCTGTTCTGGGCGTTCTTCGTGCTGCTTCCGGTTCAATACTGGCTAGTGGCGAGCCAATGGTATGGCCTGTTCGCCATCTTCATCCCGGTGTACGGCTTTTTATTCGTGCCGGTGCGCAGCGTGCTCGCCGGGGATACGGATGATTTTTTAGCTAGGGTGGCGGAAATCCAGTGGGGCCTGATGCTGGCGGTCTATTGCGTCAGCCATGCGCCGGCCCTGTTGATGCTGAACCTGCCGGGTTTCACCGGCGCCAACGCCACCCTGTTGCTGTACCTGATCCTGGTGGTGCAGTTGTCGGACGTGCTCCAGTACGTATTCGGTAAGACGCTGGGCCGCCACCCCATCGCGCCCCGGGTCAGTCCCAACAAGACCTGGGAAGGCGCCATCGGCGGCATTGGCGCCGCGACTCTGGTGGGCACCCTGCTCTGGTGGGCTACGCCCTTCAACCCTTGGCAAGCGGCCCTGGTATCCCTGGCGATTTGCCTGGCCGGGTTCGCCGGCGGTTTGTGCATGTCCGCCATCAAACGGGACCGGGGCGTCAAGGATTTCGGCAACCTCATCGAAGGCCACGGCGGGGTCATGGACCGGATCGATTCCCTGTGCTTCGCCGCGCCCATCTTCTTCCATATCGTCCGCTACTGGTTTTCATAGGGACGGCGGCAATCCAGCACTTCCCTGTGCGGAAGCCGGACTAGCCTATTGTCCGAACACCAGGGTGATGGGCTTTTGGATCACCGCATGGCGCACCTGGGCATTGTCGAACACGGACACGCCGAACAAATAGCTGCCCTTCAGGTCATCGAACTGCACGTCATTCTTGCTGCCCGTCACCAGTTTGCGACTTAACTCCAGGGTCCAAACGCCATCCTTCCAAGCTTGGCCCAGGGAGATGTCACCCCGGTCGCCCACGAACGGCTCCACCATGATGGAGGCTACCTCGTCCCCCGGTTGGAACTTGGCGTCGTCGAACGGGGCCTGGTCCGCCGCGTTCAACCAGTAGGTGCCGCCCTTGTTAGCGGGCTTGCCGTCCTTGTTCATGAACTCCGGCTTGCCGTCCTTGAGGGCGATGTCCTTGTAGCCGCCGCTGGTCTTGTCGTCGGTCTTGCGCCCGGCGGTCTTGGCTTTTTCCGGATCAAAGCGGGTATGGTCCAGCCAGCCGTCATCCACCTGTCCCAGCACGCCGGTCCGCACACTCTTCAAGTGCCAAAGGTCACCCTTCTCGCCCTCCTTCTCGGTGTACTTGTTGCCATAGGGCTTGGGGGGCTCATCGTCGTGGCAGGCGGCAAAGCAGCCATCCTTGGCGAAACCCTCGATGGAGTTGCCAATGGGCCAAAGAAATGCCGCCTTGTCTTCGTAGTATTTGTTGTTGTCGCCGCCCTTATCGTCCGGGTCCTTGAGCTTTTTCCAGGTCCCGTCCGCCTGTTTGACATAGGGCGCGCGCCGCACCGAGTGAGTGGGATCCTGATACTGCAACACCATGTACAGCATATCGCCAACCCGCGCTGCCTTGAGGGTGCCGGTGGTTTTGCCATCATTAGTGAAGTTGGCGCCCTTTTTGAAGTTCAGATCCAGCGCCGGGGCGGCTTTCCAAACGGCCTCATCCGCCACGCCATCCAGTTTTGGGGCCGCGCTGGCGTTGATGACGGTGAGGGTTTCCGCGTTGACGGCCGGCGCGACTAACGCGGCCGACAGGGCGACGGCGATCCAATTCTGTTTTATTTTCATAGGTATTTCCTACCAAGGTGGGTTGAAGCAGCTAGCCGAAAAGCCGCGCCCGTTCCACGGGAACCGGGCACGACCGTGGCAACCAGCCACAAGGCTATATTAGTCTGCCGAGCGCAGACTCTTGAACCGGTGGGTACGGGCTAGGGGGAGGACTGCACTGGTGCGGGGTAGTTCCCGGCGCCCGGGATTGTTTGCCGGGTGGCGTGATCCAATGTACAAAGTCGGGAACATCAGGGGGGAGTGTCTTGGAAGCGGGAGAAAAATTCAATAGCCTGAGCCATCTATTGGGCGCCGCGCTGGCCCTGGCCGGCGCGATACCCCTGGTGGTTTTCGCGGCCCTGCAGGGGGATGGGTACCGGACCGTCAGTTTTAGCGTCTATGGCGCGTCCCTGTTCTTCCTATACCTGGTATCGACCCTATACCACGGGCTGAGCGGCCGGGCCAAGCGCATCTTCCAGGTCCTTGACCATCAGGCCATCTACCTCTTGATTGCGGGAACCTACACGCCCTTCACCTTGGTAACCCTGCGCGGAACGGTGGGCTGGTGGCTGTTCGGCGCAGTGTGGGGCCTGGCGGTCTTGGGTATGGCCCTGGATGCGCTGCGCGCCGGGGGCCGCCGCATCCTGCCTCTGGTCATTTATCTGACCATGGGCTGGCTGGTGGTACTGGCTTTGGATCCCCTGCTGGAGACTCTGCCGGGGCCGGCGTTCGCGGTGCTGCTGGCCGGAGGCCTTTTTTATACCCTGGGCGTGATCTTTTACTTGCTGGATCATCGTTACCCCTGGTCCCACCCGGTTTGGCATCTCTTCGTCCTGGGGGGGAGCATCAGCCACTTTTGGGTGATCGCCTGGTACCTCTGACCAGCGGATGGCGCGGCCTTTTGGCTGGAGATTGTTTCTAGCGCCGATGGGGAAATTTGGGCTACAGGATCCAGCCGTTTCCAGGCG
>CAZIHO010000160.1:0-5832 GCA_964538875.1 uncultured Chromatiaceae bacterium
CTAAACCAATGCAATTCAGAGCCCTAGGCAATTGATTGGATTATCTTTCCTGACCATATCTTGATGCACATCAACATTAGCGGCACAATAGGCGGCGTTGTGCCATAGGACCACTGGTGTGCCGGATAAAAAAGTCATTTCGTTCGAGACGCTGAAGGTCGCCTGCAGGAATTGCAGTCTCGGCATGCTATGCCTTCCGGTCGGCCTGGTCCCGGAGGATGTGGAACGACTGGACGGCATCGTCAAGCGCAGTCGCCCCTTACACCGGGGCGACCACCTGTTTCGCAATGGGGATCGGTTCCGCTCCCTGTTCGTGGTCAAAACCGGCTCGGTCAAGACCTTCACCCCGGGGGAGGACGGCGGCGAACAAGTCTTGGGATTTCATTTGCCGGGCGAGATCATCGGACTAGATGCCATTGAGCGGGAGCAGCACAGTTGTTCGGCCAAGGTGCTGGAAACCTCGGCTATTTGCGAGATCCCCTTTGCCAGGCTAGAGGATTTGAGCAGTTCCATCCCCTCGCTACAGCATCAGATGTACCGGCTGTTGAGCAAGGAGATCGGGCAAGATACGGAAATGCTACTACTACTCGGCAAGAAAAACGCCGAGGAGCGGTTGGCGACCTTTCTGCTAAGCCTGTCCAACCGCTTCAAAAAACGGGGGCTGTCGGCCACGGATTTTTACCTGAGCATGTCCCGCCACGAAATCGGCAACTATTTGGGCCTGGCGGTGGAGACGGTGAGTCGCCTCTTTACCCGCTTTCAGGAAGAGAAGCTTTTACGGGTGGAACGGAAGCACATCCAATTGCAGGACCTGAAGCGCCTTGAATCCCTGGTGGTTGGCTCCAACCACCGTCAGCCGAAAAAACACGGCACCTGAACAACCTGGTCCAACGCAGGTATCGCCCGGGTAGCGGACGACAACCCCCAAGGTTCTAGCAGGCGCCCCGGTTCACCTCGGGATACGCGGACAGCAAAAGAAAACACCTGGTCTTTTCCTTCACAGATCAACGGCCTAGCCCCGTCGATGGCGCCGACACCTCCTTGTACCTGGGAACAGCCGAAAAAATCTGTGGCTTCCTAGCGGTTGCGCAACCACAAGCAGTGACCACCACTGGAGCGTTCCAGGGCCGCCAAGCGGGCATCGTGAGTGGCCAGTTCGTCGGCGTCCGCCCGCCGCACCAGTAACGGGGGCCGCTGGGCGGTACGGGCGCGCACTTGACCCAGGGGCCGCCGTTCGGCGCCGGGGGTTGGCGGCATTTCCAGCATGAGGCTCCCCTGGCCCCCGGTCATGGCGAGGTAGACGTCTGCAAGAATTTCAGCGTCCAGCAGAGCGCCGTGCAATTCCCTGCGGCTGTTGTCGATTCCGTGGCGCTTACAGAGGGCATCCAAGGTATTGCGCTGGCCCGGATGAGCCTTGCGCGCCATGTCCAGGGTATCGGTCACGGCACAGAGGTCCTGAATCCGGGCTGGCTCAGCGCCACTGGCGGCGGCCCAGCGACGAAATTCAGCGTCCAGGAATCCCGTATCAAATTTGGCGTTATGGATGATGAGTTCCGCGCCGCGCAGGTATTCCAGCAAGTCCGCGCCGATGGCCGCGAAGCGGGGCTTGTCGGCCAAGAACTCCTTGGTGATTCCATGCACCGCCACCGCCCCCGGGTCGATCTCCATATCCGGCTGTAAATACTGATGAAAGTTGTTGCCGGTCAAGCGCCGGTCGACCAATTCCACACAGCCGATTTCAATGATGCGATGGCCCAACTCGGGCTCTAGGCCGGTGGTTTCCGTATCCAGGACGATTTGACGCACCCGATGTGATCTCCAAAATAGGGACTCTGACTCCCTTCCAGGCGACCTGCGATGGCCATTCCTAGGGGGGTGAGTCGGATTGACTAGGGGTTGAGCAGGCGAATCGCGGATACCGCCAGCCGGTCCACCCGTTCGTTCTCCGCGTGTCCCGAGTGACCCCGTACCCAGTGCCAGTCAATCTGGTGCTGGGCGGTTAGGCCATGCAACTGCTCCCAAAGATCCCGGTTCTTGATGGGCTGACGATTGGCGCCGCGCCATCCGTTACGCAGCCACCCGGACAACCATTCTGTGATGCCCCGCTGCACATATTGGGAATCGGTATAGATTTGCACCTGACAAGGCCGTTGGAGGGAAGCTAGAGCGCGAATGACCGCCGTAAGTTCCATACGGTTGTTGGTGGTCTGGGCTTCGGCACCCGTTAATTCCTTTTCCACACCCTTATAGCGTAGCAAGGCGCCCCAGCCCCCAGGGCCTGGATTACCTTTGCAGGCGCCATCGGTATAGATTTCGACCTGCTCAGCCATCGACACCCCGCCGGATGGATGGCTCCACCGCCTGTCCCGCCAACACCCGGGCCTGGCTCCGCCATTTAGGCGTTAGGGGCGTCAAGGGCGCCACGCGCTTGACCGCCCGCAGCGCATACACGCCAGACCAGGTGGACAGCCAACGCAATCCCAGCGGTTCCAGGCGCTGCAGGGGCCACCAAGGCGGTAAAAACATCAAGGGCACCTGTCGTTCCACTTGAAAACCCAACAAGGCTAGCCAATCCACCACGCGGCGGGGCGGCACAAACCGTCCACGCCACGGGAACTCGGCGGCACCGGCCGTAAGCAAACGGGCCAATCCCCACAAACTCATGGGGTTGAAGCCCACCAGCACCAACCGCCCTTCCGGTATCAGCACCCGCTCCACTTCCCGCAATACCTGATGGCGATCAGTGGTGAAATCCAGGGTGTGGGGCAACACAATCAAGTCTAGGGAATCATCAGCGAACGGCAGGGCGCGGGCATCGCCCAGTATTTTTAACCCCCCACCAGACTCCGCATCCTGGGACTCCAAGACAATGTGGTGGCGAATACGGCTAGGTGCCAAGGCGTCTCCCCAGGCCCGCGCCCAACCCAGTTGCAGCCCATAATAGCCAACCAAGTCGACCAGCAGCTCCGTCAGTTGGTCCCGCTCGCGTGCTGAGAATACCCTTCCGGATGCCCCGACCAACCAGTGATACAGCCGGTCCTCGAAATCGGCCCGAGCTCGGCTAACGCTGTGCTGATCCATAACCTCATTCCGCCGCACGACCGCAATACCCACTTATTTTAAGGGGCGTTCTGGAATTACCGCGAATATTTGCATATATTGGTAGACTAAGTGCCTTATTCGTCCCCCGATTGAAGCCCGTGAGAATAGCAGCAAGAGAGTGGAGCGCCCATGGATAACAGTCCTTTTCGCCTATTCTTGATTTCACTTCTTGGCATCCTGCCTCTGGCGCTGCTGTCCGGGTGCGCCACGGACCCCAACCACCAAGACCCTAACGGCGATGGCCTCGCCGCTGGACGGGGTGGTTATCACGACCTCAAACGGCACGGGCGCTACGCGCAACGGAAAAATACCCCTAAGCGTCCGAACGCGGAATCCAAGAATCCGGACCTTTGGCAGCGCATTCGGGGCGGCTTTCAGTTGGACCAACCGGCCGAGCCCCGGATCGACCGGGAATTGGAATGGCTGACGGCCAACGCCGACTTCCTGGAACGGGCCTCCGAGCGAGCGGAACCTTATCTTTACTACATCGTTTCCGAGGCGGAACGGCGGGGTATGCCGTTGGAACTGGCGTTGCTGCCGGCGGTGGAAAGCGGATTTCAACCTCATGCCAAATCCGCCGCCCAGGCGCTTGGGTTGTGGCAGTTTATTCCGTCCACCGCCAAGGAGAAGGGACTCAAGCAGACCTGGTGGTACGAGGGCCGGCGTGACGTGAAGGCTTCGACCCATGCGGCATTGGATTTCCTCCAGTCTCTGGCTGACATGTTTGAAGGGGACTGGGAACTAGCCTTGGCAGCCTACAACGCCGGGCCGGGCGCCGTGAACCGGGCCATCAGCCAGAACGAGGACTTGGATCTGCCCACGGACTTTTGGTCACTGGACCTGCCTACCGAAACCAGACAGTACGTTCCCCGGTTGCTGGCCATGTCACGCCTAGTCGCCAATCCCAAGGCCTACGGTATTACTTTGGCGCCCATTCCCAACCAACCGCACTTCGCCGAGGTCCGGGTACCCCGGCAGATTGACTTGGCCATCGCCGCCAAATTGGCGGACGTCCCCAAAGAGCAAATGCTACAGCTCAACCCGGCGTTTCTGCGGGGCGCCACCGATCCCAAGAAGTCGTCGGAACTACTGCTTCCCAAAGACAAAGCCGAACTGTTTTCGGCCAAACTGGGAAATTTAGAGCCCACCGAATGGGTCAACTGGCAGCGTTACCAAGCCCGCCGGGGTGACACGGTGTTGTCGTTAGCCCATAAATTGGGGGTGGATACGGACGAACTGCTGCACATCAACGGGCTTAGCGGAACCGCCTTAAAACCGGGTCAGAGCTTGTTGGTACCCCGGACTGGGGTGGTACACCTGGCGGCGGTCGTGGACGAACGGCCCGTCCCGCCGACAAAACTGGCCCCAACTGCCAAAAAGGACGTACCTGGGGATAAGCTCGCCAACACGAAGGATAGCCGGGAAGCCAACCGGCGCCCGCCGGCGCCGGAAAAGGCGTCCGCCCCCACCCTCAAGCCGCCGGCTAGTGTCGCAGCTGCCGCCCCAGCGGCTAAGCCATCCAAGCCGGTCAAGGGGAATGACAAACCGGCCGCCGAGAAAACGTACGTGGTGCGGGCCGGAGATACCCTAGAGCAGATTGCCCGCGCCCATGGACTGAGTGAAAAGGAATTGGCTAGCCGCAACAATCTGCCCGTCAAAGGCCGGCTACGCCCCGGACAAACCTTGCAAGTGGCGGCGACCGACAGTATCCCGCCCGGCCGGGCCGGAGGTTCACGCCGGAGCGAAAAAAGCTGACCGACCCCGCCTAGATTTGATTCCAACCTGCCGAGCCCACCACCAAAAATTGGCTCGGCGGGTTTATTAAAGGTCTCCAAGGGGCGCATGCTGGATCGGCGTACCGGACGGCTGGAAGATTTTTTCTGGCCGGCCTCCAGCAAGAAAAGCGGGCTCTAACCCTGTGACCGAACCTAGCCAAAAGTCCCCAGACCTGATCGCCGAAGAAGTCGCGATCCTGTTTCGGCATGCGCCGTCCGCCTTGGTTGGCAATCTGTTGGGAACCCTCATTGTCGGGGCCGTTCTGTGGGGCGGCGCGGCATCCGGACCATTAATCACCTGGGTGGCCGCCCTTTGGGCGTCCTTGGCGGTGCGCTACGGATTGGCACGCGCCTATCGGACTCGGCAACCCCGAGCCGAGGACGCGGATCGGTGGGGACGCCTCTATACGTTCAGTTCATGGTTGATTGCCGCGCTTTGGGGCCTAGGGGCGTTATTATTTTTAGAACCCCAACAAGCAGTTTATCGCCAAATTGGTCTGTCTATCAGTCTGGCCGGAATCGCCGCCAGCGCCTCCGGGACCCTGGCCGCGCGATCCTGGTTAGCCGGCCCCTTCATCCTGCTGGTGCTACTGCCGATGGCGGGGCGCTATTTTTTGATTAGCGAGCAGGGCTACTGGATCATGGGAACCATGGTCATCATTTACACCCAGGTATTGCTGGGTGTGGCCCACATCAATCACCTCGGTATCGCCGAAACGCTGCGACTGCGCTTTGAGAATTTGGCCATGTTGCGCAGCCTTCAGGAAAGCGAAGGCCGCTTTCGTGCCCTGACCGAAGCCTCAAGCACCGCAATATTCATCATTCAAAACAAGCGGTTCATCTATGGCAACCCGGCCGCGCTGGCCCTATCCGGCTATACCCTAGAGGAGCTGGCGGTCATGGATTATTGGGATTTGATGCACCCGACCTACCGGGAAATCATTCGCCGCCGGGG
>CAZIHO010000161.1:0-5618 GCA_964538875.1 uncultured Chromatiaceae bacterium
GTCACTAAACCCCAGGGAACACTCGGCCGCCACTGGATATTGAATAGGGAATAGGCGGCCAGGGGCGGCTCATTGCGGTTGTCAAAATAGAGAAAGATTTGGTTGGTGTTGGGCATGGCAAACGCCACCAGGGCGCCGCAGCCGACCAGGACCCATTGCCAGGGGCTGAGCACCTCCAGGGACGCCACCCCATGCAGCCCGGCCATGCCGCCGAGCACGTCCAGGGCCGAGGACAGGTCATTGGCACGGAAGAAGCACCAGGCGACCATCACCGCGATAAAGGTCAGGGCGCGATTGAATAGCACCAGGGCCGGGCCAGCCGGTTGTTGGCGCTTGCCCCGGAAGGACTGCCAGCCATGTTGAATGCATAAATAGAGTCCGTGCAGTCCACCCCAAATGACGAACGTCCAATTGGAGCCATGCCAGAGGCCACCTAGTAACATGGTGAGCATCAGATTGCGGTAGCGCTTGAATTGCCCGGCCCGGTTGCCGCCCAGGGCGATATACAGATAGTTGCGCAAGAACCTGGATAGGGAAATATGCCAGCGGGTCCAGAATTCACTGACGCTGGCGGCTTTATAAGGGGAATCAAAGTTAAAGGGTATTTGAAAACCCAACATACGAGACACGCCGATGGCCATGTCCGAGTAGCCGGAAAAATCGAAATACAACTGCAAACCATAGGCGAAGATGCCCAACCAGGCATGCCAGAAGGCGGGATGGGGTTCGGTCAGGCAGGCGTCGATCACGGGCGTCAAGTTATCGGCCAGCAAAAGCTTTTTCGCCATACCGAACGCGAACAGGGTGCCGCCCACGGCCAGGTTATTGATATTGAACCGGTAATTCACCGGATCCGCGAATTGGGGCAACATGACCTTATGGTGCAGAACCGGGCCCGCCACGATGTAGGGGAAGTAGGTGGCGAACATCACATACTTGCCGAGGCTGACCGGCACGCCGCCGTCCCGATACGAATCCACTAGGAAGGCGATCTGGGTAAAGGTGAAGAAAGAAATGCCGATCGGTAGCAATACTTCCAGCAATTCCAGGTGGGTCCCGGTGATTTGGTTGATGGAGCCAATAAAGAAATTGACGTATTTGAAATAGGCCAGCAGCCCGATATTGAAGCAAATGGCCAGGATTAGCCAGGGCTTCCGGGAACCCGTCCCGGCACTGAGCATGGCCCGGTACAGCAGGTAATTGCCAAGCACCGAAGCGGCGATGACGGGTAGAAATTGATAGCTCCACAGACCGTAATAGACAATGGACGCCATGGTCAACCAGGTGGCACCCCACAGGGGTTTGGACCGGCCGAAATAGAAAAAGCCCAGCAGGGTAATGGGCAGGAATAGAAAGATGAAGGGCACGGAACTGAAGGACATCGGATTTTCCTGAGGCGCGAAGGAAAATGGCGTGGGCCGCGACCTATGAGGCTGGCCAAACCGGGCCAGGCACGGCAGTATCCGGGTTCGGATCGCGATTGTCGCAGATCAGCGGTTTTTGTCCTAATCCGGGCTAATGGCCGACGCCAGCGGCCCGGCGCGGCGTTGTCGGCGATGGGTCCGATCGCGCACAATGGTCGCCGTTTTGCCTGATCGGAGAGTTTTTCCGTGTCGTCCAAGCCGTTTCGCGTTGCCTGTCACGAATGCGACGCGCTGCAATGGGTGCCGGCTCTGCCCCCCGGCGGCCTGGCCCGCTGCTGCTGCTGCGGTGCCCGCCTGGCCGGCAATCCCAAGGGCGGACTGGACACCACCTTGGCCCTGTCCGCCGCGGCGTTGATTTTTTTCATCCTGGCTAATTCGTTTCCTTTCCTCACTTTGAGCATCCAGGGCCGGGTCCAGGAAACCAGCCTGGCCGGCGCCGGCTGGGCGTTGGCCCGGGAGGATATGTGGTTGCTGGCGCTGATGGTCTGGATCAATAGCGTCCTGGTGCCGGGCCTGGTCATCATCACCACCCTGTATTTGGCGATGGCGGCCCGGCTGGGGCGGCGATGGCCCGGGGTGGTCACTCTGTTGCGGGGCCTCAGCCTGATGCGGCCCTGGGGCATGTTGGACGTGTTCATGCTGGGCGTGCTGGTGGCCATCGTGAAACTGGGCAACATGGCGCAACTCATCATCGGCCCGGCCCTATATGCCTATGTGCCCCTGCTGCTGGTCTCCATCGCCACCGCCGCGACCCTAGAGCCGCGCCTGTTCTGGGAGCGCCTGGCGCCATGAGGGGCGAAGCACCCCGCGCCTTGGACTTGGGCTTGGCCGGGTGCCACGGCTGCGGGTTGCTGGTCCGGATCCGGGGCATCCCCCAGCCCCGCTGTCCCCGCTGCGGCGGCGCTTTGCACGGGCGTCAGCCCCACAGCCTGTCCCGGACCTGGGCACTGCTGCTGACCGCCATGCTGTTGTACATTCCGGCGAATCTGCTGCCGGTCATGACCACCGCTTACTTCGGCAAGCAGAAGGCGGACACCATCATCAGCGGCGTGGTTTATTTTGTGCTGCACGGCGATTGGCTGCTGGCGGCGGTGATTTTTGTCGCCAGCGTGCTGGTGCCCCTTTTGAAGATGCTGGCACTGGCCTATCTGCTGGTGTCGGTGCGACGGGGCCGGGCGGCGCGTCCCAGAGAGCGGACCCTGCTGTACCGGATCACCGAGTTGATCGGCCGCTGGTCCATGGTGGACGTGTTCGTGGTCGCGCTGCTGGCGGCCCTGGTGCAGATGGGTAATCTCGCCAGCATCCACCCTGGACCCGGCGCCCTGGCGTTCGGCGGCGTGGTGGTGCTGACCATGCTCGCCGCCCACTATTTTGATCCCAGACTGATTTGGGACCCACAGGAGAACCCGGGTGGTTGAGAACGCCGAACTCGAACAATGGCCGGAGGCCCAGGTCAGCCAACCCAGGTGGCGCTTGCCCCTGATCTGGCTGCTGCCCCTGGTGGCGGTGCTGATCGGCATTTGGCTGGTGTATGACAGCCTGTCCCGCCAGGGGCCCCTGGTCAGTTTGCGCTTCAACAACGCGGAAGGCATCGAGGCGCGCAAGACCCGGATCAAGTACCGGGACGTGGACGTGGGCATGGTGGAGGATGTGCGATTTTCTGATGACCTGGACAAGGTGGTCGTTTCGGTCCGGCTGGACCGGGCCTTCAATGGCCGCATCCGAGAATCCACCCGCTTTTGGGTAGTGCGGCCCCGTATTCAGGGTATGCGCATCAGCGGCTTGGAAACCCTCATCAGCGGCGCCTACATCGGCATGGACTTGGGCAAGGGTGGCGCGCCCCGCACCGAGTTCAATAGCCTGGAGGAACCCAGGGGCATCCTGTCCGATACCCCGGGCACCTTTTACCGGCTCACCGCCCCCGACCTGGGCTCCCTCAGTCAGGGGGCGCCGGTGTACTTTCGGCGCATCCCGGTGGGGGAGGTGGTCCAATACGCCCTGGCCGAGGACTACAGCCAGGTGGAAATCGACATCTTCATCCGCAGTCCCCACGACCGCCAAGTGCGCCGGACCAGCCGGTTTTCCAACGTGTCCGGGGTGGAGCTGGACCTCAGCGCCAAGGGCCTGAAAGTGGGAGTGGAATCCCTGGTGTCCATGATGTCCGGCGGCATCGCCTTCGATTCACCGCCGGAAGCGGGCGCGGGTGAACCGGCGCCGCCGGGCACCAGCTTTACCCTGCACCGCTCCCGGGAATCCGGGGATGAGGTGGTGGCCGGTGATGGTCCCCGTTACCTGCTCTATTTCGAGGACACGGTGCGGGGCCTGAGTCCTGGGGCGCCGGTGGAATTCCGGGGGATTCGGGTCGGCCGGGTGATCGAAATCCGTTTCGAGGGCGACAGCGGCGCCGGAGATATGCGTATCCCGGTGCTGATCGAGCTGGAAACGGATCGCTTACCGGTGGGCGAACAGGGCGTGGTCACGGACGACAAGGCCCGGGACCCGGACCAGGTGCGGGACGAGATCCAGTCCCTCGTCACCACCCTGGTGCGGCGGGGCCTGCGTGCGCGCCTGGACCCAGGCAACCTGCTCACCGGCCAACTGTTCGTGGCCCTGGATCTACTGCCCCAGGAGCCCCCGGCGGAAATCAAGCTCACTGGCCCCTATCCGGAATTGCCCACCGTCCCCAGCACCCTGCGCGACATGACCCGCAACCTGGGGCGCATTCTGACCAAATTGGAGCAACTGCCCCTGGACGAAATCGGCGTCCATTTACGGGACACCCTGGCCGGCACCGACCGGCTGGCGAACGACCCCGCCGCAGGTCAATCCCTGGCCCATCTGGCCGGGACCTTGAGCCAGATCCAAGCCCTGATGCAAACCCTCAATGCCAAGGCCGGTCCCCTGCTGGATGGCGTCAACCGGGCCGGCGACGACACCCGGGAACTGCTCCAGGCCAGCAAGCAGACCGTGCAACAGGCCCAGGCCGCCCTGCGTACCCTGGACCGGGCCTTGGCGGCGGAAGGCCCCCTGGGCAACGAACTGGTCAAGACCCTGGAACAACTCAACGCCGCCGCCCGTTCCCTGCGCCTGATGGCGGACACCCTAGAACGGCACCCGGAATCCCTGCTGCGGGGCAAGTCCGGCCGATGAGCGCCGCAGTCCCGATCCACAGACACCGCTGGGGCGGCGTCAGCCACAAGGGCAACCCATGACTCACGCAAAACGGCTTGTCATCCCCCTGGCCCTAGGCCTCAGCCTGGCCGGGTGCGCCGGCACCTCGCCGCCGTCTCGGTTCTACGTGCTGGAGCCCACCCTGGGCCAGGTCGAACCCATTACCCGCATGCCGAAATTATCCATCGGCCTGGGACCCCTGACCCTACCGGACCTGCTGGACCGGCCCCAGATTCTCACCCGCTCAGGACCCTACCAACTGGACCTGGCGGAATTCGAGCGCTGGGGCGGAGACCTGGGCGCCAACCTGGGCCGGCTGGCCGCGCAACGGATCGGCGCCCGCCTGGGCACGGAGCGGGTCAGCCTGCATCCCTGGCCCCGGCAACGGCAACTGGACCTCCAAGTCCGGGTGGACCTAACCCGCTTCGACGGCCGCCCAGGTACCGAAGCCTGGCTCCAGGGCACCTTCGCCCTCCTCGACGGTCCCGGCGACCGGGAACTGCGCCTGGAAGGCTTCGACCTGCGGCAAGCGGTCAGCGGCACCCAATACGCCGATCTGGCCGCCGCCCTCAGCGCCCTGGCGGAACGCCTGGCCGACCGGATAGCCGAGGTGATGGCGGAGGAAATGGCCCGGCGGACCGGGGCGGGGAAGTAAGGAGCTTGTCTGGGCTGGCTGGGATAGGAACGCCGGCTGGCCCCGGTTTGGCAGCGGGTGTCGTTGCCCGACATCCTCGGGAGTCCCGAAACTTTGGAGCGATGCTGCGTGAATGAACGTACCGGAACATCGCTTGACTAGGTGGGAGGTTGGACGGCGGCATGGTTGCCTGATGCGTCTGTAGTCGGCACCCGCACCAGCGTCGCATCCACGATCTGCCCCGAACGGGCCTGGTAGCCCGCCGCCTCCAGGTGGTCGCCAAAGCGGTTGAATGAACTCCATGAGTTCCAGCTCCTTCAGCCGCTCCCGAAACCGCCATACCGGGGTGGCATCCGGCACCCGATCCTCGATCCCCAGCCCCAGAAACC
>CAZIHO010000162.1:0-5457 GCA_964538875.1 uncultured Chromatiaceae bacterium
GCGGGGGGCGGTCTGGAGGCGACCCGCCTTGATCGGCGTTATCATTCGCCCGCGATTTGTCGGCTCCCAGGCCGGGACGGCGGTTGCAGCATTTGGTCAAGGCTTATTGGAGGTGTCCGCGTCATGTCCTTGAGTGTCGAGCAGGCCCATCGGGTTGCCCAGGTTCTGACCGAGGGCTTGCCTTATATCCGCCGTTTCCAGGGCAAGACCCTGGTCATCAAGTACGGCGGCAACGCCATGGAGAGCGAGGACCTCAAGCAGGGCTTCGCCCGGGACTTGGTGCTGCTCAAGTTGGTGGGCATCCATCCGGTGGTGGTACATGGCGGCGGTCCCCAGATCAGCGATTTACTCAAGCGGCTCGGCAAGACCAGCGAATTCGTTCAGGGCATGCGGGTCACGGACGGCGAAACCATGGATGTGGTGGAAATGGTGCTGGGTGGTCTGGTGAATAAGGAAATCGTCGCCCTCATCAATCGTCACGGTGGCGGCGCGGTGGGTCTCACCGGCAAGGACGGGGATCTGATCGGGGCCCGCAAGTTGTTGATGGAACGCAAGACTCCCGAGCTTGAGGAACCGGAAATCATCGACCTGGGCCACGTGGGTGAAGTGGACAGCATCAATGTGGGGGTCGTGAACCTGCTGGTGCAGGGGGACTTCATCCCGGTGATCGCGCCCATCGGCGTTGGCAAGGACGGTCGCTCCTACAACATCAACGCGGATCTGGTGGCGGGTAAATTGGCGGAAGTGATGCGGGCGGAAAAGCTGATCCTGCTGACCAACACCGCTGGATTGTTGGACCGCCAGGGGCAGCTATTGACCGGTCTGGGCGCCAACCAGGTGCGGGATCTGATTGCCGATGGCACCATCCATGGGGGCATGTTGCCCAAGATCCGCTGCGCCCTGGAAGCGGTCCAGGCCGGCGTCGGCAGCGCCCACATCATCGATGGCCGGGTGGAGCACGCCGTATTGCTGGAAATCTTCACCGACGAGGGCGTGGGCACCGTGATCCGGCGCAAATGAGGGGAGCAGTCCCGGTGGCATCTGGATCCAGGGGAGCATGACCCATGCCGCGCCGCCCATCCCGTAAGCAACTCATCTTGGAAACCCTGGCCCGGGAACTGGAACGCCGGCCGGCTGGGCGCATCACCACTGCGAATCTGGCCAGCGCGGCTGGGGTTTCCGAGGCCGCCCTGTACCGGCATTTCGACGGCAAGGCGGGCATGTTCGAGTCCCTGATCGAGTTCGCGGAGCGGAGTATTTTCGACCGGGTGCAGAAAATCCTGGATGAAGAACGCCAGGCCCGCTCCCGGTGCGCCAAGCTCCTTTACCTACTGTTGGGATTCGCGGAGCTTAATCCCGGCATTACCCGTGTCTTGCTGGGCGACGTGCTGGTGGGGGAGGGGGAACTGCCCCGGACCCGGGTCGAGGGTTTCCACCAGCGCTTCGAGGAACAATTGCGCCAGGTGCTGGAGGCCGCGCCCCTGCGGGAGAGTTCCCAGCCGCCCCTGGGAGCGGCTGGGGCCGCCAATCTGCTCATGACCCTGGTGGAAGGCCGCATGCATCGCTTTCTGCGCAGCGGCTTCGCCCAATCGCCCCTGGAGGGCTGGGATGCGGAATGGAGCAGTCTATCTCGCTGTCTGTTCCTGCTGGAAGCCGCTACCTGACCGGCGGGCGCGGGTTGGCGCCACCCGGCCAGGGGTCCCGGCTAGTCCTTGCCGCCGAACTCGGCGCGGAATGCTTGCCGAATCGCCATGACTTCCGGCCCGGAACAAAATTCTTTGCCGACCGGTGATTGCTTGCAGTGCAGGTCCAGGAACAGCACCTGCTGTCCGGATTGCTTATCCTTGATGCGCGACAGGGTGATGCTCACGTCCTTGTCGGCGGCGGCGGCGGCCGACATCACGATGTTGTCGCCCTGCATTTGCATCGGCGTGGTGGCGCGGGTTTTGACGAACTTCTCGGCCCCGGCCCAGGCCTTGTCGCAGGTTGCCGGGTCTTTGCATTCGATGATGTTGCCCGCGTCCGGCCGCTTGGTTTCCTCCACCACCGGCTTGTCCGCCACCGTGATGTGCTTGATTTCCCGGTAACGTTTGAGGTCCCGGTCCGATAGTTCCCGCACCCGTTTCTTATCGGAATCATGGTGCAGGATGGTGGCGTAAGCTTCCTCGATACTGCGATTGGTGGCCTTGATGGCGTCCTGTTGTTGCGCCGTTGTAGCCCGGCCTGAGCGCTCCGTGCTGGCGGCTTGGCGTTGTTGCTCCGCGAGCCGGGATTGGAGGCGGCGGATATTGCCGCGCACCGACTCGATCATGGCGTCGATGGCGGTGACCTTGCCTTCCCGCATCATGATGATGTCGTCTTCGCTGTTGAAGGTGTTGAGCAGGATATCGTCCTTGGCCTTTTGTTCCTCGATGATGCGCTTTTGCTCGGCGCGCAGCCGCTCCTCCTCCTTCTCCCGCTCGATTTCCTCCCGGGTCCTGGCCTGGGGCACCGACTTGACCCGCACACCGGTGGTGTTCAATTCATCCCGGCCCTGTTGGACCTGCTCGGGAGGGAGTTTGTCCGTGTAATGGGTGTTACCCTCAGCGTCCACCCACCGATAGAGCTTCTTGCCCTTGTCGGGGTCTGCGGCGCCGGCGCTGGTCAGTCCGGTAATCAAAATAAGGGCCAGGGCGTTGGTAAGAAAAGTCCGCATCATCGGGTTGGTCCGTTCAAACTGTGTTTAGGGATGGACGTTCGTAATTGCCCCCCAATACCGGGTGGCGGTTCGGGTTGTCCTTAAACGCCATATTGGACCCGGTAGGCCCGCACCTGTTCCAACAGGCCGGCGTTATCCGCTTGTTCGGCCAGGAACTCGATCAGTTGCTCCAAGCGGACGATGGCCGCCACTGGCATCTGAAGGTCCTGCTCCACCTCGGCCACCGCCGAGCGGCCATCGCTGCCCTGGCCCCGCTCCTGCCGGTCCAGGGCGATCACCAGACCCGCTGGTTGGGCGCCCTGGGCGCGAATGATGTCTACGGATTCCCGGGCCGAGGTCCCTGCGGAAATCACGTCGTCGATGATCAGTACCCGGCCAGCCAGGGGACTGCCGATGATGAGTCCACCTTCGCCGTGATCCTTCGCCTCCTTGCGATTGAAGGCGTAGGGCAGGTCCCGGCCGTGCTGATCGGCCAGCGCGGCGGCGGTGACCGCCGCCAGGGGAATGCCCTTGTAGGCCGGGCCATACAGTAGATCGAAGGGAATGCCGGAGTCCTGGATAGCTTGGGCGTAGTAGCGGCCGAGGCGCGCCAGGCGGGCGCCCGTGTTGAACAGTCCGGCGTTGAAAAAGTAGGGGCTCACCCGTCCCGACTTGAGGACGAAGCTGCCGAACCGCAGGGCGCCCACTTGTAGGGCGAAACTGAGAAATTCCCGCTGATAGGTTTGCATACTGGGTTCCTTCGCAAAGGGACGAATGGGCTAGAGCGCCAGGCCGAGGGGATTATTGGGGTCCACGCCGTCCATGAACAGCTTGCTGCGGTCGCTATGAGTCAGTTCGTACACCTTGCCCATCCAATTGCCGACGATGGCCTCGGCGGTATCGTGCCAGGTATTCTGGAGCGCGCCCAACAGCAGCCCCTCGGGAAATTCCGGCATCCGTTGGCCCCGTTCCAGGGCGCTGCTCAGGCGTTCCTGGTATTCGTCCAGGATCGCCTGTTCCCGTTCGCCCAGGTAGTTGTCCGGGAAAGGCGGATAATCGGTGCGGGCACCGCGGGCGAAGCTCATCACTTCCCGCTTGTACTCCTTGAGCAGGCTGACCGTGTCGTATTCCGGATGGCCCTGGAAAAACACCACCCGGAAGCGATCCGCACTCACAGCCAGGTGCACACCCGCCACCGGGCTTTCCACCAGCACATGCAGGCCGGCCGCCAGGAATTGGTCACGGGAAATGTCGTTCCAGCGGGAATGGGGCACGTCGAAGCGGGTGTTCACGTCGCTGACCAGGGGATGGGCCGGGTCCATCACCTGATGGGCGAATACGCCCCAGCGCTTGAAGCCCAGGGGCCGGCGTTTTTGTCCGTAGCGCCGTTCTAGCACCGCGTGGGTCGCCAGGCAGGAGCAGAGGGTGGAGGCGACTCGCTCGCTGGCCCAGTCGATGACCCGGCTCAGGGGCTCCCAGAAGGGCTCCTGGGCCAGGTTCGGATGGGTGACGTTGGCACCGGTGATGATGAGGGCATCCAGACCCGCGTCCCGCAGGTCGTCGAAGGACTCGTAAAAGCGGTCCACGTGGGCTTGGCCGGACGGACCCCGGGGCAATTCCGGCAGCGTGAAGGGGTGCATGTAAAACTGGGCGATGGGGTTGCTTTCCCCCACCAGCCGGAAGAACTGGCGCTCGGTGGCTTCCAGGGCCGCGTCCGGCATCATGTTGAGCAGGCCGATGTGCAGTTCACGGATGTCCTGATGCAGGGCGCGTTCCGGTTCCAGGATGTGTTGTCCCTCCTCGCGTAGGCGCGTGAAGGTGGGCAGTTCGGAATTGGCGACGATGGGCATGGGTTTGGGACTCGCTCGGTTGGGGCCGCTCAGGCTGACAATTTTTTCCGGTCGATGGCGACTTCCAGCAAATTCAGGAAATCCTGTTCATCCCGCACCGTCGCCACTTCCTGGGAGGTCAGGGTATAGCCATGGGGGCCGGCGATGGCCTCGTAGCGCGGCACCCGGGAATGGAACAGGCGCGGAAACACCCAGCGGATGAAGTCGTCCGGATCAATCTCCGCCACATAGGCAAGACCCTTCTCGTCCAGATAGTGCTGAAGTTGCGCCACCAGAAACACAGGCCGGAAATACAGGGGCTTGGGGTCACTCTGGGCGCGCTGGATCAGAATCGCCTCTTCTTCCTTGGAGGTGACCTGGATATAGAGGATCAGGCTGTGCTTGGCCAGCAGGTCGATGACTGAGGGTTCTTCTAGTTCGCATAGACTGCCGCCCACGTCGTTGACGAAGTGCCGGTAGCCGTAGATGTCCTGGGACTTGCGCAGGAACGCGGGCAGGTCCCGCATGGCGGCGATTTCCGCCTTGCGATACAGGGCTTGGCGTTGTTTGAACTGGTGCAGGGGCACCCCCCCCAGGGCCGGATTGCCGGGCTTGCCCACAAAGCTCAGCACCGGACCCAGGTCATCCACCTTGATGTTGTTCTTGATGGAGATCCAGTCCTGCCGCAGCAGATCCCGCAGGAAGGGCACCTGCATGGCTTGGCCCTTGATGAGGTCGAGAATGGGTTCGTTCAGGTAGCGGGTGCCGATCCGGTAGTCCCCGGAATAGTGAAACCACTGATGGCGGCGCAGCAACCCGGAGAGATGGGTCTTGCCGACGCCGGACATACCCAGCAGGGTGACGCACTTGTGGGGCCAGGCCCGGAATTCTTGACTGGTGAGCTTCAATGAGATTCCCCGGATGAGCAACCTTGGTGTCTGGCCCGCATCG
>CAZIHO010000163.1:0-5351 GCA_964538875.1 uncultured Chromatiaceae bacterium
TGGTACCTGGAGTCCCTTAAGAAAGTTTTTCAGACCGGGGAGCCGGAACATTTCCAATATTCGGTGCCCGACTCCAGCTGGTGGGAAATCCGCATCGTCCCCTTGCGGGTCAGTGGTCTGGTCACTGCGGCCATGGTCATCGCCACCGATGTGACCCAGAAGCACATCCTGGAGGCCCAGGCAATCCGCAATGCCCGCTTGGCCACCCTCGGGGTGCTGGCCGCCAGCGTCGCCCATGAGGTCAACAACCCGAACAACGCCATCCAATTCAATGGGTTGGTCTTGCAAAAAAGTTTCGCTGATCTGGTGCCCATCCTGGAACGGGAAGCGGCGCAAGGGGGCAATTTTCTCATTGGCGGCATTCCGGTCAGCGAGGCTCTGGACGGGATCCCGAAACTAACCCAAGGAATCCTGCGCAACACTCAACGCATCCAAACCATCGTCGCCGGGCTCAAGCACATGGCCCGCCAGGACAAAGGCGACTACGATCAGATGCTGGACGTGGAAAAAGTGCTGCAATCGGTGTTCTCTATCCTGCAACACCAGATCCAAAAGTACACCAACCATTGCCACATGGGACCCCGGAGCGGACTTCCACCGGTCCGGGGCAATGCCCAGCAATTGGAGCAGGTGCTGGTGAACCTGGTGCTGAATGCCTTGCAAGCGCTACCCAACCGGGACGCCCAGCTTTGCATCGGCGCCGACTACCTGCCGGAAAGCGAACAGGTGCGAATCAGCGTGGTCGATCAAGGGGTGGGCATCAGTGATGAAAATCTTAAGAGGATATTTGACCCCTTCTTTACCACACGCCCGGACCAGGGTGGCACCGGGCTAGGTTTGTCCATTTCCCAGCGTATTGTGCAAAATCACGGGGGTTTCATAGAACTGAATTCCCAGGTCGGCAGCGGCACCGAAGCCATCGTGCATCTCCCCGTAGCCAGCTCAACCGCAACCAAGGTACCGACAGCATGAGACAGGGTGATTACCCGGTGGTATTGGTGGATGACGAAGAAGACCTGCTGTTTGCTACCCGTTATCTACTCAATTCAAACCGCATCAATTCCGTGGTGACGATTCAGGACGGCCGGGAACTGCTGCCCTACCTAGAGCGGAATCCAGCCGGCATGGTGGTATTGGACCTATTCATGCCCCAAATTCCCGGCATTGAACTGCTACCTGGCATCACCCAAAAGCATCCGGAGGTGCCGGTGGTGGTCATGACCGCCGCCCAGGATGTTGACACGGCGGTCGCCTGTATGCGGGAAGGAGCCTTCGACTACCTGGTGAAGCCAGTGGAGGAAAGCCGTCTCATATCGGCCATACGGCGTGCCCTGGAGGTGCATTCTTTACGGGACCAGGTGGGAACCCTGCGCTCGTCCCTGATTTCCCGGCGCCTGCGCCACCCGGAAGTCTTTGCCCCCATTGTCACCCGCAATCACAAAATGGCGGCGATGTTCCAGTACATCGAAGCCATCGCCGACTCGCCGGAACCAGTCCTGATCACCGGAGAAACCGGCACCGGTAAAGAATTGATCGCCCAGGCTATCCATCGCCTGAGTGACCGTTCCGGCGACTTGGTGACCTTGAATGTGGCCGGACTGGACGACAACCTGTTTTCCGACACCCTGTTCGGCCATGTGCGGGGCGCCTTCACCGGCGCAGACCGGGAACGGGAGGGGCTCATCGCCAAGGCGATGGGCGGCACCCTGTTTCTCGACGAGATCGGCGACTTACAGAAGGCGTCCCAGGTTAAGTTATTGCGTCTGCTGCAAGATCAAAAATATTACCCGTTGGGCTCCGACCTCCAGCGCCTAGGTGACGCCCGCATCGTGGCGGCAACCAACCAGCCCTTGCACCGGCGCATGTCCAATGGTGTGTTCCGTCAAGACCTGTTTTTCCGGTTGTCGAGCCATCCGATCGAGGTGCCGCCGCTGCGTCACCGCCAGGACGACATTCCGTTGCTCACCGACTACTTCATCGAGGAGGCGGCGGCGTCCCTGAACAAACAGGCACCCAGCGCCCCACCAGAACTCCTGACTTTGCTGTCTGTGTACGATTTTCCTGGCAACGTCCGGGAACTGCGGGCCATGATTTATAACGCGGTGGCCCAACACCGCACCGGCCCGGTGCTGTCCATGGAAACCTTCAAGGAGGTGATCCACCGGGGCCGGCGCGACACCGGCGCTGAACGGGGGGACGAACCCACCGAGGAGCCCCCCCTCGCCATAAGTGGCCGCTTCCCCACCCTCAAGGAAGCGGAGCTGTTTCTCGTCGACGAGGCCCTCAGGCGCGCCAAGAATAACCAGGGCATCGCCGCGACCCTGCTGGGCATTACCCGCCAGTCCTTGAATCGGCGTTTGCAACCCAATCAAAATTAACGGGTTGCTTCCCTGACGGACAACAATCGGCCAGGCCCCGTCCTCCCAAGCAAGGCGGCAGCCACCCCAGGGGGGTGCAACAATTGCTGCGCCCCGGCTCCCCGCTGCATGGCGACAACTCCTTGTTTCGATGAACTTTCCCGCGCTAGGGCGAGTACCGGTGTCGCTAAAGGTTTCACCCCCCGGTCCCTAAAATTTGCCCAGCGCAATCCACATCCTGCTGTTTTATATAGAATTTTAACTCAAGGCCGGAATTGGCACCGATTCTGCACTCTCTAGGGTCACAAGGGTGCGCTCCGGGCTCAGACCCCGCCCCCAATGCCCTTGCCGTTCATCAACCGGAGACCTACTCACATGAACCTGCCTTTCATTTCACCTGCGGAACGCATCTCCCTGGTCGCGTCGGCCCTAGCCTTCATCGCATTCTCGCCGTTGGTGCTGGCGGAAACCCTCTTGATTCAAATCCTGTGGATGGCGGTCGGATTCGTCTTACTGCGCCGGCTGTTCTTGGCGGCCATACCCTACGGCATACCGGGTTCCGGCAAAGTGGCTTCCGCGCCCAAGGCCGCCGCTCAGCCAGGCCGGCAACCTCTGGTCAGCCCGGTTACCCAGTACGAGTATTCCAACTAGCCGACTTGGCGGGGTGCCTAGCATCCCCCGCGCAATCCGCCACCTAGACCCACTCCAGGACAAGGCTCTGCGCCGGACTGGCTCCTAATCTTTCATCCATCAGTGAATTTTCATATGAAAAAGTTAGTTTTTTCTATCCTGGGCGGAACCAAGGCCCTTGAAGGTCAGTTGGACGAGTATTTGGATCTGCTGTCCGAGAGCAACATTTTGTTTCGGGCCGGGCTGACCTACTACCTCGACAACGGCGGCGCCGACAACGCCGCCTTCGTCCAGAAGCTCCAGCAGGTGGATCGCATGGAAAGCCGGGCCGATGAATTGCGCCGTGGCATCGAGCGGTCCCTGTACGAACAGTCCCTGATTCCCGAATCCCGGGCGGACTTGTTGAGTCTGCTGGAGGGCCTGGACCACCTGATGACCGTGTTTCAGGAAAACCTGCTCGACTATTCCATCGAGAAGCCCCGGTTTCCTGAAGAATTCCACAAAGAAATCAAGCAACTGGGGGAACAGTGCGCGTTGGCGGTGGAAACGCTGGTGATGGCGGCCCGCGCCTACCTGCGGGACATCAACGCGGTCCGGGACCATATCCACAAAGTCATGATGTACGAAAGCGAAGCGGACAAACTCACCCTGTCCCTCAAGACCCACATTTTCCGTGGCGACCTGGCCCTGGATCAGAAAGCCCATTTGCGGCATTTCGTGGACAAGGTGGAACAAATCGCCGACGAAGCGGAAGACGTGGCGGACTGGCTCGCGATCTACACCATCAAGCGCGCTGCTTGACAGGACTCCCCCCATGGAGATTGGTGTCCTCGTCTTCCTATCAAGCGGTTTGTTCCTGGGCTGGTCCCTAGGGGCCAATGACGCTTCCCACATTTTTGGCACGGCGGTGGGATCCCGCATGGTGCGCTTTTCCACGGCGGCCCTGCTGTGCTCGGTGTTCGTCATCCTGGGGGCCACCCTGAGTGGTGCTGGCGCGGCCCATTCCTTGGGCAAGCTGGGCGCGGTCAGCGCCATCGGCGGCGCCTTCATGGTCGCCCTGGGCGCGGGCTTGTCGGTGTTTTTCATGACCAAACTAGGACTGCCGGTTTCCACCACCCAAGCGGTGGTGGGCGCCATCATCGGCTGGAACCTGTTCGCCGGCAGCCTGGTCGACTTTTCCACCCTGGCCAATATCGCCGGCAGCTGGGTGGCGACACCCATATTGAGCGGCATCGTCACGGTCATCGTCTACAAGGGGTGTTTGCTTCTGATCAACCGGTTAACGCCCCATATCTTGACCTTGGATGCCCTGACCCGGATCGGCCTGATCTTGGCGGGGACCTTCGGCGCCTATTCCCTGGGCGCCAACAATATCGCCAACGTCATGGGCGTATTCGTGCCCTCGTCACCCTTCGCCGAATTTAATGTTGGCGATTTCACGGTCACTTCCACGGTCCAGTTGTTCTTTTTAGGCGCCGTCGCCATCGCGGTGGGGGTTTACACCTATTCCTACCGGGTGATGATGACCGTGGGTGACGGCATCGTTCCCCTGTCGCCAGTTGGTGCCCTGGCCTGCATCGTGGGCGAGTCGGTCACCCTGTTGCTATTCGCCTCGGAAGGTCTGGAATATTTTCTCGCCAGCCACGGATTACCCACCATTCCTCTCGTACCCGTATCCAGCGCCCAGGCCGTGATCGGCTCGGTGCTCGGCCTCGGGATCTACAAGGGCGCCCGCGACATTCGCTGGACAGTTTTAGGCCGCGTCGTAACAGCATGGATATCAACCCCCCTAATTTCTTTATCCATGACTTTCGTTGGCCTTTTCTTTTTCCAAAACGTTTTCCAGCAGAAGGCGTTTGAGGAATATCACTATGTGGTCAATGAGCAGGTGGTCGCCAAGGCCCAGGCCCTCGGCTACGACCTGACCACCCTCAACCTGGAGCAACTGGCAGGGAAGACCTTCAACCGCGCCACCGAGCTACAGGCGGCCCTTCGCAAACAGGGTGCCCATCTCGACAACCGCCGCGAATTCGACCTGGTGGAACTGGCCAAGGTGACACCGGTGACCATCGACGGTAACCGGATCTCGGCCATGGACAAGGGCTGGCTGACCCAAACCCAGTTGTCCGCCATGCACCGACTGGATGGGAAATCCTACCAATACCGCTGGCAACTGGTGGACGATCTGGCGAACCTCAGTCCGGAATGGCAGTTTAAGGACCGGACGGTGGTCAACAAGGTCTATAACACCGACTTAGACCAAAAACTCCGGTTGGTAGAGAACACCTTCGCATCCAATTCCTGAACCAACAACGGGGGCCGCCGGCGATGGTGTCTGGACGGCACCCCGTTGGCGGTCCAACC
>CAZIHO010000164.1:0-5326 GCA_964538875.1 uncultured Chromatiaceae bacterium
AGCCAATGCCTGGAATGCCATACCCAGACCACCCCCAGCCTGGTGCAGCAATGGCGCGACGGTCCCCACGGCAGCACCGATTGCAGTGCCTGTCACGGCCCGGACCACGGCGCCCTGCCCAAGTCCCGCCATGACCAGACCTGCGTCGCGTGCCATGGCGGCCTGATCGCCCATAGCTACCAGGGCTCCAAACATGGCGCCATCGCCACCATCGAACGCCCGCGCATTGATCTCAGCCTGCCCCTGCAACGGGGAAACTACCGGGTGCCCGGCTGTGCCTACTGCCACCTGCACGCCGGCGACCACGGTGACGGCATGGCCGCGTCCCGTGGCCCAAGCAGCCGGGAATGGATCTGCTCCGGCTGCCACGCACCCCGCTTCGTCGCCGACCAACTGGCCGCCGGCCGGGGCCTGATGGAAATTGGCGACCTCAAGCGCCAGGAGGCGCTCGCCATCGCCGCCCGCCATCCCGGCGGCCCCCAAGCGGTCCAAGCGCTGCTGGACCCGCTACAGCGGCATCTGGCCAACCTGCGCCTAGGCTGGGGGCACCAATCCCCGGATTACCAATGGTGGCACGGCCAACCGGCCCTGGACGGGGACCTGATCCGCCTCCGGGATGCGGTGGAGATGGCGCGACGCCGGGCGGAATGATCCTGGGGGATTGCCGGGGCGTTAACCCAGGGTTGATGAGCCTGCTCATCGCAACCACCGGCGCAGCAGAGGCCAAAACCAGACCAGCACCAGTCTGCCGCCGGTTGGAGCGCCGATGGCCGCCCGGACGATTGCGACGGGATACTGGCCCGTGAGGTAGCCTGAGCAAAATGGACACTCTGCCTTGAGACATTACCGAGAAAGGAGAGTCGTCTGGAAAGGCAACTGATGGGCACCTTGAAAAATTCAAGGTGCCCGTGCGGGGTAGGGATACCCCGCCAGTTTCAAGCAGGCAACTGCTTGAAAATGAAGCAAAGCGGAAATCACATTTGCGCTTTGCGTCTTGAAAAATGGCCTGGATGGCCATTTTTCAAGGTCCCCTGATGACCACGCCCCCATGGAAAGCTTCTGGGGCAGCCTGAACAACGAGGGGGCGCACCATCACCGTTACGCAAGCCGGGACCAGGCCGTCGCCTCAATCCGGGCAATCATCGAAATCTTTTACAATCGCCAGCGGCGTCATGCGCGCCTTGGCAACTTGGCCCCCGCTGTGTTTGCTTAACCATTCAGCAAACAGCCGAGCGCCGCTTGATGGGCCTGTGTCCATTTTTGACAGGACACCTAATCCGGAATTATTCAGGGACCCTGTTGACACCTACCGGCGGCTGGCTTGAAACTTAGGTAACGAAGAGGCTGGTTGGTCGGACCATAAATTATTCGAACAACGACCCGAAGCTACCAATTCCAAACGGGGAGAACACCGATGGGCCGCATGGTCGAAATTACCGACGTGATTCTGCGTGATGCCCATCAAAGCCTGCTGGCCACCCGCATGGCGATGGAGGACATGGTCCCCGCCTGCGAGGACCTCGACAACGCCGGCTACTGGTCCCTTGAGTGCTGGGGCGGCGCCACCTTCGATTCCTGCATCCGCTTTCTCAACGAGGACCCTTGGGAGCGCCTACGCCGGTTTAAAAAACTGTTGCCCAAAACGCCGCTCCAGATGCTCTTGCGCGGCCAGAACCTGCTCGGCTACCGTCATTACCAGGACCTGGTGGTCGAGCGCTTCGTCGACAAGGCGGCGGAAAACGGCATGGACGTGTTCCGCGTGTTCGACGCTCTCAACGACCTGCGCAATCTCAAAACCGCACTCACTGCCGTCAACAAGACCGGCAAGCATGCCCAGGGCACCATCTGCTACACCGTCAGCCCCGTCCACACCAACGAGGCCTTTATCGACATGGCCCAGCGCCTGCGCGACATGGGTGCTGACTCGATTTGCCTCAAGGACATGGCGGCGCTGCTGAAGCCCCAGGCGGCCTATGACATCGTCAAGGGCATCAAGGAGACCTGCGGCGCCGATACCCTGGTCCATGTCCATTGCCATGCCACCACGGGCGTCACCCTGGTTTCGCTGATGAAGGCGATCGAGGCCGGCTGCGATATCGTCGATACCTCGATCAGCTCGTTGTCCCTGGGCTCGGGCCACAATCCAACCGAGGCAGTGGTCGAGATGCTGGAGAGCACCGGCTACCGGACCCGGCTCGACAAGGCGCGGCTGCTCAAGGTTAAGGACCATTTCGCCAAGGTCCGCAGTCGCTACCGTGAATTCATGAGCGAATTCACTGGTGTGGACACCGAAATCTTCAAAAGCCAGATCCCCGGCGGCATGATCTCGAACATGGAGAGCCAGCTCAAAGGCCAAGGCGCCGCCGACCGCCTGCCTGAAGTGCTTGAGGAGGTGCCGAGGGTACGAGAGGACTCGGGCTTCCCGCCCCTGGTGACGCCCTCAAGCCAGATTGTCGGCAGCCAGGCGGTATTCAATGTGCTGATGGGCAAATACAAGGCCATGACCGGCGAATTTGCCGACCTGATGCTCGGCTATTACGGCAGTACCCTGGGCGAAAAGAATGGGGAAGTGCTGGCCAAGGCCGAGGCCCATGCCAAGAAACCGGCGATCACCGGTCGCCCGGCCGATCTGCTGAAGCCGGAATGGGACAGGCTCAAGGCCGAGGCGGTCAAGCTGGAGGGGTGCGACGGCAGCGACGAGGACGTGCTGACGATGGCCATGTTCCCCCAGGTGGCGCCCAAATTCTTCAAGACCCGACCCCAAGGGCCTAAGAACTTAGGCAAGGATCCGGTCAAAGGCGGCGACACCAAAGAAGCGGTCACGCAGACGCCGGCTAAGACCGACGCCAAGCTGGCCGTCCCTGGCCACAACGCCGATTCCAGGGCGCCGGTGACTTATGTGGTCTCTCTCTACGGTCGTGAGCACCAAGTAACGGTCACCCAGAAATCCTGACCGGCTGCCCACAACGCCCCCACCGACCCATACTCCCGCAAACTCAGTGCAAGGAATCTCGATGCCCAAAGCTGCCCCCGAAGCGTCGCTCCATACCATCGAGGACCTGCTGTCGGCGCTCGCCGCCAAGCGCACCCGGCTCGAACTGGGCGGCGGCCAGGCGCAAATCGACAAACAGCATGCCGCCGGCAAGCTGACCGCCCGCGAACGCATCGCCCGCTTGACCGATCCCGGCAGCTTCCAGGAGCTCGGCCTTTTTGCCCAGCACCGCGCCACCCAATTCGGCATGGCCGACAAGGATCTGCCGGCCGACGGCGTGGTGACTGGCTGCGCCAAGGTCGATGGTCGCACCATCCACCTGGCGAGTCAGGACTTCACGGTCGCGGGCGGTTCTGCGGGCGAGTTGCACAGCACCAAGGTTGCGGAGATGCTGAAGTTGTCCCTCAAGACCGGCACCCCGTTCGTGTTCGTTAACGACAGTGGCGGCGCACGCGTCCAGGAAGGGATCGGCAGCCTATCCGGCTATGGCAAGGTCTTTTACGCCAATGTCATGCTGTCGGGCTCGGTGCCCCAGATCTCTTTAATCTGCGGACCCTGCGCTGGCGGTGCCGCCTATAGCCCGGCGCTCACCGACTTCATCATCCAGACCAAGCGCGCTCAGATGTTCATTACCGGGCCCCAGGTGATTAAACAGGTCACCGGCGAGGTAGTGAGTGCGGAGGAACTGGGCGGACCCATCGCCCAAATGAATCATTCCGGCGTCGTCCACCTGATCGCCGAGGACGACGACGACGCCATCTATCAATGCCGGCGACTGCTCAGCTTCCTGCCCTCAAATAACCTGGAAGACCCGCCGCACCTGCCCTTCCACGAGCCCATTGAGGCGGATCCGGTGCTCAATCAGGCGGTCCCGGTGGATCCTAAACAGGGCTACGACGTACGCTCGATCCTGACCCGGGTGGTCGATTTCCAGGATTTCCTGGAAATCCAGGCCGGCTTCGCCCCCAATATCGTGATCGGCTTCGGGCGCATCTGCGGCGATACCATCGGCATCGTCGCCAACAACCCGGCCTATATGGCGGGCGCGCTGGACATCAACGCCTCGGACAAGGCGGCCCGTTTCGTCCGCTTCTGTAACTGCTTCAACATTCCGCTGGTCACCTTCGTTGACGTGCCCGGCTTCCGCCCCGGCGTTGAGCAGGAATACGGCGGCATCATCCGTCATGGCGCCAAGATGCTGTTCGCCTACTCGGCGTCCACCGTGCCCAAGATCACCCTGATCCTGCGCAAGGCCTATGGCGGCGCCTATCTCGCCATGTGCGGGCGGGACCTGGGCGCTGATCGGGTCGTTGCTTGGCCAACCGCCGAGGTTGCGGTGATGGGGGCCGAGGGTGCGGCTGAGATCGTGTTCCGGCGCGAGATCGACAGCGCCGAGGACAAGGCGGCCAAGCGCAAGGAAATGATCGAACTCTACCGCGACACCTTTGCCGGCCCCTATGTTGCCGCCGGTCGCGGCCTGGTCGATGACGTGATAGAGCCGGCCGAGACCCGGCGCTACCTGGCGCTGGCCCTCGATAGCCTACACTCCAAGCGGGAAGCCCGACCGCCCAAGAAACATGGGCTGATCCCCCTGTGACCGGGCGGAGGACGCCGACATGGCTGAACTGACCCTAGAAGACGTGATGGCAGCGGTCGAGGCGCTGCGGCGGGACCTGCAGGCGCAGATCGCCGACTTGACCGCTCAGGTCAATGCCCTGAAAACGGTTACCCAGGGGGGCGAACCGGAAAGGGTATCGCCGGAAGAACTGGTGATGATCGCCGCTGCGGTCACCTCGTATCTCGGCGTCAAGGTGCGCATCCGCTCCGCCCGCCGGGTTGACGCCCCGGTCGATGCCGGCAGCGCCTGGGCCCAGCACACCCGCGTCTTCGTCCAGTCCGCCGCCCACGCCATGCAGCGCACGCCCCGATGAAACGGTGTACCTCACCATGACCCACTCAGAAAACGGGGAGTTCCGCCCTTGAAGCTTCAAATCAGCATCGACGGCAAGGCCTACGAGGTCGACGTCGAAATCCTCCAGGAGGATAAGCCGCAACGTAATGTCGGCTATGTCCCGCCCTACGCACCGCCCGTCACCCTGCGCGGCGTCATCACCGCCGAGCCCGCTGCCCAGGCCACCGCAGCCCCCGCCGCCGGCACCGAAGGTCCAGTCGACGAAAACTTGGTGGTGCGCAGCCCGATCGCCGGCGTAGTCGTGCGCATCAAGGCCCAGCCCGGCCAGGACCTTCAGAATGACGACCTCATCATGGTGTTGGAAGCCATGAAGATGGAAACCAACGTCACCGCCGCCCACCCCGGCAAGGTCAAGACGATCA
>CAZIHO010000165.1:0-5260 GCA_964538875.1 uncultured Chromatiaceae bacterium
AAATTCAAGGTGCCCGTGCGGGGTAGGGATACCCCGCCAGTTTCAAGCAGGCAACGGCTTGAAAATGAAGCAAAGCGGAAATCACATTTGCGCTTTGCGTCTTGAAACATGGCATGGATGGCTATTTTTCAAGGTCCCCTTAAAGGACCAGGCGCAAATCATCGGCCGCTGTACCGCCCATGGCACCCGGGAGCAGTCTAGGGCAAATTCACGATGGACCTGGACATCGAGCGGCGGCCCTCCGGCCAATTCCCCACCCGTACCCTTGCGTAGACGGTTGCTCCTTTTGCAAGTCCCCTTGGACCCGGAAGAACGCCACACCCTATTGCAACATCAAAGGGTTAAGGGACCAGCAGGGGGTCTAGCCGGCGGCTCCCGTCCGGCCAGCCCTACATTGGACCAGCCACGATACCCGCCTAGGCGTCGCCTAGGTTGGTGCCAACACGCCGGGCCGTCTCCACCCAAGGGTGATCGGGTGGAACCAAATGACCACGCCCCGCGACCTCCTCCAGAGGCACAGGTTCGGTACCCTCGCCCCGCGCCGCGACCATGACACCAAATTGGCCCGCCTGGATCAGATCCGCGCAGGCTGTTCCCAGCCGGGTGGCCAGGATGCGATCTGCGGCGGACGGAGTACCGCCCCGCTGCAAATGACCGAGGATGGTGACGCGGGCCTCCAGGCCGGTGAGTTGTTCCAGTTGTTGCGCCAATCGCAGGGTACGCTCGGCGTACACCATTTCCGGCTTTTTGGAATTCTGGATTAGGGCCTTTTCGGCGTCAGGTTTCTTGGTGGCTTTTTTATCGCCCGCGTCGATGCTCAACGCCGCATGTTCCTCGCCGGTCAGGGCCCCTTCGGCAACCGCCACGATGCTAAACGGCTTACCCGTCCGGCTGCGCCGGCGGATAGCCTCTGAGATATTTTGAACATCATAGGGAATTTCTGGTATCAGAATGACATCGGCGCCGCCGGCGATCCCCGCGCCGAGGGTCAGCCAGCCGGCGCGATGGCCCATCACTTCGACCACTATGATGCGATGATGGCTGTGGGCGGTGCTGTGCAGCCGGTCGATGGCCTCGGTGGCAATACCCAGCGCGGTGTCGAACCCGAAGGTGACATCGGTCATGGCGATATCGTTATCAATGGTTTTCGGTAGCGTGATGACGTTCAGCCCTTGTTGCTTGAGGCGCAAGGCGTTCTTTTGGGTGCCGCCACCACCCAGGCAGACCAGACCATCTAGGTGGTTGTCGTGGTAGTTCGCAACAATGGCATCGGTCATATCGCACAACTTGCCGCCCACCATCATCTTGTGGGGTTTTTCCCTGCTGGTGCCGAGGATGGTGCCGCCCAGGGTCAGGATGCCCGATAGCCGGCTGCCGTCGAACGGCAAGGTGCGGTTTTCCATCAAACCGCGAAAGCCATCCCGAAAGCCGAGGATCTGCATGTGGTAATGGCCCATGCAGGCTTTGCCGACGCCGCGAATCGCCGCGTTAAGACCTGGGCTGTCGCCGCCCGAGGTGAGAATGCCGATGTGTTTGCTCATCTGGAGTCCGGGTACAAGTTAAAGTGGCCCGCATCCTATATCAATTTCATGAACCATTTTGCAGACCCTGGCCCCCGGAAGCCTGGCGCCGCCGCGCCGGGTCCGCTGGTTCGCCCCGCTGCGGCCGGACAACCCGCCGCGAAGCGCTAGAATGGCGCCTGGTCATGAGCCCCAGCCGTTCATGGGCGCTCCAGCCAACAAGACGCTCCTGGACCGGCCCCGGCGTCGCCCGCAGTGGCCAGGCGGGCCTTTGCGGGCCTTTGCGGGCCAGATAATAAAATCAGCTTGCTCCACCGAGGATTCCACCCATGCCCGAGACTCCCCTGTCCCCAGCCCAAAAAGCCAGTTTCATCAACCGGGACGCCCGCAAATACGGCACTTTCGCGGAAATCGGCGCCGGCCAGGAAGTGGCCCGTTGGTTCTTCCACGTGGGCGGGGCGGCCGGCACCGTGGCCAAGACCATTTCCGCCTACGACATGGCGGTGAGCGACGCCATTTACGGGCCCTGTGGCCGTTACGTGAGCCGCCAGCGGCTCAATGCCATGCTGGACTATGAGTACAACCTGCTGCGGGAGCGTCTGGACCCGGCCCGGGGCGCCAAGAACACCTTCTTCGCGCTGGCCAATACGGTGGCTACCCGTAGTTTCACCCGCAAGGAAGACGGTCATGGCTGGATGGGGATCAAGTTTCAAACCGAACCCCGTGCCGAACCCTCGGAGATCATCATCCACCTGCGGTTATTGGACCAGGACAATGTTCGGCAACAGGAAGCACTCGGCATCATCGGCGTCAATTTGATCCATGGCGCCTTTTACCATTGGCAACAGCCGGAACGGCTGATCCGGGGGCTGTTGGATCATCTGGGCTGGCAACGGGTGGAAGTGGACATGATCCGCTTTGCCGGCCCCGGATTTGCCAACCTGGACAATCGCCTCATGGCCCTGCAACTGGTGAAGCAGGACCTCACCGAGGCGGCCCTGTTCACCGCCGACGGCGAGGCGGCCCAGTGGTCGGAACTGCTGTACAAAAAGCCGGTGCTGGTGCAGCGGGGCAGTTTCCGGCCGGTGACCAAGGCAACCCTGGACGTGTTTGAGAAGGCCCGCGAGAAGTTCCTGGCCGAACCAGAAGTGGCGGGCCGCAAGCCGGTGGTGCTAATGGAGATGACCCTCCGCCATCTCACCCGGGGCGACGCCATCGACCACCAGGATTTCCTGCACCGGGCCAACACCCTGGGCGCCCTGGGCCATACGGTGCTGATCTCCAACTTTTTGCGCTTTCACCGGCTGGCGTCCTACCTGTACCGCTATACGGACGGCCCCCTGGGGCTGGCTATCGGCGCGTCCAAGCTCGCCGATATTTTTGACGAAAAATTTTATAACAACAGCGAGGGCGGCCTGCTCGGCGGCCTGGGCCAGTTGTTTAGAAACCAGACCCGGCTGTACGTATACCCCAGCTACAACTTCAGCACCGGCGAGGTGCTGACCCTGCAAAACTTCCCTCTGGATCCGCGCCTGCGCCAACTAGTGGCCTTTTTACAGGCCAACGGCAGCCTTCAGGATTTGGAGCACTACAACCCGGATTACCTGCGCATTCGCGCCAAAGACGTGCTGGACAGCATCGCCGCCGGCACGTCCGGCTGGGAAGAACTGGTTCCCCCGGCGTTGGTGACGCTCATCAAGCGGGACCGGCTGTTCGGGCATGCCTAGGCTCCGGGTCTGGGCGCTGCTCCTGCCTTTGGCCAGCGGCGGGAGTCTGGCGGCGCCGGAGCCCCCGCCCCTGTTGGCCGCCTGCTGGACCCCGGAGCAGGTCCGGGGCGGCCCGGAGGATAAGCGCATCCGTACGCGGCTGGCGATCAACCGGGCGCCGCCGGCCACTCCCGCCCAAGCCCGGCCGCCAGTGCCTCTGGCACCGGAGGCGGCCCGCTCGATCCGTTCGGTGCTGCCCCAGGGGGACGACAAGCCCATCGCCCTGACGTTCGACCTCTGCGAGAGCGCCGGCGAGTTGACCGGCTATGACGCGGACCTGGTGGCCTACCTGCGGGAACAGGGGGTGCCGGCCACCTTTTACGCCGGTGGCCAGTGGATGCGGGACCATCCGGACCGCACCCAGCAACTGATGGCGGATCCCCTGTTCGAGTTGGGTACCCACGGCTGGACCCATGGCAACCTGCGGGTGCTGCGCGGCCAGGCCCTGGAGGATCAGATCGGCTGGTCCCTGCTCCAGTATCAGGCCCTGCGGGAGGAATTGCTGGCCCAGCCCTGCGCCCAGACCAGCCGGGCGGCGGAACAGCAGCGCATTCCCCCGCTGCCGGCCACGTTCCGCTTTCCCTATGGCGCCTGCGATCAAACCGCCCTGGACGCGGTGGTCCGGGCCGGCCAATGGCCGGTGCAGTGGAGCCTGGTGAGCGGCGATCCGGTCCGGGGCCAGAGCCCCAAGGCCCTGGCCAAGCACATCCTCGCCGCCGCCAAGCCCGGCGCCATTATGGTCGCCCACGCCAATGGCCGGGGTTGGGCCACCGCCCAGGCGCTGCCCCTTCTGGTGCCCCAGTTGCGGGAACGGGGCTACCGCTTCGTCACCGTCAGCCAACTGCTGGCGGCGGGTGAGCCGGTCAGCGTCGATAGCTGCTACGAAAACCGTCCCGGCGACAACCTGCGCTACGACCGCCGCTCCGGGGCCGGCACCCCATGAGCGCCCCCTTCGCTCAGCAGGATTACCGGGTGGCCGGCGCCGAGTTGCGGCTCCTGGAGCCAGACGCCGTGCCCCAGGTGGCGGCTTGCCTGGTGGCCATGGAGCCCTGGCGCAACCTGGGTTACCAAGCGGCGGGACTGGAACAGTATTTGACACGCCCGGACCCGGCGCTGCACCGCTTTGGGGTCTGGCGCGATGGACACTTGGCTGGCATCGTCTGCCCCCGTCATCCCTGGCTGCGGGGCGCCTATCTGGAACTGTTGGGCCTGTGGCCGTCCGCCCAGGGCCAGGGACTGGGCGGCGCCATCCTCGACTGGCTGACGGACCAGATCAGCCCCCTGGACACCAACCTCTGGACCGCCGTGTCCAGGGCCAACGGCGGCGCCCGCCGCTTCTACGCCCGCCATGGTTTCCTGGCCGTAGGGGACATGGCGGATCTGGTGCGGAGGGGTCACACCGAGATCCTGCTGCGCAAGCGCTTGGACGACCCGGGTCGGACCTAAGGAAACGCTGATTTATTCAGCTTTTCCCCAAGGGAACCGGCAATCGCTGCTCATCCGGTTTTTCGGGAACTCAGCTGCTGTTCCACCCGGGACTGGGCCGGGTGGTTGGGTGCCCAAGGCACTCCATTCTTTAGCGGCGGGATCCAACAAGACAGCATTTTCTTCTGCCGTAGCGGGTGGCTCGGCGGGGAATGGGCGGACCAGCAGAACGAGGTGCCGCTCAGGGACCTGCTGGCCTTCCATGATGGCCGGCAACGAACTTGACCCACCTATCCTGGGGAATCCGCCACCGGCCAGGCCGGTGGCTTCCTGCAGCGCTTCAGGCCCGGCTTCCGGCGCCTGTTTGGAAGTTGACGGCCGCGACCCGCTGGCCACCCTGGATACAGGGCACCGCGAGATTCCACAACTGGCCGTTGCGAGCCCGGATGGGCTCCGGCGAATAGGACGCCAGGAAGGCGCGCCGGGGCTGGCTGGTGACATTGGCGCCGCTGCGGTGCAATAGGGTGCTGGACATGACCAGGATACTGC
>CAZIHO010000166.1:0-5188 GCA_964538875.1 uncultured Chromatiaceae bacterium
CAGTCTAGCTATTCCTATCATTTCACCTGGCTAAGAAGGCCCATCATTCCGTATCCGGCGGACAGACTGGCGTTGCGAGAGATCATCTGGAACACATTTCCCCAGAGGCTCTGGTCGCAGGACAATAATCCGCAAGCTGCTGGTCAGGAATTCTTGCGGACCCACCACCGCGTCCGGGTGGATGAGAGGGGGCAAAACAATTCGCCGCTGACAGTGGCGCCTAGCGGCTATTTGAGATGTATCGCCGGCTGATGGGGAACCGGTCTTTCCCTATGCAGCGGGTGTTGGTCACTGGCGCGAGCGGATTCCTCGGCCGGCAATCGGTCCCCATGCTGTTGGCGGCGGCGTCCGACGTGCATGCCCTGGTCGGATCCCGGCAAGTCCCATTCCCTCCGGGGGTGCAGGTCCATCGCTGCAACCTGCATGATGGGCAGGAAGTAGCGCGGCTCATCGCCCGGCTGCGGCCGACCCATCTGCTGCACCTGGCCTGGAACACGGCTCCGGGGACCTTTTGGACCGCGCCGGACAATCTCGATTGGCTGGCTTCCAGCCTGCATTTGGTGCGATGTTTCGCTGCACAAGGGGGACGGCGATTGGTTATCGCCGGAACTTGCGCGGAATATCAATCCGGACCGGAACCTCTCCACGAAACCCGGACCCCATGCCGGCCCTCGACTCTGTACGGTTGCTGCAAACAGGCGCTGCACGTCGCCCTGGACGGGTACGCCCGGCAAGAGGGGCTCAGTCTAGGTTGGGCGCGCTTGTTTGGCCTGTTCGGGCCGTTTGAACAACCAGGACGCATGGTGGCTTCCAGCCTGCTGGCCCTGTTATCCGGCCAGCCGGTTCGCTGTACCTCGGGGCTCCAAGAGCGGGACTTTCTGCATGTTCAGGATGCGGCACGCGCACTGGTAACCTTCCTCCAAAGCGGAGTCGAAGGCCCGGTCAACATCGGATCGGGACAGGCGGTTTCGATTCGGCAATTGATTCAGACACTGGCGGACACCGTCGGTGGACCCGCATCCATCGAGTTTGGTGCCCGGCCGCTACCATGCCACGAACCGCCCCGCGTACTGGCCGATGTGGGGCGGCTACGGGACGAGTTGGGCTGGACCCCTGCCCTGACTTTGTCAGCGGGACTCGCCGATGCCGCCCGTTGGTGGCGCGAGGAGCGGTGCGCCGGTGCCTCAGTCAGCTGATCCACCCTGCCCGGTCTGCGGGTCCACCGGGACCCTGTCCTTGGTGCACCGCCAGGGGGTTCCGGTTCAGCAAAATTTTCCCTTGAACAGCGCGGCGCAAGCCTTGGCCGCCCCCCGGGGTGAACTGGATATGCGCTGGTGCGCCAGTTGCGGATTCGGCTTCAACGCCGCGTTTCGATCCGGTCTATTGGACTACGGGACCTCCTACGAGAATACCCAAAGCTACTCACCGTGCTTTCGGGAGCATAGGGATGCACTGAGGGTTCATCTACTGGCCGAATCCGGGGTGAGGAATTGTCAGATCGTGGAAGTCGGTTGTGGACAGGGCGACTTTCTACTCGAATTGGTCCGGGACCCCACCTATGGCAATCGGGGCATCGGGTTCGATCCGGCCTATACGGGTCCAGCGGCCGATCTCGACGGCCGGTACCAGGTCCAGAGTCGCCTATTTGGCAACGACGCCGATATCCGGGGTGAGGTGTTCGTCAGCCGTCACCTGATCGAGCATCTGCCGGACCCCCTGGATTTTCTCCGTGCCATCGCTGCGGCAATGAGTACCGGGCCGGGACGGCGGCGGCTCTTTCTCGAAACTCCGGATTTGGCCTGGATTCTGCGCAACCAGGTATTTTGGGACCTGTTCTACGAGCACTGTTCCCTATTTACAGAACGGTCATTGACGGCCGCCTTGCACCAGGCCGGCTTCGGCCGGGTCCGGATCCGCCGGGTGTTCGGCGATCAGTATTTATGGGCCGAGGCTGAATTGGGTGCAGACCCAACCGGAACTGGCGCGCCTCTGGAGCCGTTGACCGCGTTGGCGGCGCGATTCGCCACCCATGAACAAGAACGCATTGCCGCGTGGCTTGCCATCCAAGCAGGAGGGTGTTACTCCGGGCCGGTGGCGGTTTGGGGCGCCGGGGCGAAAGGCGTGACCTTCTGCCACCTGGTTGATCCGGGCTGTGAGCGGTTGGCGGGCGTCATCGACATCAACCCGGCCAAGCAGGGCAAGTTCGTGCCGGTAACGGCACACCCCATTCATGGACCCACCGCCTGGTTACAACGAGGTGGTAGCGGTGTGCTGGTCCTGAATCCAAACTACCTGGCGGAAATCCGGCGGACTTTGCTCAAATTGGGAGCCGCCATCCAGGTCGTCGATATGATGGAGTTCCCTGCCGCTGAATGAGATGGCGGACGGCTATCGGGGTCGCCGGCCGGTGGCCGCCGGGGGCGGGGATGGTCCCCTAATCCGCTTTATTATCTTTTCTCTTTATGAATATTATTTTCTCATATGGTTAATGCAGAGCCGAGATTCAGCATTGTCATTCCTACCCGCAACGGTTCCGAAACCTTGCCCGCAACGCTGCGGACCGTGCTCGGGGTCGACTATGACGACTACGAGGTGGTGGTCTGCGACAACAGCTCGTCGGATGCAACTCACCGTTTGGTCAAAGAGTTGGCATCCCCACGGGTCCGGTATGTGCGGCCACCGCATGCCCTGTCCATGAGTTCCAATTGGGAATTAGCCGTCGCCAGCGCCCAAGGACAATCCATCATCGTCTTGGGTGACGACGACGCCCTGTTGAGTCACTCCCTCCGGGAGATCGAACGGCTCCAGTCCCAAACCGGGGCGAAGGTTATCCGCTGGTCAGCCGCCTTCTATCTTTGGCCGACCATCGATCTTCCAGGGCAGAACAACTACTTGCGCTTGCCGCTGCGCCGAGGGTTGCGCCATTGCGACGGACGTGCGGAAATCCGGGCGGTGATGGGCTTCGGGCAGTGCTATACCAGCCTGCCCATGGTCTACAACTCGGCGGTCGATCGAGCGGTGCTTGACCAGATCCGCCACCGGGCGGGCCGGCTATTCTTTTCCCGGATACCGGATGTCCTGTCCGGCATTTCGATCGCCTATACGGCCGGATCCTACCTTTCCACGGACTTGCCGATGACGGTGGCGGGCGTCTCCGGCAAAAGTACCGGACTTGGCACACTGGTGACGCCCAACGCGACCGGCGCCGACTGGCACCGGCTGAATGCCACCGAGTCTTTCGACACCGACCCGCGTATCCCGCAGACCCTGATTTTTCCCACGGTTCCCTTGGCTGAATGTTTTCTAGCGGCTAAGCGCCGCTTGTTTGCGGACGACGAAACATTGACGTTGGACCGCAAGGCCATGATCCAGCATAGCGTCTGGTGTCTACGGGCCAGCACAGCCGACCAATGGTCGGCCGCCATGGACACACTGCGGGCGAGTCTCGACGACCTGCCGGACCAGCAGGCCTGGTTTGACACCCAGTTCGGACAGATGGAGCCGCGTCTGGAGGGTCCCCTCTCTCTGCGGGCTGGCTCGCCGGGGAGCGACGGGGACCACCTGAACCTGGACACCGACCGGTTTGGGGTCCGGGATGTCGCCGGCGCCGCCGAACTGTGCGAAAACCTCTTGGCTTGCCGGGGCCGGTCCCTGGTTTACGATGACGCCCCCACCTGTGCCGCGCCGGGGATGGCCGCCAACCCGGATAGCCCGCTGGCCTTGGGTCCTGCCCAGCCCAAAATGATTTCCTATGCCCAAAATGGGGAAGATGTGATTCTGAAAAGAATCTTCTTTGACCAAGCGGAGGGGTTTTATATCGACATTGGTGCAAACGATCCGGTTATTTTGTCGTTGACCAAGCACTTTTCGGACCGTGGCTGGCGCGGCATCAATGTCGAGCCAGGGATCGGCGCATTTCAACGGCTCACACAGCACCGCAGCCGTGATATCAACTTAAATGTTGGCGTCGCAGCCGTGCCGGGAACGCTCACTTTTTTCCAGTGCCCATGGAATGAAGCCCTATCCACCTTTTCGGCCAGCCAGGCCGGGGAGTACCGGGCGGCAGGTCAAGAAATTCGCGAGCGCCAAGTTCCTGTTCGAACGCTGAATAGTATCTGTGAGGAGTTCGTTACCGGCACCATTGACTTCTTGTCCATCGACGTCGAAGGATTCGAGCGACAGGTATTGGAAGGGTTTGATCTGCGCAAATGGCGCCCCCGGGTCATCCTGATAGAAGCCACTCGACCGGGCACCGGCATATCAACCAACCACCAATGGGAATCCTTGATTCTAGACACCGGTTACCGCTGCGCCTATTGCGATGGCCTTAACCGATTCTATTTGCGCCCGGAGGACTGGAGCTTGTCGGATCGATTGGGGGTTCCCCCCAATATTTTGGACCACTACGAAACCTACGAGATGGTGTGGTTGCGCCAAGAACTCGAAGCAAAGCACGTCGCACTGCATCAGGCCCTAGACGCCTGTAAGGCGCTGCAAATCCAGTTGGAAGGGAAAGAACTAGTCATCCAGGATCTGCACCAAGCCTGCGAGGCGCTGCGGGTCCAACTGCAAGGGAAGGAACTTGTCATCCAGCAACTGCACCAAGCGTTGTGCCGCTAGCTAGTCCCCAAGTTCCTGGATTCTTACTATTCGCTTATCGTTGCGTAACGATAAACAAAAGCCCCCCATGCACGACCTCACCAGGCCAGACGCTCCCTGCATATTGAGGCACTGAACCCAAGTCCCAACGTCAAGCCAAGCCGGGTAATCTCAGGGCGCCGGAGTGTCGCGCACCCTCTGATTCCGCCACGGGACATCCCAGTCGCCCAGGCGTGTCTATCAGCATCTAAAAATTGCCAGGTGATGGGGTGGATCAGTGGCTGTTTGCGCGGTTTACCCAACGACGGGACTTCACGCCGGCTCCCGAACAGTTGGAGCGCGGCCTCACCGATCATTTGCTTCTGGTGCGGCAGGCATTCTATGAGCGCACGGATTACTTACTGACCGAGGAGCAAGCGACGGCGAGCACTCCGCAGACCAATAACTTCCTGTTTGGCACGCGGGAAAGCGGGCCGGCTGTGGTGCACTCCGGCGGCATCCGGCCGCCGTCGCGAATCCAAGGTAAAGACAGGTGGCCGCTCGATTGGCCGCGACAATTGACAGCGACACTGGTTAATGTTAATATATC
>CAZIHO010000167.1:0-2041 GCA_964538875.1 uncultured Chromatiaceae bacterium
ACCGCGACCACCTTGTATTCCGGCGTCATGCTGTCTTGATCGAAGATGCCGCTGGTGAGGTGGTTGATGGCGACTTCCGGGTAATGGAAGGTGGTGAAGAGGACGCCGGGTTGGAGTTGGTCGCTGAGGCGGGCTTCCAGGTGGGTGGCGCCGCGCCGGGAGCGGACTTGCACCCGGTCACCGTCGCTGATGGCGTGGGCGGCGGCGTCCTGGGGGTTGATGAGGAGCAGGTCCCGGTCCACTAGGTCCCGGTTGGGGGTGCGGCGGGTCATGCTGCCGCAGTTGTAATGGGCCAGGAGGCGGCCGGTGGTGAGGATGAGGGGGTATTGGTCCCGCCCGTCCTGGAGTTCCGGCGTTTCCACGAACGGAAAATGCAGGAAGCGGCCAAGGCCGCGCTGGAATTGGTCCTGGTGCAGGATTTGGGTGCCGGTGCCATCCGGCCGCACCGGCCATTGCAGGCCGTTATCACCAAGCCGGTCCCAGGTTACGCCGGCGAAGAAGGGCACCGCCTGGGCGATTTCCGCAAGCAGGCTGGGCGGGTCATAGTCCGGTTGGGGATAGCCCAGGCGGCGCATGACTTCCACGACGATTTGCCCATCGGCCAGGGTGCCGGGCAGGGGGTCCAGGACTGGGTTGACGCGCTGGATGCGGCGTTCGCCATTGGTGAAGGTGCCGGCTTTTTCAAAGTGGGACGCGGCGGGTAGCACCACGTCGGCGACAGCGGCGGTTTCGGTCATGAAAAGTTCCTGGACCACCAGGAACTCCAGCCGGGATAGGGAGAAGCGCACCTCGCAGGAGTTGGGGTCGGTCTGGAGCAGGTCCTCGCCCATGATCCACAGGGCCTTGAGGCGGCCGTCCCGGGCGGCGGCAAACATTTCCGGAATCTTGAGGCCCGGTTCGGCGGGCAGTTCCCGTCCGTAGAGCTGGGTGTGGCGGGCGCGGGCCTCCGGGTCTCGCACGTCCAGGTAGCCGGGTCCCTGGTGGGGTTGCACGCCCATATCGGCGGCGCCCTGGACGTTATTCTGGCCCCGCAGGGGGTTGATGCCAGTGCCGGGCCGGCCCACCTGGCCGCTGGCCAGGGCCAGGGCGGTAAGCAGCATCACGGTCTTGCTGCCCTGGTAATGCTCGGTGACGCCCAGGCCGTGGAACGCCATGGCCCGCTGGGCCCGGCCGTACAGCCCGGCGGCTTGCCGGACCAGCGGGCGGGGAACGCCGCAGATGGCGGCCAGTTGCTCCGGGTCCTGGGCGCGGATGGCGGCCTGGAAGGCCTCGAAGCCCTGGGTGCGGCGGGCGATGAAGTCTTGATTGGCCAGCCCCTGGTCCAGCAGTTCCCACAGCAGCAGGTTGAGCAGCGCCACGTTGGTGCCGGGCCGGGGTTGCAGATGCACGGCCGCGTAACGGGCCAGGTCGATGGCGCGGGGGTCGATGAGAATCAGGGGCACGCCCTGCATGGCCCGCTGTTTGATCTTGGCGCCGGTGACCGGGTGGGCCTCGCTGGGGTTGGCGCCCATCACCAGCAGACAGTCGGCCAGGGGGATTTCCGCGATGGAGTTGGTGGCGGCGCCGGTGCCCAGGGTTTGTTGCATACCGAAGGCGGTGGGGGCGTGGCAGACCCGGGCGCAGCCGTCGATATTGTTGGTGCCGATCACCGCCCGCAGCAGCTTTTGCATCAAATAGTTTTCTTCATTGGTGCAGCGGGCCGAGGAAATGCCGGCGATGGCGTCCGGGCCTCGTGCGGCGCGGATGTCCTGCAAGCGGCGGGCGATCAGGTCCAGGGCCTGGTCCCAGGTCGCGGGCTTTAACTGGCCCTGCTCCCGGATCAGGGGGGTGCGCAGCCGGTCCGGGTGGGCCTGGTAGGCGAAGGCGTAGCGGCCTTTGACGCAGGTGTGGCCGGCGTTGACCGCACCCTCGGCGCCCTGGATGGCGCGGATGGTGCCGTCCTGGACCAGCACTTCCAGTTGGCAGCCCACGCCGCAATAGGTGCAGGTGGTGCGTACCCGCCGCTCCGCGTCTAGGGTCTTGGCCTGATAGCGGTCGCTTA
>CAZIHO010000167.1:2141-5136 GCA_964538875.1 uncultured Chromatiaceae bacterium
TGGCGGCCGAAGCGGGACGACTGGACCCCATAGCGGGCCAGCAGGGCCTGAAATTGCGTGGGCCGGTGGCCGGGGGCGGGGGTCTGGGCCGCTTCCGGGTAGGCGCTGACCAGTAGTTCCAGCAGATGGCGGCGCAACCGCTCCAGCCGGGGGCTGGCGGTGCGCAGATATTGGCCGGCCAGCGCCGGGGTATGGCAGGCGGCGACGATTTTCCAGGGGCCGTCCGGGCTGGGACCCACTTCCACGCCACACAGGCGGCAGGCGCCGAACGGGGTCAGGGCTTCCTCGTGGCATAGGGTGGGAATCAGGTCCGGGCCCCGGTGGCGGCTGACGAATTGGTACCAGGTTTCTCCGGCCGTCAGGGGATGGGGCAGGGCGTCGATCCAGGCGACCTCGCTCATGCGGGCAATCCTCCGTTGAACAGGGGCGCCAACTCGTCCCCAAAGTGGCTGATCAAGTTGCGGACCGGTAACGGCAGACCGCCACCCAGGGCGCACAGGGAGCCCAATTCCAGGGTTTCCAGCAGATCCGCGAACGCCTGGGCATCCAGGGGCCGCTCCGGCGTGGCGTCCCGCAGCCATTCATAGCCGCGCCGGGTGCCCAGCCGGCAGGGCACGCACTTGCCACAGGATTCCTCGCTGGCGAACTGGAACAGATGGACCAGCAGGTCCTGGGCCGGAAAGCCGGCCGGAATCGCCAAGATGCTGCCATGGCCGAGCAGGAAACCGGCCTGGGCCAGGGACTCGAAATCCAAACGCAACTGGGGGGCCAGGCTCAGGGGCAGGATGGCCCCCAGGGGGCCGCCGATTTGCAGCCCCTTGACCGGCGACCGGAAGCCGCCGCCCAGGTCGTACAGAATCCGCTCCAGGGGCGTGCCCAGGTCCACTTCCAGCACGCCGGGCCGCTGGAACTGGTGATCCAGGCACACCAGCTTGGTGCCGGTGCTGTCCGGCGTGCCGATGGCGGCGAAGGCGCCGCCGCCGTGGCGCACAATCCAGGGCAGGGCGGCGAAGGTTTCCACGTTGCTGACCAGGGTCGGCCGCCCGAACAACCCGGCCTGGACCGGGTAGGGGGGCCGGACCCGCACTTCCGGCCGCAAGCCCTCAATGGAATTCAGCAGCGCCGTTTCCTCGCCGCACACGTAGGACCCGGCGCCCCGCACCGCCACCCAGCGGAAGCCGCTGTCCCGGACCAGGGGATGTCCCTGCAAGGCGTCGATGGCGGCCCGGATGCGCGCCAGGGCCAGGGGATATTCGGCCCGCACATAAACCACTCCGACTTGGGCGCCGGTAGCCAGGCCCGCCGCCCATAGGCCGGTCAGCACCCGCTCCGGGCGCGCTTCCAGTAACCAGCGGTCCGAAAAGGCGCCGGGATCCCCCTCGTCGCCGTTGGCAACCAGGTATTTTTCTTCCCCCGGCATCGCCGCCAGGGCCGCCAGCTTGCGATGGAAGGGAAAGCCGGCGCCACCCCGGCCACGCAGCCGGGACAGCGCCACTTCCTGGAGAATCGCCTCGGCGGGACGGGCCAGATGCTGGAGATCCCCCTCATCATCCTCCGCCCCAGGCGCCAACACCGGCCGGGACGCGGCGCAGCGGAAGGGAATGGCGTCCTGGTCGCCGGCGCCGTCCAGGTCCGCCGCGTCCCCCTGGCGGCCCTCGATCTGAAAAGCACCGCCCCGGTAACAGCGGCCCAGACAGGCGAGGGCGCCGATTTCCGCCTCGGTCAGTTGCTCCCTCAGATGGCGGCGGGCCTCCCCCTGGCGGCCCCCCAGCAGACAGGCGGTGCCGGAACAGACATAACCGCGGCGGGCCCGGTTATCCGGTCCCAGCAAATCGTAAAAGGACGCCGTACCCAGCAGGGCGGCGGGGGACAGGCGGAAATGGTCCGCCAAGCGGCGCAGTTCTGCCTCGGACGGGGTTCCCTGGCCGCTGGCGGCGGTTTCCAGGGCGGACAGCAGACTGTCTTCCAGCCCCCGGCGGGCGGCCAGGGCGCGCAGATTGTTGGACATGGCGGGTGCTCCGGGCGGGACTATTGCACAGGAAAATCGAAATAGCGGTCTGGGTAGGGCTCCCCCTCCAGGGTGAAATGCCACCATTCCTCCTTGAGGGGCCGGAAACCCTGGTGCGCCATCACCTGGCGCAGCAGCGCCCGGTTGACCCGCTGCTCCACCGGCAGGTCCCGGAAATCCGGCCAGGACTGGGGGCCGAAGAAGTCGAACGGGGTGCCCATGGGCAGTTCCCGGCCGTCCGCCAGGTCGATCAGCGTCAAGTCGATGGTGCTGCCGCGACTGTGGCCGGACTTGGCGGCGATGTAGCCGTCCCGGAACAGGTGGGCCTTGTCCACCTCCGGGTAATAGCGGGCCTTGGTGGACTGGTCCGCCCCATCCGCCGCCCAGCGCACGAAATGATCCACCGCGCCCTGGGGCCGGTAGGCGTCGAATACCTTCACGCCCAGCCCGAACGGCGCCAGATCCTGGGTGACCCCGTGCAGCGCCTCCGCCGCCGGCCGGGTCAAAATCACCCGCGCCGCCAGATAAGCGTCCACCGGCCGGCCCACAAAGTTATCGGAGCCGGCGTAGCGGGGCTCGGCGCGGGCGGCGGGCACCGCCTCATCCAAATAGACGAAACCCTCCGGCAGGGCCTGCACGCCCCAGGGCAGCCAGCACAACCAAAACCAAACCAGCCGGGTGAACAGTCGGAACATGGCGCGCCTCCCCAGGGTGCACGGTCGCTAGGCCGGACATTCTACGCCAGGCCGGGCGGGGTTTGGGTAGGGGGAGGCCTTATCAGGCAGGGGACGGCCAAGCTGACGGGGTGGTGCTAAGTGCTTGGGCCAAGCCAATGCGCCGCCCCTCGGGGATCAGCAAGGCCGGGTTGCCGTCGTTTGGCAACCCAACCTAGGGGATTTCAAGGGCACCTTGAAAAATCGAGTCCCCGTACTGCGATGCGGGTAGAATGGCAGCCCTAACGGCTGAGGACCTGGAGACCGAGGACGA
>CAZIHO010000168.1:0-4950 GCA_964538875.1 uncultured Chromatiaceae bacterium
TTGACGTAGCGCCGGTTGTCGGAAAGGAAGGTCAGGCGTAGCAAATGATAAAGGTGGGTCCCGAGGTACAGTAGCAGGCAGGTGAGCAGGCTAAATAGGGGTTCTCCGGTCAGTGCACCGAGCAACAGGCCAAGCACCACCAGGGCGACTACCCTGGTTAATTCGTAACGATAGGTAACGCGCACCTTGGGGGTAGCCTAACTTGTTGCGACGCGAACAAGACCCGCAGGATTGTAGCCAACTTGGCGTCCAGCCATCCTGGGTTCGCCTGGGGCAAACTCCCCTTGGGGTCTAGGACTCGTGGTGGCCTGGGCTGTTCTCGGCGCCGGGGCGGAGCCAGTGCGGAAGGCGCTCTATTGGCGGTCGGAAAACCGATAGCCCACACCGCGCACGGTTTGCAACATTTCATGATGCCCGGAGGGCTCCAGGGCCTTGCGCAGGCGGCGCACGTGCACGTCCACGGTGCGTTCCTCCACATACACCTGATCTCCCCAGACCAGGTCCAGCAATTGGGAGCGCGTAAAGGCCCGTTCTGGATGAGTCATGAATAAATGCAAAAGCCGGTATTCTGTGGGGGCAATGTCCAACTGCCGGTTGTGGGCAGTGACTCGATGGCTGCGGTCATCGATGTTCAGTCCGCCGAATTCCAACGCCTTGTTTTCTGTATCCAACAAAGTCCGGCGCAATACCGCCTTGATCCTGGAAACCATCTCCCGGGGAGAGAATGGCTTGCTGATGTAGTCATCGACCTCGCCCTTGTCGAACCCCTTCAGCCGGTCGGCCTCGCTGGTCTTGGCGGTGACCATAATGATGGGGATGGCGCGGGTCTTGGCGTTGCGCTTGAGTTGCTGAGCCAGTTCAAGTCCTGAGCGGCCAGGCAGCATCCAGTCCAACAGGATCAGATCCGGATTATCGGAAGCAATCAACTTGCGGGCCTCTTCCGCGTGCCCAGCCTCCAACACCCGGTAGCCGGCCCCCGACAGGGCCATGCCGATAACCGCACGGATATCTGGTTCGTCGTCGACGATAAGAATATTTGCTGGGGTCATTGCCAAACTTTGGTGATCCGATATCGCGGCCATCCTAGCGACAAGATATTACAGAAATGCGACCGCTTAGTTTCCATATGGCGTTTCCGGCCAGGATCGGCAGCTGGTTTCGGCAACCCCCCGTCCCTAAGTTGGCTCGATGCTCTCCAAACGGCGCCGGAAATGGGTCACCAGCTGGGTTCGCACCTTTTTCTCCCGGTGTTTTTCGGCGGCCGCCAGCCGCCTAGCAGCAACCTCGATGAGGATATCCTGGCAGCCCCGGACATCCGGCGTGTCCGGCTGACGCTGCACATAACCGCCGTCGGTGTGCATATCCCACACATTGCGGCGATCCGCCAGTTGCACGTCCAACACCATGCGCAGTTCTAGGCGCAGTTCCGGGGCTTCCACCGGGGCCAGCACCTCGACCCGCCGCTCCAGGTTGCGCTGCATCATGTCAGCGGAGCCGATGAAATATTCTTCGTCGCCCCCGTTGCGGAAATACACCAGCCGGGCGTGCTCCAGGAAGCGGCCAACCACGCTGACCACCCGGATGTGTTCACTGAGTCCCGGAATGCCGGGCCGCAGGCGGCAGGTATCCCGGATGATGAGATCCACCTTGACGCCGGCTTGGGCAGCCCGATACAGGGCGCGGGTGATGTCCGCGTCCTCCAGTGCGTTCATCTTCATCTGGATCAGCCCCGGCTCGCCGGCCTGGACATGGCGTATTTCCCGTTGGATCTTGTCCAGCAGGTTGCGTTTCAGGGTATGGGGCGCGGCCAGAATCTTGCGGTAGGCGGGGGGCGGCGAATAGCCAGTGAGATAGTTGAAGAGTTCGGTTAGATCCTGGCCGATGCCCTCGTCACAGCCCAACAGGCCCAGGTCCGTGTACATCTTGGCGGTGCCAGGATGATAGTTGCCGGTGCCGATATGGAAATAGCGGCGCAACTGGGAGTAGTCCTTGCGCACCACGAGAATCACCTTGCAATGGGTCTTGAGGCCGATGACCCCGTAATTGACGTGAATGCCCGCCTGTTCCAGGCGCCGCGCCCAACGGATATTGGCGGCTTCATCAAATCGGGCCTTGAGTTCCACCAGAACCGCCACCTGTTTGCCGTTCATGGCGGCCTTGACCAGGGAATCCAAAATGGCGCCCTGGGCGGTGGTGCGGTATAGGGTCATTTTGATCGCCAATACCTTGGGATCCTCGGCGGCGGTGCTCAGAAAGCGTTCCACCGTGGTGCTAAAGGATTCGTAGGGGTGTTGCAGCAACAAGGCGCCGTTGTCGCGAATGATATGAAAAATATTGCGCCGGTCATTGGCCAGTTGCGGATGGTCGCCGGGGCGCACCGCCGTGTCGTGCAAGCTGGGAATATCCAGGGCCGCCAGTTCAAATAAATCCCGTACTGCGATCATGCCATCAACGTCGTAGACATCCTGGTCTTCATTGAGCCCCAACTCTGCCGCCAACATGCCCCGGTGCAGGGGGTTCATACCCGCCTCCACCTCCAGGCGCACCACTTCCGCGAAATGCCGCTCCCGCAATTCCGTCTCGATCATTTCCAGCAGATCGTTGGCCACCTCCTCATTCATTTCCACGTTGGCGTTGCGGGTCACCCGGAACAGGTTGCAGGATTCAATGTGCATGCCCGGAAACAGCATGTCCAGGTTATTGGCAATCACGTCATCCAGGGTGACGAATAGGTAGCTGTCTTCCTCCACTTGAATCAGGCGGGTGGATACATCCTTGTTGACCGGAACCTTGATGCGCGCCATGTGCAGGTCCCGGCCGTTGGGAAAACGCTGGGTCACCAACAGGTTCAGGGTGAGATTGGAGATGAACGGGAAGGGGTGGGACGGGTCCATGGCCAGCGGCGTCAACATGGGGAAAATGTTGCGCCTAAACTGTTCCCGCAGGCGTGCCTGTTGCCAGCGGGTGAGGCTGTGGTACTTGACCAGGTGGATGCCCGCATCCGCCAGCAGGTGCAACAGCCGATCTAATACCCGCTTTTGTTCTTTTTGCAACTGACGAATAACCCGATGGCACTCCCCCACCTGCTGGGCCGGGGTCCGGCCGTCCACCGTCAGTTTGGCGAAGCCGGCGCCCACCTGCTGTTTGAGGCCGCCGATGCGCTTCATAAAGAATTCGTCCAGATTATTGCTGACGATGGCGAGAAACTTCACCCGTTCCAGGAGGGGGGTGCGCTCGTCGTCGGCCTCCCGCAGCACCCGCCGGTTGAACGCCAGCCAGGTGAGTTCCCGGTTGAGAAACAGGGAAGGATCGTTTAAATCCGCATCCGGGTGGGCCGGCGGGTTGGCCGCCACTTCCGGAACAGGGTCTGGAGCCAGTGCCGCGTGTTCGGAATCTCGGTGCTTCATGCAGGGTCTCTGGCAAGGTTGAACAGTTATCCGTCGGCGCCGGACGTGCCGGTGGAGTCAATGGTCAGTATAAGGCATCGATCCACTGCCGGCCCCTGGAGCCGGGCCCGCGGTTGGCGAGGGGAGGGTGATTCCACGATGGGTCTCAAGCTGGTTTCGGGCGGTCAAACCGGCGTGGACCGGGCTGCCCTGGACGCGGCCCTGGCGGCGGGGCTGCCGGTAGGCGGCTGGTGTCCCCGGGGGCGGCGGGCGGAAGACGGCATCATTCCCTCCCGCTATCCCCTCATGGAAACGCCGTCCCGCCGCTACGCCCAGCGGACCGCCTGGAATGTGCGAGACTCGGACGGCACCCTCATCCTCAGCCGGGGGCCTCTGCGGGGTGGCACCCGGCTCACCGCCCAATTGGCGCGCGGTACCCACAAGCCTTTGCTGCTAGTGGACTTGGCCCAGACCACAGATTGGGCCCCGGCCCTGGCCTGGCTGCGGGCGCACCGCATCCAGGTACTCAATCTGGCCGGCCCCCGGGAATCCGCCGCGCCCGGCATCCAGGCCCAGGCCCGCGCTTGGCTGGATGGTTTGGTCCGGTCGTAGCGGCATGCCACCTAGCGGCAACGGGCCTAGGGTTTGGCGCCAGTTTCCCGCAGTTCCAGGCAGTGCGCCATGAGGCCCCGGGTAGAGCTGTCATGGTTGGGACTCACCTGCCCGGACTGGAGTTCTTCCAGGATCACCCCGGCCAGTTGCTTGCCCAGTTCCACGCCCCATTGGTCGTAGGAATTGACATTCCAGATCACCCCCTGCACGAATATCTTGTGCTCGTAGAGGGCGATCAGGGCGCCTAGGGTCCGGGGCGTCAGCAGGGGATACATCAGGGTATTGCTGGGCCGGTTGCCGGGAAAAACCTTGTGGGGCGCCAAAGCGTCGATGGCCTCCGGGGCGAGTCCCGCCGCCGCCAGTTCCGCCCGGGCTTCTGCTTCGGTCTTGCCCCGCATCAGGGCCTCGGTTTGGGCCAGGCAGTTGGCTAGCAGCTTGGGATGTTGGTCCCCCAGTTCGTTGAGGCTGCGGGCCGCCACCAGAAAATCCGCCGGGATCAGTTGGGTGCCCTGGTGAATGAGTTGGAAGAAGGCGTGCTGGCCGTCGGTACCGGGTTCACCCCAGATCACCGGCCCGGTGGCGTACCCCACCGGGAGCCCGTCCCGGGTCACGCCCTTGCCGTTGCTCTCCATGTCCGCCTGTTGCAGGTAGGCTGGTAAATAACGCAGGTACTGGTCGTAGGGCAGAATCGCCTGGGTAGCCGCGCCGCCGAAGTTGACGTACCAAATACCCAGCAGCGCCAGCAGCACGGGCATGTTGTGGGCCGGTTCCGCGCTCTCGAAATGCCGGTCCATGGCGTGGGCACCCTCCAGCAATTCGACGAATCGCTCCATGCCCACCGCCAAGGCGATGGGCAGGCCGATGGCGGACCAGAGGGAATAGCGCCCCCCCACCCAATCCCAGAACTCGAACATATTGGCGGTGTCGATACCGAATTCCGCTACCCGATCCG
>CAZIHO010000169.1:0-4924 GCA_964538875.1 uncultured Chromatiaceae bacterium
GGCGCCGGCGCCGGCGCCCCTGCCGCCCACCCCGGCGGCCCTGGAACGTCAGGCGGCGGCGGACGCCCTGCGCCAGGCAGGTTACGGCCTGTTCGAGGGCTACGCGGACCGGGACCCGCCCAAGGTCAAGTCCCGCAAGGAACGCTTGACCTTCTATCCCTGCGCCACCTGCCATGGGGTGATACCCACCAACCCGACCCCCCGGGCGGTGCTGCTGCACGCCCCCATCGGCCTAGTGGACGGCATTTTGGATCACGGCCAGCAGCGCTTTTGGTGCCTAACCTGCCACAACCCGGATGATCGCAATTCCCTTCAAACCCTGGCCGGCGTCAAGGTGGACTTCAACGAAGCCTGGAAGGTCTGTGGCCAGTGCCATTCGGCCCGCCAGAAAGACTGGTATTTCGGCGCCCACGGCAAGCGGGTGGACAACTGGCACGGCGACGCGGAGCGCTACAACTGCACCGAATGCCATAACCCTCATCGCCCCCCGTTCCGTCAGCAAAAGCCTCAACCGGCCCCGCCGGTACGGGTGGGTCTGGAGCCCATGCCCAAGGTGGGTGCCAGCCATTTCGCCCGCGTCTGGGAGCGCCATGCTGACAAAGCCCTACCCGTGGAGGTAAAGAAGTAATGAGCACTGAATATCCACAGGGTCACGCCCTACAAACCCTGGCTAACCAAGCCCTGGACGGTTTGGGCGATCCCCACACCGAAGCGGAACTAAACCCCTCCCAGTTGGCCCGGCGCCGCTTCATGCAAGGCCTGGGTCTGGTGGGCGCGACCGGCATGATGGCCGGCTCGCCCCTGGCCCACGCGGTGACCGATGAGGTACGCAGCGCGGCGCAAAAGCTGGGCCAAGGCAATGGCCTCACCTTCATGGATGCCATGGGGGATTTTTTCCAGCAGCACTACACCCGCATGTCCAAGGAAGAAATGGACGAGGCGCTGCGCCGCATCGAACGCAAGGCCAAGAAGAAATTCGGCGTGGACATCCAATGCGAGGATGTGAAGCCCATGCCGGGCACCTACTTCGGCTACGCCCTCAACCTGTCCAAGTGCCGGGGCTACCGGGAATGCGTGGAAGGCTGCATCCGGGAAAATAACCAGGGCCGGGACTCCCAGATGCAATACATCCGGGTGCTGGAAATGAACCAGGGCGACCATAACCTGGAAAATTCCAACCATTACTATGATCCGGCCACCGCGCCCACGCCGGGCAAGTGGTATCTGCCGGTCCAATGCCAGCAATGCGACAACCCGCCCTGCGTCAAGGCCTGCCCGGTGGAAGCCACCTGGAAGGACGAGGACGGCATCGTGGTCATCGACTATAGCTGGTGCATCGGCTGCCGCATGTGCATGGCCGCCTGCCCCTACTGGGCGCGCCACTTCAACTGGAGCGAACCCCAGGTTCCGCCGGACCAGATCAACCCGGTCACCAACTACATCGGCAACCGTCCCCGGCCCAAGGGCGTGGTGGAAAAGTGCCACTGGTGCACCCAGCGCACCCGCAAGGGACGCCAGCCCGCCTGCATGGAAGCCTGTCCCACCGGCGCCCGGGTATTCGGCAACCTCTTGGACCCCAACAGCGACATCCGCTGGGTGCTGGAAAACAAGGTGGTTTGGCGGCTTAAAGAAGAATTGGGCACCGAGCCCAAGTTCTGGTACTTCACCGATGAAGCGAGGGCGCGACTGTGAGCACTCCCAATAAGTTGACCTTTGTTGGTTTCATCAAGGATGGCCTGGGCGCCATCCTGAGCGGCGGTCCCGGCTACTGGGCGTGGATGCTGTTCCTGCTGGCCCTGATCGGCGTCACCGGCGTCAACTACACCGCCCAGATCACCGACGGCATGATGATCACGGGCCTCAGCGACCAGGTGTCCTGGGGCTTCTACATCGCCAACTTCGCCTTCTTCGTCGGCATCGCGGCGGCGGCCGTGCTGCTGGTGGTGCCCGCCTACATCTTCCACCGGGCGGACGTGAAGTCCGTGGTGCTGATCGGCGAAGGCTTGGCGGTGGCGGCGGTGGTGGTCGCCATGGGCTTCGTGGCGGTGGACATCGGCCGCATCGACCGGGCTTGGCACGTGATTCCCTTCCTGGGCCGATTCAATTGGCCCCAATCCATGCTGGCCTGGGACATCATCGTGCTGAACGGCTATCTGCTGCTCAACCTGTTCATTCCCATGTACATCCTCTGGAATCACTACCAGGGCAAGGAACCGAACCTACGCAAGTACTTCGTATTCGTGGTGCTGGCCATGTTCTGGGCCATCTCCATCCATACGGTGACCGCGTTCCTGTTCTCGTCCAACATCTCCCGGCCGTTCTGGCACACCGCCCTGCTGGCGCCCCGCTTCATCGCCTCCGCGTTCGCCGCTGGTCCGGCCCTGATGATCATCGCCCTCCAGGCCCTGCGCCGCTTCACCGACTATCCGATCAAGCAAAGCATCATCGACATGCTGGCCCTCATCATGGCGGTGGCGATGCAGATCAATATCTACTTCGTGGGCGCCGAGATGTTCACGGACTTCTACAACCCCACCGAGCACGGCGCGTCCATGCATTACCTGTTCCTGGGCCTGCAAGGCTTCTCCTCCCTCAAGACTTGGATCTGGACCGCCCTGGCGCTGAACATCATCGCCGTGATCCTGCTCATGGTGCATAAGACCCGGACCCGTATGTTCACCCTGAACATCGCCTGTGTGTTCGGCTTCACCGGCATCTGGATCGAGAAGGGTATGGGTCTGGTGGTGACCGGCTTCATCCCCTCGCCCCTGGGTGAAATCTTTGAATACGCGCCGACCCTCAAAGAGCTAGGCGTGTCGGTGGGGATCTACGCGGCCGGCGCCCTGGTGTTCACCATCCTGGCCAAGGCCGGCATGGCCATCGAAATGGGCCGGGTCGGCGCCCGCAAGCCCTCGGAGGCGGTGCTGAAGGTCATGAACGACCCGGCAACCGCCCACCCGGCGGGAGCCTCCGCCTAGGGACCCTCCCGGCGGGGCGCGGGTTACCCACCCTGCCCCGCCGGGCCTGCACCGCCAGACCTTCCCCGATGTTCACCCCGCCCAGTAGTTCAGCCCCGGAAGCGGCCAACGATGCGTAACATGACCGAAATCCCCCAGTACCTGGAATACGGCCAATGCCTGGCGGCGGGCAACACGCCGGGCGCCCTGCGCTGCCTGGACGAATGCATCGCCCGGGTGCGGGCCGAGCAAGACGCCCAGGCCGCCGCCCGTCTGTTTCAGTACAAGGGCAATCTGCTCTATCAAACCGGCGATCCGGCCGGCGCCGAGGCCAGCTATCAAAGCGCCCTGGACTGCGCGCCGGACTCCCCCATCGTGCTCATGGGCTATGCCCGCTTTCTGGCCACCACCGGCGCCCAGCCGGGCGCCCTAGATACCCTGGCCCGCCTGGAAGCCATCCTGGACCGGGGCTGGGAGCCTGATTCCCCCGGCGCCTATCCGGCCGCCGCGCTGCGGGAGCGCATCGCCGAGATTCGCGCCATGCTGTCCGACGTTGCCGGCGTCTCCGTTTAGCCGAGCTTCGTCATCGTTGGGTCGCCCCGGAGGGGCCTGCTGTTGGCAGGCGTGGCGACCAAGTCCAGGGGCTAGTCCTGATCGGCCCCGGGCCATGCCACCTAACCTTGCCCCGCCGCTATACTGGGCAACCCATCAGCCAGCTCATCCGGTCATCCCCCCAGTTCCCTGCCATGGATTACCCACGACGTTTCGGCGGCATCAGCCGTTTGTATGGCCCGGCCGCCTTGACCGCCCTGGCCGGGGCGCGGGTGGCCGTGGTGGGGGTCGGCGGCGTGGGTTCCTGGGCGGTGGAGGCCCTGGCCCGCAGCGGGGTCGGACACCTGACCCTGATCGACCTGGATCAGGTGGCGGAATCCAACATCAACCGGCAGATCCAGGCCCTGGACGGCACCCTGGGTCAGGCCAAGGTGACCGCCCTGGCGGAGCGCATCGCCGGCATCAATCCGGACGCCCAGGTGCGCTGTATCGAAGAATTCGCAGAGCCGGACAATCTGGAGCGGGTCATCGACCCTAGCCTGGACTATCTGCTGGATTGCATCGACGGCGCCCATAACAAGGCGGCCCTGATCGCCCATTGCCAGCACATCGGCCTGCCTCTGGTGACCGTGGGTGGCGCTGGCGGCACCCGGGACCCGACCCGCCTGCGGGTGCTGGATCTGGCCTTCACCTCCCAGGACCCCTTGCTGGCCCGTACCCGCCAGTTGCTGCGCGCCCGGCACGGCTTTCCTCGGGACCCCAAGCGACCCTTCCGCGTCGCTTGCGTGTTTTCCGACCAGCCCCGTATCCGGCCAGTGGCCCCTGGCTGTGACGGGGCGCCGGGGGGCCGGCTCAACTGCGCCGGCTACGGCTCGGTGGTGACGGTCACCGCCGCCTTCGGCCTGGCCGCCGCCGCCCAAGTACTAGAGCGCCTGGCCAGCGGTCCAGCTTGAGCCTTTCCGCCAAGGCGGCTGATCTAGCACAACAAATTAGCCGGGACAGCAGAATTCATCCGGGAATTGCGGAGCGGGGCCTTTTTCCCCGGCGTTGGCTGCACCACAATTAGGGCGCATTTCCTGAACTTGGGGCAGTGGGGCGATGGATAACACCTTACAACGGTTACTGGACGCGGAGTTGCGGGCGGAGCGGATCGCACGCCAGGCGGAGCAAGACCGGGAGCGGGTGATCCAGGGCGCCTTGCAAGAGGCCCGCGCCGAAGGGGAGCGGTTCGATGCGCGCATTCCGGAACTGCACGCATCCTTCATCGAAAAAGCGGAGTCACGCTCCGATCAGACGGTGGCAGAACTCAAGCGCCGTTACGATGAGCGCCACGCGCAACTGCGGAGCCTGGCCGAAGAGCGGGAGGAAGACGCCCTAGACGCGGCCTTTCAACTGCTGCTGAGCCTGGAATCCGA
>CAZIHO010000170.1:0-4890 GCA_964538875.1 uncultured Chromatiaceae bacterium
GTCCGCCCTCCTAGTTTACTTCTTTAGCTGTCCAGTTTTCGGGGTCCACTTCACCACGGCAAGCTGGACAGTGAATCCAGCGCAAGCTGCGGCGGGAAAGGGTCAAGGCTCACCTCGTTCCGACTCCGGATCGCGAGAAGTCGCCACAGCGCTTGGCCCATAGCCCGGCATCGGGTGGTCCAAGAGGCCCTGAAAACCGCGACGCTCAACCCGTATGGTTGAGCCCTCCCCTGTGGAGCTTGCGGGCTAAGCCCGCTGGACTCAACCGCCCGATACGGACCTCCCCAGTACGCTGGAGTAGGAAAGCGGGCGAGCGCAATGGCGCCAGCTCGACCCGATCGCCGCGGGCGCGTCTATTCAAGGGGGAAAGTTGAACCTCATGCTCAGGTCAGGGCTCTCAGGTCATATGGGCACGGAGGGCTCGCCCAGTCGCACGCCGGGTCGCGGGAACCCAATGGCTCCGGCCGCCAATCAAATTGTTTGATCGATGGATCATCGGTTTTTATGTATCTTTGGTAGGTATCCCGGAGAACGGCGAGCCGGGGCGCCCCTCCCCCGCCGTCCGGGACTGGAGACGCAGGCCCGCCCCGCTGATGGAGGGGCTGCCGGGGAAAATCCCGGAGACCCTTAAACCCTGGGCTATCATTGGCCTAACACGCCCGCGCCGTTTCTTGACCCTCGACCCTGCCTGCCGACCCTGAGAGAGGAGGAATCATGCAAAAATCCTTGAATATCGACCCGGTCAAGTGCACCGGCTGTCTGCAATGCGAGATGGCCTGTTCTTATGAGCACACCGGGACCATCAACCCGTCCAAATCCCGCATCAAGGTATTCAACTTCGAGCGGGAAGGGCGCAAGGTGCCCTACACCTGCACCCAATGCGCGGAAGCCTGGTGCATGGCGTCCTGCCCGGTGGACGCCATCAAGCTAGACCCGCACACCGGCGCCAAGATGGTCCTGGAGGCCACCTGCGTGGGCTGCAAGGTCTGCACCATCGCCTGCCCGTTCGGCACCATCAACTACCTGGCGGACCTGGGCAAGGTGCAAAAGTGCGACCTGTGCGGCGGCGATCCGGAATGCGCCAAGGCCTGCCCCACCGGCGCCATCACCTTCGTGGACTCGGACTGGACCGGCCTGGAGCGTATGCGCGCCTGGGCTGGCCGGGCCAACTCGGCGGTCCTTTAGGAGGCAACGAACATGGCTTGGAACAAAAAAGTATTGCGGGTCAACCTGACCACCGGCAGTTGCGCGGCGGAACCCCTCAACATGGATTGGGCCATGGACTACCTGGGCTCCCGGGGCCTGGCCACCAAGTATCTGGTGGAGGAAATCGACCCCAAGGTGGACCCCCTGTCCCCGGACAATAAGCTCATCATGTCCACCGGCCCCTTGACCGGCACCCTGGCCTCCACCGGTGGCCGCTACACGGTGGTGACCAAGGGACCCCTGACCGGCGCCATCGCCTGCTCCAACTCCGGCGGCTACTTCGGCGCGGAAATGCGCTTCGCCGGCTGGGACATGATTATTTTCGAGGGCGCCGCCCCCAAGCCCGTGTATCTGTATCTGGAGAATGAGCGGGCCGAACTGCGGGACGCCGCTCACCTGTGGGGCACCTCCACTTGGCACACGGAAGAGACCATTAAGACCCACCACCAGGATCCCCTGATCCGGGTCTGCTCCATCGGCCCGGCTGGCGAGAATCAGGTGCTGTTCTCCTGCATCATCAATGACTTGCACCGGGCCGCCGGCCGCTCTGGAGTGGGCGCGGTGATGGGCTCCAAGAACCTCAAGGCGGTGGCGATCCGGGGCACCCAGGGTGTATCCAACATCAAGGATTTCCCGGAATTTCTGCGCGTCACGGTGGAGAAAAAGAAGATCCTGGCGGACAACGGCGTCACCGGCCAGGGCCTGCCCAAATACGGCACCCAGGTGCTGATGAACATCATCAATGAGATGGGCGCCCTGCCCACCCGCAATCACCGGGACGTGCAGTTCGAGGAGGCGGGCAAGATCTCCGGCGAGGCCATGCACGAAAAGCGGCCCACGGATGGCAGAACCCACCTGGTCACCAACGCCGCCTGCTTTGGCTGCACCATCGCCTGTGGGCGCATTTCCCGCATCGACGAAAGCCACTTCACGGTGGTCAACAAGCCGGAGTACTGGGGCGCCTCCGGCGGCCTGGAATACGAGTCGGCATGGGCCATGGGCGCCGCCAACGGCGTCGGGGACCTGGAGGCGCTCCAATACGCCAACCTGGTCTGCAACGAACAGGGCATGGACCCCATTTCCTTCGGCGCCACCATCGGCGCCGTGATGGAACTGTACGAAATGGGCGTCCTGACCGACCAGCAACTGGGCATGGAGGCGCCCTTCGGCTCCGCCCAGGCGCTGGTCCGCTTCGCGGAGCTGACCGCCAAGGGCGAGGGCTTCGGCAAGGAAATCGGCCTGGGCTCCAAGCGCCTGTGCGCCAAATACGGCCATCCGGAACTGTCCATGAGCGTCAAGGGCCAGGAATTCCCGGCCTACGATTCCCGGGCCATCCAGGGCATGGGCCTCACCTACGCCACCTCCAACCGGGGCGCCTGTCATCTGCGTTCCTACACGGTGGCGTCGGAAGTGCTGGGCATCCCCTTCAAGACCGACCCCCTGGTGACCGAGGGCAAACCGGGCCTGGTCAAGGCGTTCCAGGACGCCACGACGGTGTTCGACTCAGCGGGCCTCTGCATCTTCGCCAGCTTCGCCTGGAGCCTGGCGGACATCCAGCCCCAGATCGCCGCTGCCTGCGAGGGAGACTGGTCCATGGACAAGCTCAACCTGATGGGCGAGCGCATCTGGAATATGGAAAAGCAGTTCAACCTGGCGGCTGGCCTGACCAAAGCGGATGACAATCTGCCGCCGCGCCTGACCACCGAACCGGCCAAGACCGGCCCGGCCAAGGGCCTGGTGAACGGCCTGGCCACCATGCTGCCGGAGTACTACGAACTGCGGGGCTGGGACCAGGACGGGGTGCCCAAGCCGGACACCCTGGCCCGCCTGGGGCTCTAGCCCGCGCCGGCGCCTTGACCCGTCCTGGGCCAGGGCGCCGTTCCCAGCTCAATCCCTCTCCGAGGAGCGCCCATGCAACACCTGATCCTGGGCAACGGCCCCGCCGGCGTCATCGCCGCCGAAACCCTGCGCCGGGCCGATCCCGCTGCGACCATCATCCTGGCTGGCGGCGAGCCGGAGCCCCCCTACTCCCGCATGGCCATCCCCTACCTGCTGGAAGGCCAAATCGACGAGGCCGGCACCTACCTGCGCAAGGACCCCGGCCATTTCGACCAGCTTCGGGTCCGCCAGAAGACCGGCCGGGCGGTGGCTCTGGACACGGACCAGCGGAGTGTCCTGTTTCACGATGGCAGCCGGGAGACCTATGACCGGCTACTGATCGCCACCGGCTCCCACCCGGTACGCCCCCCCATTCCCGGCATCGACCTGCCCCAGGTCCAGACCTGCTGGACTCTGGCGGACGCCCGCGCCATCGCTGCCCTGGCCAAACCGGGCAGCCGGGTGGTGCAACTGGGGGCTGGCTTCATCGGCTGCATCATCCTGGAAGCCCTCCACGCCCGGGGCGTGCAATTGACCCTGGTGGAAATGGGGGACCGCCTGGTGCCGCGCATGATGACCCCCACCGCCGGCGCCATGATCCGGGACTGGGTGGAAGCCCAGGGCGTGCGGGTACGCACCCAAACGGCGGTGCAGCGCATCGACCCAGGCACGGATGCGCCCCTGCGCGTGCAATTCGACCACGGCGACTCCCAAGCCTGCGACCTGCTGATCGTGGCCGCCGGGGTGGCGCCCAACGCCGGTTTCCTGGACGCCACGCCGGTCCATGTGGCCAAGGGCGTACTGGTGAATCAATACTTGGAAACCTCGGTGCCCGGCATTTTCGCGGCTGGCGACGTGGCCGAGGCGCCGGACCTGTTCACCGGCGCCCACCTGGTGTCCGCCATCCAGCCCAACGCCGCCGATCAGGCCCGGGTCGCCGCCCTCAACATGGCGGGCCATCAGGTCAAATTGCCGGGGGTATTGGCGTTCAACGTGCTGGATACCCTAGGGCTGGTGTCCAGTTCCTTCGGCCAATGGTGGGGCACTGAGCAGCAGGACGGCGTGGAGTTGGTGGACCGGACCCAACACAAATACCTGAGCCTGCAATTTCAGGGCGAGGTGCTGATCGGCGCCACCAGCATCGGCCTCACCCAGCACGTCGGCATATTGCGGGGCCTGATCCAAAACCGCACCCGCCTAGGCCATTGGAAGCAAAAATTACGGGTGGAACCCCTGCGCTTCCCGGAAGCCTTCCTGGACCGGGGCCAAAGCGCCCTGCCCATCGCCTACTGAGATGCGCATCCGCTTCAAGCTGTTCGCCAGCCTGGCCGACTACCTGCCCCCAGGTAGCCGGGACAACCAGGTGGATATCGACATCGACCCCACGGATACGGTGGCCGCCATCATCGACCGCTTTCACCTGCCGGAACCCTTGGTCCACCTGGTACTGGTAAACGGCGTCTACCTGGCGCCGGGCGCACGGGCCAGCCGGTGCCTGGAGGACGGCGACCAGCTAGCCCTCTGGCCCCCCATCGCCGGCGGCTGAACCGTGCAGGTCCTGGTGCGGGAAATTTCCGCCAGCCCAGCAGAATTCGCCCGGGGCTTACGTGAAGCCTTTCCCGCCGAATCCAGCGGCGGCCCCCTGATATTCCAGGTCCAGGCCCCGGACGCCAGTATGGAAATCGAATTGGTTCCCGGCCCCACCCGGACCCTGGCCAGCCTGCGCCTGCCCACCCTCACCGCCCATATCCGCTTCCTATCCGGCACCCCAACCGGCCAACACCGCCTGCTGCGCCACATGGACCT
>CAZIHO010000171.1:0-4868 GCA_964538875.1 uncultured Chromatiaceae bacterium
GCGGTTAGGGGTTGGTTCATGGCTTGCTAAATCCTATGCAAGAGGGTGGAAAGGCGTTGAAACCAGTATAGCGCCGGGCAGCGATGGGCCAAGGGGCGGGTAGAGCAAGGGTCGGCGAACCGATCGACCACCGGCATCCTGTTGAACCCTGGGACCCTGAGGACGGTGCTCCAGCGCTTTTCGCTCCTCGGGAGCAGGTAACCCGCCAGTCGCGGCGATACTTGTGCGGCGCCTAATATTGACTTAGTTTATGGCGGTGCGAGGAAATCTCCTGACCGGCCGGTCTAGGACAATAATCAACCATCACGAGGAGTGCGGACCATGAGTGTCCCGGTGAGTGAACTGAAGGGCATGAGTCCCGAAATGGCGCAAAAGTTGATCGCAATGGGCATCAAGAATAACGAGCAATTCTTGGAGGCGGCCAAGGCGCCGGAGAATCGCAAGCAACTGGCCCAGCAATTGGGCTGCGAGACTCGGCCCGTGCTGGAATTGGCCAACCGGGCGGATTTGTCCCGGGTCAAGGGGGTGGCGGGCACCTACTCGGATTTGCTGGAGCAGGCGGGTGTGGATACTGTGAAGGAACTGGCCACGCGCCGGGCGGATAATCTGCACGCCAAGATTTTGGAAGTCAACGCGGAACGCAAGATCACCTCGCGACCGCCGACGGCGGACATGGTGACCGCCTGGGTCGCCCAGGCCAAGGAACTCCCCAAGATCCTGGCCTACTAACCGCTGAACGCCAAGGCGGGTATGACGGAAATGCCTTCGGGGCAGGGATGCCCCGGTCTTTCTCAATCGCCGGCGATGGTCATGTGGTCGATGAGCCAGGAGCCGGTATGGAAGCTGCCGCGTTTTTCCAAGTCGCTGCCCACCGCTTGCAGCCCGCGAAACAGGTCTTTGAGATTGCCGGCGATGGTGATCTCCTCCACCGGGAAGGCGATTTCGCCGTTCTCGACCCAGAATCCGGCGGCGCCCCGGGAATAGTCTCCGGTGACGTTGTTGACGCCCTGACCCATGAGTTCCGTGACCAGCAGCCCGCTGCCCATTTCCCGCAGCAGTCCGGCCCGGTCCAAACCGCCCGGTTCCACAAACAGATTACGGACCCCGCCGGCGTTGCCGGTGGTCGCCATGCCCAGCTTGCGGCCCGCGTAACTGTCCAACACGTAGCTGCGCAGCACGCCGCCTGCGACCAGGTCCTTGGGCGCGGTGGCGACGCCCTCGGAGTCAAACGCTGAGCTATTGGCACCCCTGGGCAGCAGGGGTTGTTCGTGAATCCGCACCCAGTCCGGGAACAGGGTTTGGTCGAGCTGGTTGAGCAGGAAGGACGCCTCCCGATACAGGGCGGAGCCGCGGATGGCGTTGACCAGGTGGCGCATCAGGGAAATGGCCATGTCCGCCTGGAACAGCACCGGTGCTTCCTGGGTGGGCAGGCGCCGGGCGCCCAAGCGGGCCAGGGTACGCAACGCCGCTTGGCGGCCCACTTCCGCCGGGGATTCGAGTTCGGTGGCGGCACGGGCGCTGGTCCACCAATGGTCCCGTTGCATGCTGTCGCCATCGCTGCCCAGCATGGCGCAACTCAGGCTGTGCCAAGAACTGGGGTAGCCGCCCACGAAGCCGTGGCTGTTGGCGTACACATGCAGACCGGACTGGGTGCCGAGGGTGGCACCCTCGGAATTACAGATGCGCGGGTCCAGATGGCGGCCCTGGTTCTCGCATTCCAGGGCCATCTGGATAGCTTGCTCCACCGGCAGGTCCCAGGGGTGATAGAGGTCCAGGTCCGGCAGGTCCCGCGCCATGCGGTCTGCCGGCGCCAGGCCCGCGTAGGGGTCTTCCTGGGTGTGCCGGGCGATGAGGCTGGCGGCCCGTACCGTTTCCCGCACTGCACTAGGTCCCAGGTCGCTGGTAGAAGCGGAGCCCTTGCGCTGGCCGAAGTAGAGGGTGACGCCGAGGCCCTGGTCCCGGGTGTGTTCCAGGGTTTCCACTTCGCCCATGCGCACCGTGACCGTCAGGCCCGCGTCCAGGCTCACGCCCGCCTCGGCGGCACTGGCGCCCTGGCGGCGCGCCTCGTCCAACAATTCAGCCACCAAGTTCGTCAGTTGTTCCTGGCGCTGGCGTAAATTTTCCACCGACTTTTGTCTCCCGCTCCGGATCGTTCCGCTGCCGCAGGGTCGCGACTAGCTGGTTGGTTGCACTGCCTAGGCGTGGGTGCCGCCCACGGTGAGCCCGTCCACCCGCAGCGTGGGCTGGCCCACGCCCACCGGAACGCTCTGGCCCTCCTTGCCGCACACGCCCACGCCCTGGTCCAGGGCCAGGTCATTGCCCACCATGCTGACCCGGGTCAATACCTCGGGTCCGTTGCCGATCAGGGTGGCGCCCTTGACCGGCCGGGTAACCTTGCCGCCTTCGATCAGCCAGGCCTCGCTGGCCGAGAAAACGAACTTGCCGGATGTGATGTCCACCTGGCCGCCGCCAAAATTAGTGGCGTACAGGCCCTTATCCACCGAGGCGATGATTTCCTCGGCGGCGTAGGGGCCCGCCAGCAGGTAGGTGTTGGTCATGCGCGGCATGGGCAGGTGGGCGTAGGACTCCCGGCGGCCGTTGCCGGTGGAATGGGTCCCCATCAAGCGGGCGTTGAGCCGGTCCTGCATATAGCCGGTGAGGCGGCCGTTTTCGATCAACCGGGTGCACTGGCTGGGGGTGCCTTCATCATCGATGTTGAGCGACCCGCGCCGGCCAGGCAGGGTGCCGTCGTCCACCACGGTGCAGCCGGCGCTGGCCACCATTTCGCCCATGCGGCCACTGAACGCGGAGGTACCCTTGCGGTTGAAGTCCCCCTCCAGGCCATGTCCCACCGCCTCATGCAGCAGTACGCCCGGCCAGCCGGAACCCAGCACCACGGTCATGGTACCGGCCGGCGCCGGCGTGGCGTCCAGGTTGGTCAGGGCTTGATGGACCGCCTGGCGGGCGAACTCCATGGCCCGGTCGTCCCGGGTCAGGAGGCCGTAGTCGCCCCGGCCGCCGCCGCCGCTGGAGCCCTGTTCCCGGCGCCCGTTCTGTTCCACGATCACGCTTACGTTCAGACGTACCATGGGCCGCACGTCGCCGCTCAGGCGGCCCTCGGTGTCGAAGATGAGCACCAGGTCCTGGGCCGCCACCAGACTGACGATGACCTGCTTGATACGCGGGTCCAGGCGCCGGGTAGCTGCGTCCACCCGCTGCAACAAAGCGACCTTGTCCGGGTCCGCCAGGCTGGTCAGGGGATTGACCGGCGGGTAGAGGAGGGGGTGGCTGGCGCCGCTGGCCCCGATTCGCACCCGGCCCTCGCCACCGCCCCGGACGATGGCCCGGGCTGCGTCCGCCGCTTCCAGCAGGGTGGGCAGGCTCAGTTCCTCGGAATAGGCAAAGCCGGTCTTCTCTCCGCTCACGGATCTGAGTCCGGCGCCCAGGTCGATACTGTGGCTGCCTTCCTTGATGATGCCATCCTCCAGCACCCAGGATTCCAAGCGGCTGGATTGGACATAGATATCAGCGGCGTCCACGCCGGTACCTAGCAGCCGGTTCAACAGCCGTTCCAGGTCTGGATCCCCCAAGCCCAGGGGGTCCAGCAGGGCGGCGCGGGCGATGGCGACGGAATCGCTCAAGACATCCAAGGTGGGGCTCCTTTATTCAGTTGGGCTGGCGTCACAGGCACTGGATGCGCCGATGGCTAAGGGTGGGAAAGGTACGGCGCAAAGTGGCCTGATAGTCCCGGTCCAGGACTGCGCTGATGGTGCCACTGCCGCGCGGAACCTGGGCCATGATGGTGCCCCAAGGGTCCAGGATCAGGCTGTGGCCGTGGGTTTCCCGGCCGTTGACATGAAAGCCCCCCTGGGCGGCGGCCACCAGATAGCAGAGGTTCTCGATGGCCCGCGCCCGGGTCAGCACCTCCCAATGGGCCTTGCCGGTGATGGCGGTGAAGGCGGCGGGCATGGCGATCAGTTCCACGCCCTGGTCCAGCATACTCCGGAATAGCTCTGGGAACCGCAAGTCGTAACAGACCGCTAGCCCCAGGCGGCCAAAGGGGCTATCCGCCACCACCACCTGGTCACCGGGATCGATGACCGAGGATTCCGCGTAGCGCTCGTCTCCGTCCAGGAGTTGCACATCGAACAGGTGCATTTTGTCGTAGCGGGCCACCCGTCGGCCCTGGTCGTCGATCAGCAGACAGGCGGACCGCACCCGGTTTTCCCTGGCCGATCCCAGGGGTAAGGTGCCGCCCACTAGCCAGACACCGAAACGGCGGGCAGTCTGGGCCAGGAACGCCTGGAGGGGGCCGTCGCCGTCCTGCTCGCGCAGGGACAGCAGATCCTGTTCCCGGCTGCCCATGAAGGCGAAATTCTCCGGCAGTACCACCAAACCGGCACCATTTTCCGTCGCTTCCGCAATCAGACGTTCCGTTTCCGCCAGATTGGCCGTCACATTGGGGCCGGAGGCCAGTTGAATGGCGGCGATTTTTAGGTTTTTATCGATCATCGGGGTCCGTGAAAAAGGGGGCGTCCCGCGCCCTGTGCTGCCAATAATCGCATAAGGACAGCCGCCAGCGCACCCTGGGCGGCGGTCTAGCGCCACCCGGTTGAACTGGACCCTGGCTTCCGCCGTCGCCGGGAAACCCGCATTTCACCGGGCTGGCCCCGGTCACCCGGCATGGACCCTTGAAAACCGGCCCGGCGCGTTATCATCCGCCCCTCCCTGGCCGGCGCGGTCAAACCTCGAACAAGGGGCGGCAAGAGACCCGGTCGTCGGCCTGGCTGGGCCGGGCACCTGGAAGCCCCCATACCACTCGACCCCTGGATGCCTGGCTGATCGTTGGGCCGCCGAGGGATCGCCCT
>CAZIHO010000172.1:0-1232 GCA_964538875.1 uncultured Chromatiaceae bacterium
AATCGGCCGGGACCCGACAACCGGTCACTGTGACCAGCTTGCAGAGATTTTCCTTTACTTCACCAACACGATCTTCGCGCTTTAATGCCTCCCTAGTATTTCCGGTCTGCTTCAGAAAACCACCGGGAACGAATACTTCTTGATACCTCATGTAGATATAAACTCCGTTCTTAGTGGCTAACGTTGTGCATGTGCGGCGGCCGGAGCGCAACGCGCGGAGGGAACCGGCCAGCGCCGCTGGTCGGACGTCCGCTCGATGCACTTGTTAGACCGCAGCCCTTTGATGTGTCTCAAGAATGCGCAAGAACGCAGCCTTGTCGCTCGGCGAGATCATCACAACTCGTCCCTGACCATACTCGATTCGAAGCCGGTCGAGCGAGAGAGCCGGACTCGACAGCGGACTCCGCGTGGGTGTGACTGACTTGATTTCTACGAGAGGAATGCTCCACCGAAATGGCCCACTGTGCACAATCAGAAACTCGTTCGAGATGTCGTATCGTGTCGTGGCGAAGATCCATACCGGAACTCCAGCAGTGACGAGAACAGTTGCAACCGAAGCAGCAATCGACATCTCACCGGCCCATGTCGCCGCACCTACCCCGCATAGGGCCAGGAGCGCGGACGCTGCAAGAATTAAAACTAACCAGGTGTCGACTTTGGAGCTAAAGGTTTCCGTTCGCACGACATACCTCCCGCAGTCTAACGTCTAAGCTCAGGGACGCGCCGCTTGCGGCGCGTCCCTTGGAGCGTGTTGTTAGACCGTTCTTACCAAGTGAGCGTTTTGGTGTTGTCTTTGAACAGTGCGCCACCAGTAAGTTCTGGATTTCCTACTTTGATGCCTGTCAATAAATCGGCTTCCTTTACACCATAGTGCTTCATGCACATGGGGCAGATGAGGACTGTGGCTCCTTTGTCCATGAGATCGGCGAGTGCTTTTTGATGTTCCGAAAACTTGCCAGCGTTTGCTTTGGAACCCAGGAGCACGGCTTTGTCGTTCAAGAAGATGGTCAGTGGATGTCCGCGCTCGCTCTGCTTTCCACCGAAAGTTATTGCCATATTGGCACGGTGCGAATCATCAGTGGTCAGATTAACAAACAGCGGGTCCGTGTCCCCAGCGAGTGCTGGCGTGGCAAGGGTACCAACACACAAGGTGAGGGCGATCAGCAGTTGGGAAATGAACTTCATTTGGAACTCCTTTACGTGGTTGAGAAAAAAATCGGAAACGGTCTAAC
>CAZIHO010000172.1:1332-4852 GCA_964538875.1 uncultured Chromatiaceae bacterium
CATAAAAATATCGCATCCCTATGAAGTCGTGTCAAACGATAAATCTTTGCTGTTAAAGCAAGGGGTAGTAATTAGATGTTTTTAAGCTGCCTCCCGGTTAGACATCGCTTTGGCAGTCGGAGAAACGCCTCACTGGTCGCCGGATCAGGTTTTGCAAAATAACCTGACCCAGGTACTCGCGGCGACCCCACAGTGACTTATCTGACGCGGCTTAGCTGGATCACTCCCGGGATTGGCCCCTATTGCAGTTATTGAAATAGATGGGGTGCGACTCCGGATGGATGAGTTTGCGCTCCATCAACTCAAACAAAAAGTGGGCGCAGAGGTCCACGCTCTTGAGACTGAAATGGGCGATGAGCGCCAGTTTCTTCAACTGTTGCTCCGACAGGCATTGCAGGGATAGGGGATCCCGGACATAGACCATATCCCCTTCCAGCAGTTGGTTACCCGGCACCCGGAAGTCGTTATTGAATACCGTAGGAAAGATGGACCATCGCTTGATGTCCAGAAAACAATGGGGAGCGAAGCCCCGTGCCCTTAGCCATTGGTCCAACACACCCAGGGTCGGTTGATTTTGGTATAGGGGGATAAAGGACACTTCCAATTGAATGGCAACGCAATGCTTCAACTTTTCCGGCCCGTTTTCCAGCAGGGCCAATTCCGATCCTTGAATATCCATCTTTAGGAAATCAATTGGGGGAATATCGCCGGCATCGTCCAGCCGCTGGGTGGCCACTTGCCGCACCTCTCGAATGGCACCAATGGCCTCAAAGCCATTAAAGAATTTCAAGGCTCGCGGATCGGGCTTTAGCAGGGAGGTCATGCCGCTGGCCGGGCTTGCCAGATAAAGCTCATGCCGGTGCCCATCGCCTAGAAACTGGGAGACAATACTCGCCTTGGCGCCGTGATGCTGCTTGATGTTGGCAATCTGCCGGTCATCGCCCTCGCAGGCGTACAGATGCGCCAGGTCGCGGTCCAGCAAGGGCTCGTAGATGGGCGTTTCATTGATCCGCGCGGCGCCTACGTCCAGCACCTGGATAGTTTCGACGGGACGCAAGAATTCCAAGGGGTTAGGTTTCATGAGTAGGATACCGGTTCTATTGGGAAGCTGAATGGGGACAGGGCACCCCGCCTTCCCCGGCGGATGTTCCAGGGCCAAGCCTTGATTGACTCCACCCTTCAGCAAATTCGCGGCAGGGGATCGTCCTCCAATTCTTCCAGGATGCGGGCGCCGCCCAATTCGGTGCGGAGTTCCACCTGGGGGCGGCCCGGCTGGAGCTGGCCGATCAGGGCCGCCTGGCCGCCCTGGGGCAGGCGGCGCCAGATATCCAGGGCGGCTTGGGCCTGGTCCGGCGCCAGTACCGCCAGGATGCGGCCTTCACAGGCCAGGTACAGGGGGTCGTAGCCGAGGATTTCACAGACCGAGCGCACCGGGTCCCGCACCGGGATGAGGGGCTCGTCCAGCAGAACCCGCAGTTGCCGGGCGCGGCTGATTTCGTGGCATACGGTGGCCAGACCGCCCCGGGTCGGGTCGCGCATGAAGCGCAGGCCCGGCAGCCCGGTTAGGGCCTGGGCCAAGGGCAGGACGCTGGCGGCGTCGGAGCGGAGGTCTCCGCGCATACCGAATTGTTCCCGGGCGAACATGACCGCGACGCCGTGGTCGCCCAGGGGACCGCTGACCAGCAGTTGGTCTCCGGCTTGAATTTGGCCCATGCCCAGTTTGAGGCCCCGGCGGCGCAGGCCAACGCCGGTGGTGGCTAGGTAGAGGCCGCCGCCCTCCCCGCGCCGCACCACCTTGGTATCCCCGGCCGCCACCCGCACCCCGGATTCGGCGCAGGCAGCGGCGATGCTGCGGGCCACCCGTTCCAGCAGCGCCACTTCCAGACCCTCCTCGATGAAGACGTTGAGACTCAGATACAGGGGCCGGGCGCCGCTCACCGCCAGGTCGTTGACGGTGCCGTGCACGGCCAGGGAGCCGATGTCGCCGCCGGGAAATTCCAGGGGCTGGACCGTGAAGCCGTCAGTGGTGAAAAGGATTTCCTGGTCCGGATCCAGGTCCAGGCGCACCGCATCCGCCTGGGTGTCCAGGGCGGGGTTGGCCAGGTGGCGGGCGAACAGGTCCTCAATCAACTCCCGCATGAAGCGGCCACCGTTGCCGTGGGCCAGGGAAATATGGGTGTCCTGCATGATGAGAATGGCCTATGGAATGGGTGGTGCCGGGCCGGCCCGCCGCCGGCGGGTCAGACTGCGCCTGGCTGGGTGATGAACACCGGCGCCAGGGGTTCCAGGGTGCCAGTGCAGTAGTCAAGGGAGGCGTCGTATCTGGCCAGGGGCTGGCCCCCGCCGGTCCAGGGTTCCCAGCCGGTTTCGGGCTGGTAGAGGTCGATACGGGGCTCGTCCAGGTCTTGCACCGCCACCACCAGCCAGCCATTACGCACCAGTTCCGCCAGGGCCGGCTGGCGGTCCAGGATGGCGCTGAGCAGTTCCCGGCGGGTTTCCACCACCAGCAGCAGGCGCATGGCCTCGTGAATTTCGATCATTTGGCGGGGCAGGCCGGTGCGCAGGTCCGAGGTGGTGCCATCCATGACGCCGAACAGGCCCGCCAGGTTGTGGGTGATCTTGGACCCGGCGCCGTAGCGGTCGTTGTCCACCGTGGAAAAATAATATTCCAGGCTGATGCCGGCCCCCACCGGACCCACCGCCAGCAGCAGCCGTTCCAGGATGGTGCCGTCCGGGTCCAGGGTGGGGTCATAGGACACCAGGAAGGCGCGCCGGTCCAGAAACAGCCCCTGGGCCCGGGCGCGCCGGCCCACCAGCGCCCAGGCGTTGGTGGCGTGGCCCAATTCGGGACGGGCTTGGCTGAGGTCCAGCCCTCGGCCCTGGACGTGGACCACCGCCCGCTGGGGGTCCGGGGCCGGTGGCGCGGACACGAACTTGCGACAGCGCTCCTGGGCGGAGCGGGCGCAGGCCATGGTCAGGTCGGACTGGAGCCGGGACAGCGCGCTCTGGAACCGCTCTGGAACCTGGTCCAGGTCGTACCAGTCGATGGCTTCATCACCGGTGTTGTGGAAGGCGCCGATGAACCAGCAGTCGTCCGGAATCCGGATGCCCTGCTCCGCCAACAGTTGCCGGGTCTTGGGCCGGTTGGCCAGGGTCGCGAACAGGCGTGCGTTGGGACCGCCGTGACGGCCGGAGCAGGCGCCGCAGTCATAGGCGGAGCGGTGGGGATTGTTTTCGCTGGTGGAGCCGTGGCCCAGGATGACAACCAAAGGCGCAAAACCGTCCCGCAGGCCCAGGGTACCGAGCAGGTCCGCCAACCGTTCGGCCTGTTCCTGATCGGTGAAGCCCAGGCGATTGTGGTCCGGGGTTGGCGGCACCGGACCGTCCGGCGCGCTGTGGGTCAATTGGGTGGTCACCGGGCCGTCCACCCGGCAGCTGGACCACTGGCGCAGACGGCCGCTTAAGCGGGGCGCCAGCAGCCGGGCGGCCAGCGCCGCCAGCGCGGCGGGCGCCGCCAGCA
>CAZIHO010000173.1:0-4827 GCA_964538875.1 uncultured Chromatiaceae bacterium
GCTTGCTCCCAGTCTGGCTGACCCTGGTTCTGCTGCCGCTGGCGGCTTGTCAGCCGGCGGACCCGGCCGCCAGGCCGGGGTCCGCCTCAGGCGAAACCGCCCTGGAGCACGCCCAAAAGCACCTAGACACCCAGTATCAGTGCCCCATGCATCCCCAGATTGTGCGGGATGCCCCAGGAACTTGTCCCATCTGCGGCATGACCCTGGTGCCCATCAAGGCGGCCGGGCCGGCGGCGGAGGCCAGTGGCCGCCCGGCGGTGGTGCTGAGCGGAGTCGTTACCCAAAATCTGGGGGTGCGCACCGAAAAGGTGGAGCGGGGCACCCTCTGGAAGGCCATCCGCACCCTGGGCCGGGTCGCCTATGATGAAACCCGCCTGGCCCACGTGCATCCCCGCGCCAACGGTTGGGTCGAGCGTCTGGCGGTGCGGGCCGAGGGGGATGAGGTCAAGCGGGGCCAGGTGATGGGCTATTTATACGCGCCCAGCATTCTGTCGGCCCAGGTGGATTTTCTGGTGGCGCTCCAGCAATACGGCAAGTCCCATCCAGACAAGGCGGACAAGGCCCGCAACCTGCTGCGCCTGTTGGACGTGCCGGATACGGTCATCAAGGAAATCGAGCGCCAGGGCGAAACCCTGCACAGCATCCCGATGCTGGCCCCTATCACCGGCGTGGTGACCAAGCTGGGGGTGCGGGACGGCATGTACGTGGAGCCCGGCACCGAGATGGTGACCATCGCCGATCTGGCCAGCGTCTGGGTGCTGGTGGACGTGTTTGAGCAACAACTGGATTGGCTCAAACCGGGCCAGCCGGCGGAAATCCGGGTGCCCGCCCATCCCGGCCAGGTGTGGAAGGGCGAGGTGGAATACCTGTATCCGGACCTGGACCCCCAGTCCCGCACCCTGCGGGCGCGGCTGCGCTTCCCCAATCCGGACGGTTTGTTGAAGCCCAACATGTTCGCCGACGTGCTCATCAAGGGCGGTCCCAAGGCGGACGTGCTGCATATTTCCCGGGACGCCCTGATCGTCACCGGCGAGCGGGAGACGGTCATCACCGCCTTGGGCGAGGGGCGTTTTCAGCCGGTGGACGTGACCGCCGGTATGCAGCGGGGCGGCCGGGTGGAGATCCTCCAGGGGCTGGCCGAGGGCGACGAGGTGGTGGTGTCCGGCCAATTTCTGATCGACTCGGAATCCAGCCTACAGGCCAGCCTGCGCCGCCTGGCCCCGCCGCCCGAGGGCGGCGGTCACACCGGACACTGACATGTTGGTCAGCCTCATTCGCTGGTCGGTGGCCAACCGCTTCCTGGTGTTGCTGGCCACCGGGCTGCTGGCCGCCTGGGGCTTGGTGGCCCTGCGCCAGACGCCCCTGGACGCCATCCCGGATCTGTCCGACGTGCAGGTCATCATCCGTACCGAACTGCCGGGCCAGTCGCCACGGGTGGTGGAGGATCAGGTCACCTATCCCCTGAGTACGGCGCTGCTATCGGTGCCGGGCACCCTGGCGGTGCGGGGCTATTCCTTCTTCGGCGATTCCTTCGTTTATGTCATCTTCAAGGACGGCACCGACCTCTACTGGGCCCGCTCCCGGGTGCTGGAATATCTCAACCAGGCCCAGGCCAGCCTGCCGGCGGGGGTCAGCCCCAGCCTGGGTCCGGACGCCACCGGGGTCGGTTGGATCTATTCCTATGCGCTGGTGGACCGCACCGGCCGCCACGACCTGGCGCAACTGCGCAGCCTCCAGGACTGGTTCCTCAAGTTCGAGCTGCGCACCCTGCCGGGGGTGGCGGAAGTGGCCAGCCTGGGCGGCATGGTGCGTCAGTACCAAATTCTGGCCGATCCGGAAAAGCTACGCCTGTACGGCATTCCCCTGGAACGGCTCAGCGAACGGGTGCGGGCCGCCAACCGGGAGGTGGGGGGCTCGGTGCTGGAGCTGGCGGAAGCGGAATACATGATCCGGGTGCGGGGCTACCTGCAAACCCTGGAAGATTTCGAGACCGTGCCCATCGACCTGACCAAGAACGGCACGCCCATTTTGCTGCGGGATCTGGCCCGGGTGCAGGTGGGACCGGAAATGCGCCGGGCGGTGGCGGACCTGGACGGCCAGGGGGAGGTGACCGGCGGCATCATCGTCATGCGCCAAGGGGGCAACGCCCTGGCCACCATCGCCCAGGTCAAGCACAAGCTGGCCGAGCTACGCCAGAGCTTGCCGGCCGGCGTGGAGATCGTCGAAACCTATGACCGCTCGGACCTGATCCAGCGGGCGGTGGATCACCTCAACCAGAAACTGGTGGAGGAATTCATCGTGGTGGGGCTGGTGTGCCTGTTGTTTCTGTTTCACCTGCGCTCGGCGTTGGTGGCCATCATCAGTCTGCCCCTGGGCGTGCTGGCGGCGTTCATCCTCATGCGCCACCAGGGCATCAACGCCAACATCATGTCCCTGGGCGGCATCGCCATCGCCATCGGCGCCATGGTGGACGCCGCCATCGTCATGATCGAAAACGCCCACAAGCAGTTGGAGCGTTTCCATCTGGCCCAGGGCCGGGCGCCCCAGGGCGCCGAGCATTGGGAACTGGTGACCCAGGCCGCCAGCCAGGTGGGACCGGCTCTGTTTTTCTCCCTGCTCATCATCACCCTGTCGTTCGTGCCGGTGTTCAGCTTGGAAGCCCAGGAAGGGCGCCTGTTCGCGCCCCTGGCCTTCACTAAGACCTACGCCATGGCCGCCGCCGCCGGCCTGTCCGTGACTCTGGTGCCGGTGCTGATGGGTTACTTCATCCGGGGTCGCATTCCCCGGGAGGAGGCCAATCCCCTCAACCGCTGGCTGATCGCCCTCTACCGGCCCCTGCTGAACGGGGTGCTGGCCCGGCCCCGCTTGACCCTGGTGGTCGCCGCTTCCCTGATGTTGAGTCTGGCGATTCCGGTGGGCGGCGCTGGCGGCCTATTGGCGCCGGTCGCCTGGCCCCTGAGCGCCCTGGCGGCTGGCATCCCGGCCCTGGCACCGGCCAGGGATACCCTGGGCGGCTGGCAGGCGGCCCTCAACCAAAGTTGGGAACACCAGTTCGCCGCCATCCCCTGGCTGGCCCGTCTGGGCCGGCCCCTGGGCACCGAGTTCATGCCGGAGCTGGACGAGGGGGATTTGCTCTATATGCCCACCACCCTGCCGGGGCTGTCCATCGGCAAGGCCCAGGAACTGCTGCAACAGACGGACCGGCTGATCGCCCAGGTGCCGGAAGTCAAGCGGGTGTTCGGCAAGGCGGGGCGGGCGGAAACCGCCACCGATCCGGCGCCCCTGGAAATGATTGAGACGGTCATCCAGCTCAAGCCCAGGGATCAGTGGCGCCCCGGCCTGACCACCCAAAAGCTGATCGAGGAACTGAACGCCACCGTCAAGTTTCCCGGCCTGGCCAACGCCTGGGTGATGCCCATCCGCACCCGCATCGACATGCTGGCCACCGGCATCAAGACCCCGGTGGGGATCAAGGTGGCCGGGCCGGACCTCAAGGAAATCGAACGCCTGGGCCAGGCCATCGAACGCCTGATGCTGACCCTGCCGGGTACCGCGTCCGCCTACTCGGAGCGCGTCACCGGTGGCCGTTACATCGACATCCGCCCAGACCGGGTCCAGGCGGCGCGGGTGGGGCTCAACATCGAGGACCTGAACCGGGTTATCGAGGCCGCCGTGGGCGGCATCAATCTCACCCAGACCCTGGAAGGCCGGGAGCGCTACCCGGTCAACCTGCGTTTCCCCCGGGAACAACGGGACGACCTGGAAAAGTTGCGGGAACTGCCCATCGTCACCCCGTCCGGCGCCCAGGTTGCCCTGGGCCAGGTGGCCCAGGTCAGCATCACCGACGGCCCGCCCATGCTGCGCAGCGAAAACGCCCGCCTCAACGGCTGGACCTACGTGGACATCCGCCATGTGGATCTGGGCAGCTACATCCACCAAGCCCAGCGGTTGGTCCGGGAGCAAATCCCCCTGCCGCCCGGCTATTCGGTGAGCTGGTCCGGCCAATATGAATACATGCTCCGGGCCCAGGAGCGCTTGACCCAGGTGGTGCCCTTCACCCTGCTGATTATTTTCGCCCTGCTGTACCTCATCTTCCGGCGCATGGCGGAAGCGGCCCTGGTCATGCTCTCGCTGCCCTTCGCCCTGGTGGGCGGCTTTTGGTTCGTGCACCTGCTGGGCTATCACCTGTCGGTGGCGGTGGCGGTGGGCTTCATCGCCCTGGCCGGCGTCGCCGCCGAATTCGGCGTAGTCATGTTGGTGTATCTGGATCAGGCACTGGACGAACACCGGGCCGCCGGCCGCCTTGCCAATCTTGCCGAGCTCAAGACCGCCATCGTGGACGGCGCCGTGCTGCGGGTGCGACCCAAGGCCATGACCGTGGCGGTGATCGTGGCCGGTCTGATTCCCATCCTGATCGGTACCGGCACCGGCGCCGAGGTCATGGGCCGCATCGCCGCGCCCCTGGTGGGCGGCATGATTACTGCGCCCCTGCTATCCCTGTTCGTGATTCCGGCGATTTATCTGCTGTGGAAGGGGCGGGAAATCGGGCCGGATTAGGCCTCGGCTAGCTAGCGCATCGCCCGTCCTGGCACCGCCGGGGCTTTAGCGTTTGCCCAGCGCCCGGTCCAGGACGCGCCCGGCCGCCTTGACCGCCGGGAGCAATAGGGGCGGGGTCAGGGAACTGATGATGTGCTCCAATTCACCGCGCTGCCGGGCCGCCCACTGCGCGCCCTCCGCCGCGAAGGCGGACAGATCCACGTCCGTTGCCTTGACGCCGATGGCGGCCAGGGTATGGGGAAAGTCCGGCGCCCCGGCCCCGCACACCCA
>CAZIHO010000174.1:0-4764 GCA_964538875.1 uncultured Chromatiaceae bacterium
AAGCAGGCGTTCCAAACCGCCCAGCAGGCGGGCTACGTGGGCAAACTGCTGGGGCGGCTGTTTCAGCACAGTTTTTCGGTGGCCAAGCAGGTACGCACCGATACCTCCATAGGTTCCAGCCCGGTATCGGTGGCGTTCGCGGCGGTGAGCTTGGCCCGGCAGATTTTTAGCGATTTGGCGGCGCAAACGGCGCTGGTGATCGGTGCCGGCGAAACCATCGAACTGGCGGCCCGGCATCTGCGTCAACACGGCATCGGGCGGCTGATCGTGGCCAACCGCACCCTGGAGCGGGCCCACGCCCTAGCGGAGGAGTTCGAGGGTTACGCCATCGGCTTGACCGAGATCGGCACCCACTTACCGGAAGCGGACATCGTGATCTCCTCCACCGCCAGTCCCCTGCCGATCCTGGGCAAGGGCACGGTGGAAAGCGCCCTCAAAAAGCGCAAACACCGGCCCATGTTCATGGTGGACATCGCGGTGCCCAGGGACATCGAGCCGGAAGTGGGGGAACTGTCCGATGTCTATCTCTATACGGTGGACGACCTGGAACTGGTGGTGGAGGAGAATAAGCGCTCCCGGGAAGTGGCGGCGGAGCAGGCCCAGGAGATCATCGAAGTCCAGGTGGGAGAATTCATCGGCTGGCTGCGCTCCCTGGATGCCAATTCTCTGATCCAGGATTACCGCCTGCGCGCCGAACAGTTACGGGACGAGGTGCTGGAGCGGGCGTTGCGTCTGCTGGAGCACGGTAAGCCGCCCGAGGAGGCGTTGCGCTTTCTGGCCCATACCCTCACCAATAAGCTGCTCCATACCCCCAGCACCCACTTGCGCCAAGCCGGCCGGGACGGTCGTATGGAGTTGTTGTGGGCGGCTAACGAGTTGTTTCAATTGAATAAGGTTCAAACTGGCGATGAATCCGTCGATTCGCGGTAAGCTGGAACGGATCGCCGAGCGATTCGAGGAAATCACCATTCTGCTGGCGGAACCGGAGGTTCAGAACGACCAGGAACGCTTCCGGGGCTTGGGACAGGAATATGCCCAACTACAACCGGTGGTGGCCTGTTTCCAGGACTACCGGGGGCTGGAGGAGTCCCTGGCAGCGGCCGAGGATATGCTGGCCGACCCAGAAATGGCGGCCCTGGCCAAGGAGGAATTGGAGGCGATCAAGGAGCGGCGCGAGACGCTGGAGCCGGAGTTGCACCAATTGCTCCTGCCCCAGGACCCCAACGACCAGCGCAACATTTTTCTGGAAGTGCGGGCCGGCACCGGCGGCGCCGAGGCGGCCCTGTTCGCCGGCGACCTGCTGCGCATGTACCTGCGCTACGCGGAGCAGCGGGGCTGGCAGGTGGAGATGGTCAGCGAGAGCCTGGGAGACCAGGGCGGCTACAAGGAAGTGGTGGCGCGCATCAGCGGGCGCGGGGTCTATTCCCGGCTCAAGTTTGAGTCCGGCGCCCACCGGGTGCAGCGGGTTCCAGAAACCGAGTCCCAGGGGCGGGTGCATACCTCGGCCTGCACGGTGGCCATCCTACCGGAAGCCGAGTCCATCGACGCCATCGAGATCAATTCCAAGGACCTGCGCATCGATACCTACCGCTCCTCCGGCGCCGGGGGTCAGCACGTCAACAAGACGGATTCGGCGGTACGCATCACCCACTTGCCGAGCGGCATCGTGGTGGAGTGTCAGGACGAACGCTCCCAGCACAAGAACAAGGCCCGCGCTATGTCCCTGTTGCAGTCCAAGTTGCTGGCTGGCGCCCAGGCGGAACAGACCAACGAGCAGGCCCTGAATCGCAAGCTACAGGTGGGCAGTGGCGACCGCTCCGAGCGCATCCGCACCTACAACTTCCCCCAGAACCGGCTCACCGACCACCGGGTCAACCTGACCCTGTATCAACTGGATCAAGTCATGCAGGGCATGATGGACCCGGTGATCGATCCCCTGCTGCGGGAATATCAAGCCGAGCAGTTGGCGGCCCTATCCCAGGGCGAGTTGTGACCTCCATCCAGGCCGCCCTCCGGACAGCGGCGGCGCGCCTGGCGCCACTGCCCCAGGCCAGTCCGCGCCTGGAGGCGGAACTCCTGTTGGCCGAAGCCCTGGGCCAAACTCGGGACCGACTGTACGCTTGGGGCGATTTGGACCTGGACCCGGACCAACTGGCCCGCTTCAACGCCTGGATCGACGCCCGCCTGGCGGGCCAACCCATCGCCTATCTGCTCGGCCGGCGTGCCTTCTGGACCCTGGACCTGGCCGTGACGCCAGCGGTGTTGATTCCCCGTCCGGAGACCGAGCTATTGGTCGAACTGGCCCTCGGCTGTGGAGCCCCGGACACCGCCCTCCAGGCCGCCGACCTGGGTACCGGCAGCGGCGCCATGGCGGCGGCCCTGGCCAGCGAGCGGCCGGGCTGGATGGTCCATGCGGTGGAGGTGTCGGCGCCGGCCCTGGCGGTGGCGCGGGCCAATCTGGACCGGCTGGGTCTGGAACGGGTGCAGACTTATCTGGGATCCTGGTTCGACGCCCTGCCCAAGGGCACGGGCCTGGACCTGGTCGTCGCCAATCCGCCCTATTTGGCGGACACTGATCCCCATCTGGCCCAGGGGGACCTGCCCTGGGAACCCAACGGTGCCCTGGCGGCGGGACCCAGCGGCTTGGAAGCGCTGGGGCAGATCATCAGCCAAGCGCCGGATTGGCTGGTTGCCGGCGGCTGGCTGTGGCTGGAACACGGATGGGAGCAGGGCGCGGCGGTGCGTAACTTGCTGACCGGGCGGGGCTTTGCCGAAGTCCAAACCCACCGGGACCTGGCGGGCCTGGAACGGGCCAGCGGCGGCCGGTGGCTGGGCTGAACCGGCGCCGGGACCCTTCATTCACTGCCCAAGGAGACGCCACATGGCCCGGTTGCGGGACGCCATGGCCCTGCATGGTTTTGAATCCAACCAAGATTACGATTATCCAATCCGCTGCTTTCTGAACAGCGGCGTCCGCACCCTGCGCTGCCTCAACATCGAAGGAGATTCCAACCGGCGCAAGACCGCCTTCGCCATGGCCCTGGCGGCGGCGTTGGACTATCCCCGGGTGCTGTACCACGACTTCACCCAGCAACATCCGCCCCAGCCGGAGGTGATCCTGCCCCCCAGCCAGGACGAATTGGGCCGGAGCGAGGCGCCCATCGAGCCCCTGGACCAGGTGCTGAGCGAAGCCTGCGCCTTCAGCGAGGCGGAGGACAGTATCCTGATTTTGGACCAGCTCCAGGACGCGGATTTCCGGGAGCACATCCGTCTGTACCAGTTTCTACGCACCGGCCGATGGGAATTCCGGGACGCCAGCTTCATCGCCCATCCCGGCCATCTGCTGGTGTTCTTGATTTCCGAGCAACCCCTGTACCACTCGCTGCAAAAGCTCAGCTTTCGGGTCTGGGTCCACCGGGCCGGTGGGCGGGTCCATTACCGTCCCGAAGATTTTGGCTTGGGCCACGAGGCGGCACCCCTGCTGGACGCCCTCGGCGAGCTGTTCGAGCAACTGGGCACCCAGCCCACCCGGAGTGAATATGAACGCATCCTGCACGACGCCGGCCGCCATATCCGCACCGCTGACGGGTTGCGTCATTCCATCTTCGGCTGGACCGAAGGAATCGAGCGAAATGTGCTGTTTGCGAGGGAACTGGAGCCCCAGATCAGGGGCGTGCTCGACGCCCTGGAAACCTTCATCGGCGTGGACGAAGTAGAAATCAGACCCCCGGACGGCGGGGACCCCTAGGGCGGCGGCGTCGCGGAAGCAGCCGATGAGGTTCTGTCGGGATGCACTGCTTGTCAAGTCCCATGTGATTCTATTCGCGCAACCTCGAGCCAGTGACATTCGAATTGAGCCAGCATCGGCCATCTGAGCACTCGGCTGAATTTTCAGCCGATTGAATACTAATGTGGTCCTACAACCCCTCGCATGCTGGCCGATTTACGAGGAAGTCATCCATGACACGGCCTTCTCTATTGAGGTAGCGATAGCGGAAATAAAATCCCTGTTTGAAAACGGGGCTGGCTTTGATGACGGAGCATGCAGGAGGAACAACCTCGCTGTTTTCCCACGGCTGCCGGTGCGCCAGTGGGTTCTGTCGCTGCCGAAACGGTTACGGTACTTCCTGCGGCAGGACCGTCGCCCGGTCACGGCGGTGCTGACGATCTTCCTGCGCGTGGTCGAGGGGTGCTGCGCGAGCGGGCACCCGGTTGCGCAGCCGGTGCGCGACTGGGGGCGGTGAGTTTTGTGCATCGGCTCTGCCCTAGACGAGCCTGTGCATTTTCACTGCGTGGTGATTGACGGCCTCTTCGAGGCCGGCCCAGACAGCGAAAAGGCAGTCTATTTCTGGGAGGCCGCGCTCACCGACGCCGATATCCAGTGGGTACAGGCGCAGGTCCGGCAACGGGTACTGCGCGGGCTCACCAGCTAAGGTTACCTCGATCGGGACGACGCCAAGGACATGACGCAGTAGGACAACGGCGGCGGATTCTCCATTGATGCCTGGTGCGGATCGAGGCCAACGACCGCAGGGGGCTGGAACGGCTGCTCCGGTGTTGTGCCTGTCCGGTCTTCGCCCTGGAGCGCGTGGAGGCACTGGATGCACACCGGCTGCTGTATCGTCTGCCCAAGCCGCGGCTGGACGGCAAAACCCAACTGCTGCTCTCGCCGCTGGAGCTCATCCAGCGATTGGCAGCCTTGGTGCCGCCCCCGAGACGGCACCGGCACCGGCATCACGGGGTATTGGCGCCCAATGCCCCGCT
>CAZIHO010000175.1:0-4704 GCA_964538875.1 uncultured Chromatiaceae bacterium
GGGAAACGATCACACCTCCGCCGCCAGATGGGGATCGCCGCCCCCGGCCCGGTCCGGGGGTACGGCCTCGAGGCTGACCCGCAGGGGCTCGCGGGTATCCAGGCGCAAGTCCTGTTGTGGGTAGGCGATGCAGATACCCGCTTGTTGGAACTTGTGATAGATCGCCTTGTGCAGGTCCGTGATGGTCGCGATGCGGTAGTCGAGGTCGTCAATGAAGGCGCGCAGGATCAGCGTTAGTGAATTGTCGCTGAAGCCCTCGAAGCTCAGGGTTGGCTTCGGGTCTTTCAGCACCCGCGCATGCTCCTCCGCCGCCTCGCGCATTAGGGCATGGGCCTGCTCGACGTCGGTGCCGAAGGCCACCCGTACCGTGACCATGACCCGGGTGACCTGATCTGAGAGGGACCAATTGAGCAGCGGAGTGGTGATGAATTCCTTATTCGGGACCAGGAGCTCCTTGCGATCCCAGTTACGGATGGTGGTGGCGCGGATGCGGATCTTGGTCACCACCCCATCAGTGTTGCCGACGGTGACGACATCGCCGACCCGGATCGGGCGCTCGAACAGGATGATCAGGCCGCTGATGAAGTTGGCCACGATCTCCTGCAGGCCGAAGCCGATGCCTACTCCCAGTGCCGCCACCAGCCACTGCAGTTGCGACCATTGGGCCCCGATGGCGTTGAGTGCCAGCAACGTGCCGATGGCGATGATGGCATAGGTCGTCAGGGTAGTGATGGTGTAGCGGCTGCCCGAGGTGACGTGCAGGCGGTGAGCCAGAATGATGTTCAGCAGCGCAGGCAGCCGCTTGGCGAGTACCGCTGCGGTGCCGAGATAGACCAATGCCAGGCCGAGATCCGCCAGGGTGATCGCCACACGGCTTTCCGCACCGTTGAGGGTCGCAGTGGAGTCCCATAGGGTCACCTCGCCGAGGACGCCTAAGGCCGGAAACACCTCGGACCAAATCAGGTAGAGTCCGACCGTGGCGATGAAGGCAGTGGCACTGCGCAGCAGTTCCAGGCCGTCCGCGCTGGCCGCCTCCAGATCCAGGTCGCTGGCGGCATCCGGCATCAGGTCTGCGGTGGCCGGCGACAGTTCCTGCTCGCATCCGGCCCGCAGGGCCAGGCGCCGGCGCGCCAGTACCAGCGCCAGCCAGCGCATGGCAAGCGCATTGAGCAGCATCAGGGCGGCAATCAGGCCCAAAGTGATGAGAAAGGCGTCCGCAAGGATGTGGGTCGCGTAGATGTAGCCGCTCCAGGCCAGGGCGACCAGCAGCATGGGAAAGGCCAGCAGGATCGGGAACCAGACCCAGTAGGCGCGGTGCAGCAAGTTCGCGTCCAGGCGTTGGCGCTGGTGCCTCAAGATGCCCTGCTTGGGGTGCAGCAGGCGGTAGAAGAAAATCCCCATCGCAAGCGCGGCAATCACGCCGCTGACCCGTGTGACCAGGCCACCGGCGGCCACCGGGTTCAGGCCCATGGCGAGGTACAGGACGAAGAAGGCCGGCACCAGGATCCAGGTCAGCCAACGCAGCTCGCTGTCGAACCGCCGGACGTCGGGCTCGGCCCAGCGGAAATGCCCAAGCGCCAGACCGCCCGGCAGACAGATCGCGCGCAGAGCCAGGAGTGCGTACAGGACCAACAGAGTTCGCATCAGATAACCGGCGAGGGCCAGCGCCGGTCCGCTGCCCTGCGTCGCGTCCAGGAGCCGCCAGCCACTCACGCCCGACACCAGAGGCAAGGGCGCGGCAAACGCCAGTGTCAACAGGAGTGCAGCGAGTGTGTAGCGGAACCGGTCGGTGCTCGGATTGGCTAGTGGTACTGCGGTGCTCTGGATGGCGGCCAGCAGGGCGCGGCGTTTCCACACCAGCACCACAGCCAGCAGCAGGGACAGCCAGACCCCTGGCGGGACCGCCACCTTGCCTCCCAGCGCCGGCGCCAGCTCCGACCAGCGCTCCACGGAGAACAGGAACCCTACCTCCCCGGGCAGCTTGGCGAGGTCCGCCAGACGACTCTTGGGACCAGTTGGGAGCCAGAATAGCTGTTCCCTCAGGAAGCTGTCGTAGGCCCGCGCCGCCTCGAGCATGCGGGCCTCCGTGGTCCGCAGCTCGCGCAATCGCTGCAACCGCTTGCCCTCGGCCTCCAGCAGTGTGCCAAGCAGGAGCCGACGCTGCTCCGACAGTACATTCCCGAGGTCCGGCCCGGCAGCGGGGCCGTTGCGACCGGCGAGCCGTTCTAACTCCTCTTTATGAAGTAATCCGCTCAGGTTGAGCGCGGCGATTTCCCGCTCTAAGTCACGAGTCCGGCGGGCGTACAGATCAAAATCCGGGAGCGCCGCTCGGTGCTCCAGCAAGAGCTGACCCAGACCCTCGGTCGGCATGCCGACCGCCTTGGCGGCCCGCATACGCTCGAAGTTCGTCTGGGTCCGCGCCGTCAGCCGCTCCGCCCGCTGTTGCTCGGCGTCCAGCCGATCACCCTGCTGGGCAATGCTGGTGAGCGCGGCGACGAGCAGGGCGTTCTGTTCCGCGTCGCGGGCCAAAGCCGGGTCGCCGGCGGCGGCTGGCAGCATGCGCTCGGTCTCCGCCGCGACCTGCCTCGCCTCCGCCTCGCGCCGGGCATTGACCAGCGCCCGCAACTCCGTAACCCGCTGCTGGATACGGGCGCTTTCGGCCGACTCTGCGTCACGTCCGGCTGCTATCAGATCCAGGTGCAGCGGCAGACTGATCAGTTCCTGATCGAGGGCACTGATTTCGGCATGGAGTGCGATGTAACGCGTCTCCAGATTCCAGCGTTTCGCCTGTCCCAGGGCTGGGCTGGGGGCCGCTCCGGTGGCGGTATCCTGGTCCCCGGCGAAATTGGACTCGGACTGCAGCGCCGCGGCGATCGCGCCCTGCTCCTCTTTCGCCGCGGTAAGACGCTGGTGGATCGTTACCGGCCGGTTCTGCTGGTAGGCTAGTTGGCGCTCGAGCTCGGCGCGCCGGGCGTCCGCCGCTGCCCGGCCAGCTTGCTCCTGCTTGAGCTGGCCCTCGATCCGCCCCAGCGGCACGTCCGGACCGATGCCGAGGGCCTGCGGTACGTCCGCCTGCTTGGCCGCCGCTGTCCGTTCCTGCAGGCGCTGCGTCTGCTCCAGTGCCGTGCGGGTCAGGTCCTCAAAGGCGTCACTCCGGGCATGGTTGGCCTCCACCTCATCGAGATTGGCCAACGCCTTGCGGTAGAGCGCGATGAGCTTGGACTTTGCCTCGCCCGGCAGGTCCGGATTGGCCTCGGCCTCGCTGAGCTTGGCTTTGACGATCGGCGCGGTCACCAGTGTCATCGGTACCTGGGTCAGGCCCAGGTCCCCCACGCTGACCCCCGCCTGTAGCAACGTGAGCAGCAGCAGGCAGGACCCAACCGGGATGCGCCTGGTCATGGATGGTCCTGATCGACCGGAAAGTGCCAGGTCACCCGCCCCGTCTTGATCAGCCCCCGCCCCGGCTCGCCGGGCTGCCGGCCGTAGCGGAGCAACTGGATCAGATCAGAACTGACCTGGGGGTTGGTGGTGAAGTAGGAGTGCTCGAAGAAGTCGGTCCGCTTGCCCTCGTAGGAGATCAGGTCCACGTAGCCGATGATCTCGAAATAACGCTGGATCCTCTCGGGGACGTCCTCGGGGCGCAACTGGCCTACGCGCTCGCGACTGCGGAACAGGATTTTGGAAACGGCGAGCGCCCAGTCCTCGGGCGAGGTGTAGATGGTGAAGCGGCCGTTCAGGACCAGCCGTCCCTCCCGCCAGGGCGTGACCAGATCCGGGTCCGACATCAAGCTGGCGATTGATTGGCCGGCGATATCGATGTCGATGTCCGGCGAAAGCAGTACCAGGTTCTCGATCTTATACACCTCGGTCGGCTCTTTGCCGGCGGCGATGGCCTCGATCACCAATTCGCCCAGGGCCCGCAGGGTCAAGGCCGTGCCGCGACTGTGGGCGAGGATCTGCAGCCTATCCATCCCGGGGGTGGTCGCGAGCAGCCGGATGGTCTTCTTGAGATGCTCGACCGAGAATTCGGCGGATTCGGTGGTGGTGGTGTAGGAGGTCAAGAAGTTACCGCTGGAGGACGCCGGCCAGGTGAAGAAGGCGCATACGGGCTCCCGGCCAAGAAAGTGGCAGAGGTCCGCAGCAGTGTAGGCGGCGGTGGCGAAGGTCTCGTTGAAACCATGGATGTAAAGCAGGACCTCGCGCTTTGGGGTTTGCGCGAGCCGTCGCTGGACTTCGCCCTGAAGCCTGCCCTTGGCCTCGACGTGGCGCGCCAGATCCGCGGGGTCGCGCAGGATCCCTCGCCCCTCACGCCTCAGGATCTGGTAGGGCTCCTCGGGAAAGACTCCCAACTCCCGGACCTCGCCCAACGCCAGATTGACCTCCCGGGTGCGCTTGGCGAGCTGGCTCTGTTCGCGCAGGGCATCCCAGTCCAGTTCGGGTACCAGCCGCACCTCGGCAGAGCCGAAGGCGATATGCCGGGCCCGTTGTTGGCCGTAGGGCGCGGGACCCTCGTCCTTGGACTGCGCGTCCAGCTCGGCACCCGTCGCTGGTGCCCGGTCGGTGATGAACAGCAGGTCCAGATTGGGATCCCGGCGTAGGCGGGACTCCGCCGCCTGATCGAAGACCGGTCGGCCACCCGGAAGCTGATACAGCCTTGGGGTCGGCATCAGTTGGTGGGGGCCGGTCGCGCAACCGCCCATCAGC
>CAZIHO010000176.1:0-3115 GCA_964538875.1 uncultured Chromatiaceae bacterium
CCGTGCTCGATCGCGCAGCGGGTTTCGACGGCAGTCAGCCGCGCTTCGTGATACAGGGCGTATTTATCGAACCGTCTGGCGTGCGTGTCGATCTTGTCTTCGAGCTTCTGCTCCAGGTTGGCGATCGTCGCCGGGATGCCCTTGACCGCATCGACCAGCGCCTGGTGCTGTCGGGCGTTGTCACGCAAATACCATCCCACCAGACCGAACAGGCCGGCCAGAATATACGGGGCCAGGTCGGCCATCAGTGCGTTCATCGGTGCGCTTTCAATCGTTGAAGAAACTGGAAATGATCAGGAACGCCCATGTGGCTGCCATGATATATCAGGCATCCGCAGTGACCCTCACGACATTTGTGCCATCAGCGAGCAGGATGGCCCGCTTGCCCTGTCCGACGACGATGCCGGAGCCGCCAGATGTTTTGACGGTCGTGGTATAGGCCCCAGCGTTGTTGCAAAAAACGATTCCCTGCCAGTGGTTGGGGACGATGACGTTGCGGTTGCCGGTCAGTGTGCCGGAGAGAATCAGGTAACGGGCTCTCGCCTGCGCTGCCGAGAGGGTGACATTGGCGGTGGTGACGGTGACCGTCACCTTGCTGGTGACGTGCTCCGGCTGTACCCAGACGCGGTCATCGCTGTAGCTGGTGACCGTCGCGCTGCCGCAGACGATCGTGTACAGCGGGACGGAGCCGGCGGTGTAGCCGGTGGTGTTTGCGCTGACCGCTCCGGAGCGATCGGCCTCGACGTAATTGGTGGCGCTCGCGGTCAGCGTCAGCGTGCCGTTGGCGATCGCCGTCAGCACCCCATCTACCAGCAGCGTGCCGCCGTACCAGCCCCATTGCAGGCCACCGCAGGTGCTGGCGCGACGGCCATAGAGAGAGGCCGGGCTGGCCGCGTCGGCCAGCGCGTTGACGGCGTATTCCTTCCCGGCCTGCGCGATCGCCATCAGATCGAGCAGGGAGGCACTGTGCGACATGGATCACCTCGTGATTTCTGCGGTCAGCGGATAGCCACATCCTACCACAGTGGAATATTGATAGATACGCAGGTACAGCGTCGTCTGATTTCCGCCGAAATCCGTCGTCTGTTGCGCACTGGTGTAGGCTGCAAACGCGGCGCTGCTGATGATCGTGCGCAGCAGCGTGGCGTAGGTCCCGTCCTGGTAAATCTCGACCCAGTACGATTCGGCGGATTCGCCGAGGTCCGCGTCGACCTGATCACGCCAGGTGCTGCCCATGCGGGTTCGGCGCACCCAGTACAGCAGCCAGTCACCAGTGCCAGCATCCCGCTCGCCGGTCAGCAGGCAGGGCGCCAACGGCTTGAACTGCACTCCGCGCCAGGTCTGCTCGCGTAACAACCCAGTCGCCACGTCCAGGCCGAAGGTCACCGCCCGATATAGGCGCTCCTGGCCAAGTGCAGCGATCTCGATCGGCAGCGATTCCAACGAATCGGTGTCGAGGGCAATCAGCCGGTCGCCGGCAACATGCAGCCCCATCGCCCATTCGGTGCCGGCCACGCCGCGCAGCAGATCGGTCAGAGAGTAGTCGCTGCCGCTGATCAGGGTGCAGTTGGCTGCCGCGATGACCTCCCAGCGGCCGTCCTCGCCATAGGCGAAATGGTTCGCTCCGGCGAACATCAGCGCGCGTGACACACTCTCCAGGCTGCCGCTGGCCAACGTGACGAGGAGGCGGGAGGCGGTATCGACGACGCGCGAATCGACCACGCCGAGCGCCGCACCGGTCGATCCGATGGTGGCGCCCGGCGGAAACACTTCGAGCGGCTGATCGAAACTGGCACCGTCGTCGAGCGAACGCAGCAGCGCGCCGCCAGGCCAGACGTCGTTGCCGCCAGCCATGGCGACGAGTAGCAGCGGGCTGTCCTGCAGCGAGGTAAGGCGGGGTAGGTCGAGCAGCACCAACGTCGCCGGCCCGATAGTCGCGATCGTCGTCGGGCCGGTGGTTGCTGGTGTGACGCCCAGGGCGGCCGGTTGATACAGCGCGGGGCGGTCGGGGCGCCCCTTGCAGTCTAGCCGTTGGTCGCTGGTGTAATCGATCGCCTGCAGGAGGACCGGCAGCACGCCTTCCGGCGTGGTCAGATTGACCACGTCGGCGCACTCCAGGTAGGCGTAAGTCGGCGGCAGCGAAAACGCCACCTCGGTGCGGTTGAGCCAGGCCAGATAGAGCAGCACTTCGGCCATGCCGGCCGCTTCGGCACCGGTCAGTGCGATCGGCAGATCGAGCAGCGTTTCGTTAAGCGCGCTGCTGTTGAGCCGCTCGGCGTACTGCGCTCCGGTGTCGTACTCGCGCTCGGCGTCGAGGTATTGCACGCTGACCCGGCGCGGCAATTGCGCGTCGATCTCGCGCCGCAGGCTGATCTGCACGCCGGGGGCCTGGCCGTCCGGCCGGGCGTCGAGGTCGGCGGCAGGCACGGTGACGACCGCCCCGGCGACGCCCCGGCGAACGAACTCGATCTGGTAGCCGTGCTGCCGGATGTCGAAGGGCCAGGCGGCCTGCAGCGGTTCGAGCGCCGATCTGAGGGTGCCGAAAGCCCCGATTCGGTAGCCGCGCACGGTGTCGGTCAGGCTACTGACATCGATGTCACCGGCCTCGAGCAGGCCGGAGCCGAGACATTCCGCGCTGACGATGTCGGCGAGCGTGATCGCGGCGCTGGCCAGCGAGCGCGGCAGGATCGTATAGGCGATGCCGCTGTCCCGATAGGCCAGCCAGACAGCCCCGTTACTAGCCAGTCCGTTCCAGCCCGATTGAGCAACCGCCATTGGATATTCGGTCCAGTTCACCCCGTCCGACGACACGCTGAATGTCCCGTAGCGCAGACAGATGGCGACCTCGCCCAGCGCATCCATCGCCTCGGCGGAGCCCGGGAGCGCGGCCGGATGCAGCGTCCAGGTATAGCCGTCGTCCGAGGTCAGGGTGCTGGAGTCGTTGCCACCCAGAATGAATCGTCCGTTGAGCACGGTGGCGCGGTAATACTGCATTGCGGTGGTGTAGGTGAGCGTCCACGTGCCCTCCATGCCGCTCGGCGAGGTCCAGATCCCGCTGGCGCCGCCGCCATTGAGCACCACGTAGACGGAGCCGTTCCAGAGCGGAGTGAACCAA
>CAZIHO010000176.1:3215-4502 GCA_964538875.1 uncultured Chromatiaceae bacterium
ATTTCGCCGTTTGTAGCCAACCGGAATTCGCCAGCCGCCGCGTCGTCGTAGCGCAGGGTCCAGGTGCCGGTCTCGCCGGTAGGCGAAGTCCAGATTTTGCCGTCGAACTCGGACGCGATGAAGCGGTCGCGGTGCCAGACGATCCTGGCACCCTGCGCCATCGGAGCGGTTTGCGCAGTCACCCCATAGTCAGTCACCATTCCGGCGGTCACCACCTCGGCTTTGACTTGGGCTCCTAGTAGGCTATTGCCATATTTGGCGAGCGGCAAATCGCTGATCACCAGATAGGCGAGGCCTCGCCAGGCTGGCGTGTGGTTGACCCCGATGGTTGCCTGAATGCGCGGGTCCGGCCCCTGTGTATCGCTGCCGGGGTAGAGCGTGAACAGGCTGGCTGCCTGATTGCTGGCGCGAATCGTCTCGTGATCGGTGGCGCCGGCGTCGTAGACCAGATTTGGCCCCAGCCAGAGGCGGCGCACGCCAACGATCGGGCCTTGGCAAAGGGCCACAGCAAACGTCGCAGAATAGGTGTAGGTCCGCGTTTTGGCCCCGCCGCCCTTGCCACCACCCTTGCCCCCACCTGATTTTTTGGACTTTTCCTTAAGCTTGTTGTTTTCCAGCCAGATCAGATTGCCGGCCAGGGTGATGGTGCCATACACCCTCGGGATCGGCGCGCCATAGGTACTGGTTTGCACCGACAGATCGGACAGCCGCGGCCCCTCGATGGTCGGCGTTTTCGGTGGCGCGACAAGATCGCCGAGCGCACCGCCGACCGCCGCGCCGAGCGACAGACCGACGGGCGGGAGGAAAAACCCGACGACTCCCCCAACGACGGTGCCGACGAGGCGGCCGGTGCTCATGAGGCCAGATCCCGGAAGCGCCAGGCGGCAACCACGCGCCGCTGCCAGGCGGCGGTCAGTTCATGCGCGCAGACGCAGCCGACCGCCGCCCAGGCGTGCACGATCGTCGCTCCGCAGTGCAGGGCGAGGTGGTGCGGCGCGCCGCCAAAGCGCAGGGCGAGGACATCTCCAGCAGCCGCTTCGGCCAGCCCGCCCGGCAGGCGGATCAGGTAGGGCTGCGCATCGACGGCGCGCAGAAGAGAATCGCCGGAGGGCTCCGGACTGTAGCCCTGCCGGTCGAGCACCGGGCAGTCGTTGGCGCGCGCCACCTCGGCGAGCAGTCCGGCGCAGTCGAGCGCCTCGCCAGGGACGCGGCCCTGATGGCGGAACGGCGTGGCGAGGCAGCGGCGGGCAGCTCTGATCAGATCGTCAGCGGTCATTTCTGCCCCCA
>CAZIHO010000177.1:0-4488 GCA_964538875.1 uncultured Chromatiaceae bacterium
ATGTCCGGCATGAAGTAAATCACCATGTTCGGCGGATCGAGCCCAAGCTTTACGGGGTTTTTGGACTATCGTTAAGTAAGGGCCGGTCGTTGTGCCGGGCTAGGGATTGGAGCCGTCGCTGGGAGACCAGCGGCGGCTTTTTGCTATTGGACCTCGCAATATCCGGGGCGGTAGCCGTCGCCACCCAGTCGATCTGTCGCCCACTGGCACAGTTTGGGGCGTGGCGCAGAATGGGAGAGGGCTGGTATTGGTTTGACCCTGGACGCATTGGAAAAAGCCGGGAACGGCGTTTCTCGGTTAGTTGGCTTGCCTGGCGGCGTTCCCTGGTGGAACATGACTGTTCGATGGCTTGCTCAAGGCGAAACACATCAAAAATTGGCGGAAATAGGGATTTCATTCAGGTCGTTGATGGGCGCGGTGTTGGGGCTTGGTCTAGCGTTGCCAGCGGTTGGTGCGGTTCAGGAGCAGCGGGTCAGCTATGGGGACGGGGATGCCGTCCTGACCGGCTTCACCTATTGGGACGATCAGTTTTCCGAACCGCGCCCCGGGGTGTTGGTGGTCCACGAGTGGTGGGGCCTTAACGAGTACGCCAAGCAGCGGGCGCGGATGCTTGCGGAAGCGGGTTACCTGGCGATGGCCATCGACATGTACGGAGACAACCGGGTAACCGAGCATCTCGACCAGGCCAAGGGTTGGATGCAGGCCATCACCGCCAATCAAGAAGCCTGGCAACGCAGGGCGGCGGCAGGTCTAGCGCAGCTCAAGGCGGTACAGGGTGTCGGCGTCCAGCGCTTGGCCGCCATCGGGTATTGCTTCGGTAGTGCCACGGTCCTGGAGATGGCCTACGCGGGCTAGGATCTCAAGGGCGTGGCCAGCTTTCACGGCTCCTTACCGGTGCCGAGCCTAGAGCAGTATCCCAACATCAAGGCCAAGTTGTTGCTGAGCCCCGGCGATGCGGATTGCTTCGTTCCCAGCGAGCGGGTTGAGGCGCTGAAAAAGGCTCTGAATGCGGCCGGCGCCAACTGGGAGTTGAATGTTTACAGCGGCGCAAGCCACGGGTTCACGGTCGCCAACGCGGACGGCAAGGGGATGGAGAACCTGAAGTACGACGCCCAGGCGGACCGCCGCTCCTGGAGTCGCCTGCTGGCCTGCTTGGACGAACTATTCGCCCGGCATCCACCCCATGCCCGTTGAACGCTGGTACGAGCAGCGGGACGGGGTACTGAGTGAGACGGCTATGCGTCGCAAGTTAGAGCAGCGGGGCTACCAGGTGGAGCGCTGTCTGTACCCGCCAGGCACCGTTTTCCTCCCCACCAGCACCGTCAAAACAAACTGGACGCTGTATTGTCCGGCCGGTTGCGGTTAGTGCTCCAGGGGCGCACCCTGGTGCTGGAGGCGGGCGATTGTCTGGCCATTGCCCAGGGCGTGACCCATGGGGCGGAAGTGGTGGGAAGCGAACCGGTCATCAGTTTGGACGGGGTGCGCTGGGACTAGCAATGGCCGCGCCGCTCAGTCGCCGCTGGTCGGTGTGAGTTGTTCCCCACAATGGCGGCAGACATAGACCTGCCCCTCTAAGACCCGGCGGTGGCGGATGCTGGTCAATCGATGCTGGCGGCAAGCGCAGCGGTAGTCAAAACGACGCAGTTGGCGGGTCGCCACCCGGCTGGTGTCGTAGCGGTGGGTCCGAGTGGCATCGGCGCCGAAAAACTCCATCACTTCCCGCCATTCTGGGCCGTGGGGCCGGATGCGGTTACCAAAGGCAGCCCGGGCGACGACGTGGGCGACTTCGTGGGGGACGGTGCGGGCCAGAAAGGCCGCGCCGTTTTCCGCCAGCAACTGGGCGTTGTAGCGGATACGGAGCGGCCCCCTAGCGCTCAGGCGGACCTGACCGGCCATCGTGCCGCGCAGATCAAAACTGATCTCCAGGACCGGCGGCTGAATGCCAAAATGGGTGGCCGCCTGCCCGAGTAGATCCTGGGTCCTAACCCGGGCCAGCGCTTGATGGTCGGGTAGGGACATGGGCTACCCGTTTAGTTGCCGGTGGCCTTCTGGGCCATGAACAGCCAGGTGTCCAGTACGGTGTCTGGATTAAGGGACACGCTACTGATGCCTTCCTTCATCAGCCATTCCGCCAGGTCCGGATGGTCCGAGGGTCCCTGGCCGCAGATACCGACATAGCGACCCTTGGCCCGGCAGGTCTGAATCGCCATACTCAGCAGCTTCTTTACCGCCGGATCCCGCTCGTCGAAGCTGGCGGCGATCAGGCTGGAATCCCGGTCCAGGCCCAGGGTGAGCTGGGTCATGTCGTTGGAGCCGATGGAGAAGCCGTCAAAATGTTCAAGGAATTGGTCCGCCAACAGGGCATTGGACGGGATCTCGCACATCATGATGATGCGCAGGCCATTTTCACCCCGGCGCAGACCGTTGGCTGCCAGAGCCTCTACCACCGCCTTGGCTTCCTGTAAGGTGCGCACGAACGGGATCATGATTTCTACGTTGGTCAGGCCCATGTCGTTACGCACCCGCTTGAGGGCTTCGCATTCCATCTCGAAGCAGTCCCGGAAGCTCTCGGACACATAACGGGACGCGCCCCGGAAGCCCAGCATGGGATTTTCCTCGTGGGGCTCGTAGCGGGGTCCACCCACCAGATTGGCGTATTCATTGGACTTGAAGTCCGACATGCGCACGATCACCGGGTTGGGCGCGAAGGCCGCGCCCAGGGTGCTGATGCCCTCCACCAGCCGGGTCACGAAGTATTCCCGGGGACTGGGATAGGCGGCGATGCGGGGCGCGATCTGATGGCGCAGCTCCTCCGGCAACTGGTCGAATTCCAGCAGCGCCTTCGGGTGAATGCCGATCATGTTGTTGATGATGAATTCCAGTCGCGCCAGACCCACGCCCTGGTTGGGAATGGCAGCGAATGAGAAGGCCCGTTCCGGGTTGCCCACGTTCATCATCACCTTGAGGGGTAGGTCGGGCATGTGGTCCAGCTCGATGCGCTTGTATTCAAAGGGCAGCAGGCCGGCGTAAACCAGACCGGTATCGCCCTCGGCGCAGGACACCGTGACTTCCCGGCCGTCCGCGATATGATCGGTGGCGTCATGGCAGCCCACCACCGCCGGCACGCCCAGTTCCCGGGCGATGATGGCGGCGTGACAAGTCCGCCCGCCCCGGTTGGTGACGATGGCGGCGGCCCGTTTCATGATGGGTTCCCAGTCCGGGTCGGTCATGTCGGTGACCAGCACGTCGCCGGGTTGGACCCGATCCATGTCCCGCAGGGATTTGATGACCTTGGCGGTGCCCGAGCCAATGCGGAAGCCGATGGAGCGGCCCCGGGCCAAAACCTCGCCCTTCTCCTGGAGCAGATAGCGCTCGATGACCTGGCCGGAGCGGCTTTGCACCGTTTCCGGTCGCGCCTGGACGATGTACAACTGGCCATCCAGCCCGTCCCGGGCCCATTCCACGTCCATGGGGCGGCCATAATGCTGTTCGATGATGACTGCGATCCGGGCCAATTCTTCCACTTCCGCGTCGTTGACGCAGAACTGCAGCCGCTCCGCCGCCGCCACCTCCTCAGTATGCACCGGGCGCTCAGCGCCGGGCGCGTTGTAGACCATGCGGATCGCCTTCTGGCCCAGGTTGCGGCGCAGGATGGCGGGGCGGCCGGCGGCCAGGGTGGGTTTGTGCACATAAAATTCGTCCGGGTTCACGGCGCCCTGGACCACCAACTCGCCCAGGCCGTAGCTGGCGGTGATGAAGACTGCGTCCCGGAACCCGGATTCCGTATCCAGGGTGAAGAGCACCCCGGAGGCGCCCAGGTCGCTACGCACCATGCGCTGCACGCCGGCGGACAGGGCCACTAGGCGATGCTCGAAGCCCTGATGCACCCGGTAGGCGATGGCCCGGTCGTTGAACAGGGACGCGAATACCTCGTGGATCGCACGCTTGATCGCCTCCAACCCGGACACGTTCAAGAAGGTTTCCTGTTGGCCCGCAAAGGAGGCGTCCGGCAGATCTTCGGCGGTGGCAGACGAGCGCACCGCCCAGGACAATTCCCGCCCGGCGGCGGCCTGCTCCAACTCCAGATAGGCTTGCTCCACTGCCCGGTCCAGTTCTGGCTGGAACGGCTGGTCCATGATCGAACTGCGAATGCGTGCGCCGGCGGCGGTTAGCGCATTGATGTCGTCCACATCCAGATGATCCAGTTCGGCATGGATGCGAGCATCGAGACCCGTCTGGTTCAGGAAATCCCGGTAGGCCTGGGCCGTGGTGGCGAAACCGCCCGGGACTCGAACTCCCAGTTGGGTCAAATGCTGGATCATTTCACCCAAGGAGGCATTCTTGCCCCCAACTTCCTCGACGTCGGCCATGCCCAGGGAGGCGAGAGGTCGGATATAGACAGCCATGGATGGGAGCTCCTCGGGGTCGGGGGAAATCAGGTTGCCGCCGCTATGGCAAACCAAGCGACTCAAGTTTGCCAAAGCCTGG
>CAZIHO010000178.1:0-4361 GCA_964538875.1 uncultured Chromatiaceae bacterium
TGCTGGGGGGGAGCTAGGGAAGCGTATAACCGCCACCGTCGACGTGGGTGGGCGAGTCAATTTTCGGGGTGAAGTGTTGAGTCTGTCAGCGGCAGCATTGAACGCTTTACATAGCCTTGGATACAGTACTCCGGCGGCGAGCGGTCCGGGTTATTGGATGTTCGATGGGGAACTTCTTGATGAAAGGCGCCGAAGATTTGAGGCCAATCAGTTTGATGACCTATCGCCAACCGACGCCTAACCCAACAGACCACCGGTCGCTTCTAACCGCCCAGCCTGTATTTGGAACAACCTGACCCCGTAATGCTCAGCCGGCGGGCGGCGGAGATTAGCGGCGTTCCTTGCCCAGAGGCTGGAATTCCAGGGCCGCTCGGGCCAGGGCCATGACTAGGGTTTCTCCATCAGCGCGACCACCAGGCGGCTAATGCCGAACGGATGCGCCGGGTCAGACTTTGAGGAGCGAGGAACATCCAGGTCCCCCACCCGCAGGAATCACCGCCTCCAGAACGACGGCATCAGCACCACCAGCACCGGGAAGATCTCCAAGCGCCCGAGTAGCATGGCGAAGGTGCAGATCCAGGTTTGGGTATCGGTGAGCGCCATAAATGTGGTCGCGGGTCCTACCTGGTTGAGCCCAGGCCCGGTGTTGTTGACGGTGGCGACCACGGCCGAGAAGGCGGTGGTGAGATCCAATCCGGTGCCGATCAGCGCCAGAGTCAGGGATGCGGTTACCACCATGTAAATAAAGCTGAACGCCACCACGGCGGAGACGACACCGTTCGATAGGGGTTCGCCAGCAATCCATACGGCGCGCACCGATGCTGGGTGGATGGCGCGGGTGAGTTCCCGAAATACCTGCTTATAAAGGACGATACCCCGAATCATCTTGATGCCGCCACCAGTGGAACCCGAGCAACTGGCATAGGTGCAAAGAAACAGCATCCACATGGGCGCGATTAGGGGCCAGAGGTTGAAATCCGTGTTGGCAAAACCCGTGGTGGTGGCAACGGATACCAGGTTGAAGGTGGCAAAACGCAGTGCGGTGAAATAATCGCCATAGATTCCCTGCTGCCAGAGCAGCAACGCGACGGCGGCGGAGCTTCCAAACAGGACCAGCAAGAACCAGCCAATTTCAGGATCGGAAAAATAGGGCTTTATGCTTCTATCCCGCCAAACCAGAAAATGGGTACCGAAATTGATCGCGGCCAGCGTCATGAAAATAATGGTCAAGATATCCATGGCCGGCGAATTGAAATAGCCGTAACTGGCGTCGTGGCTGGAGAAACCGCCGGTGGCCAAGGTAGTGAAGCCATGAATGACAGCGTCGCCCCAGCTCATTCCCGCTAGCCGCAGGGACAGCATACACGCCAGGGTAATGGCTACATACACGGACCAAAAGCTCTTGGCTGACTCGGCGATACGGGGCGTTAGCTTGGATTCCTTCATAGGGCCCGGTGATTCCCATTTGAACATTTGCGCCCCGCCGACACCTAGGAACGGCAGAATGGCCACTGCCAATACAATGATGCCCATCCCTCCCAGCCATTGGAGTTCTCCCCGCCAGAGATTGATGGAAAAGGGAAGCTTGTCCAGTCCTTCCAAAACGGTTGACCCGGTCGTGGTGACTCCGGACATGCTTTCGAAATAGGCGTCCGTGAACGACAAGTTCGGCCAGAAGTAATCCATCAAAGGAATGGCAGCGAAGGCCGGCAATAGGGTCCAGACCATCACCACTAGCAAAAAGCCATCCTTGACCTGGAGTTCACGCCGGTCCCGGTGGGAAACCAGCCATAGGAACAGCGCGACGGCGAGGCTGATGAGCACCCCGTCATCGAAGGCTTGCTCGGCACCGTCTTGGTAAATCCAGGCCACGACCAGGGGCGCTAGCATCGAAACGGTGAACATCTTGAGGATTAGGGCGAATGCCCGCAAGACCGGGAGAATCTGCACCATGGCGGCTACTACCTAAATGAAATACACGCCGACCGAGAACAGCTTTTCCACCTGCACCACCGACTTGCGATCCGCCAGCAGCAGAATGACGTGGTCGCCGGCCTGGATTTGGGTGTGGGTTGCCAGCAGTACCTGAAAAGCGGGCAAGGCGCCATTCCTTGCGCTGGACCGGCCCTGCCCCTGGGGCGCGGGGCGCAACACGGCGCCCACCAGGGCACCCTTCGGCAGTTGGAGTTGATCCAGGCGCCGGCCGACTACCTTGGAAGTGCCGAGGTCGCCATGTACGACGATCTCGATCACCTCGGCGACACCATGGCGCAGGCTATGGACCGCCACCACATCGCCTTGACGCACCTGGGTCATCAGATCCCCCAGCACCACCTGACCCGGCGAAAGCGCGATGTCGATACGGTCTGATTGCACCAAATTGGCGTATACGCCGCGATTAATCAGGGCTAACACCCGTCTGGCACCCATCTTTTTGGCCAATAGACAGGCTACGATATTGGTCTCTTCGTCGTCGGTCAGGGCGGCAAAGAAGTCCATGCCGCCGATTCCCTCATTGGCGAGCAGGGCCTCATCCGCAGCATCGCCGTGCAGCACCAAGGTATGACTAAGACGGCGCGACAAATGCTCGACACGCTCGCCGCTCAGTTCCACTAATTTGACCAAGTATCGGGCTTGGGTGGCTTTTGCTAACCGAAGGCCTGCGGTGCCACCGCCCGCGATCATGATCCGTTTGCAGGTGGTGGCCTTGCCATCCAGGGTTTGCAGAATGGTCTGGATGTCGCCGGTGGCGGCTAGGCAAACCAATTCATCCCCAATTTCGAGAGATCCCTGCTCCCCCATCAGGATTTGATCGTCGCGTACGATCCCTGGTATGGCGACGGCCCGATCGGCCATCAGCGAACTGATTTCGCCCAGAACCCGGCCAACCAAGGCACTATTCTTGGTAATGCGCAAGGTGGCCAGCGTCAAGGTCCCGGCGCCGAACTGCAATATTTGGGACGCTGCGGGGTACTCGATCAAGCGCTCTATGTATTGGGTAAAAATTTGCTCCGGACAGATGCGCCGATCCACCGAAAAACCCTGTAAACCTAGCAATTCTGGGTAGTCCCCGTAATCCTCGGCGCGGAGGATGGCAATCTTTGTGGGGATATTAAACAGGGTTCCCGCCGTGCGACAGATACACAGATTGACGTGGTCACTATCGGTGACTGCTAATAAGAGCTCCGCGTCGCCGGCCCTGGCCGCTTGTAATACCGAGGGTAAGGTACCATCGCCCCAAACCGAGCGGAGATCCAATCGATCCTGTAGCGCTTGCAACCGGCGTTCATTGGTGTCGACGACGGTGACGTCGTTGTGCTCGGCGACCAATGTCTCGGCCACGGTGGCGCCAGTAAACCCAGCCCCGATAACGATGATCTTCATGGTTTCATGGATACTCGGTTGGAATACCTGTCGAATAGGCTGGGTGCGGGGAATGACCCGGCAGGAAAGCCCTGGGAGGGAGCCCCGCTGATCCCTATAGAATCCAGGGGCTCCTCTGAATGGGATCTATTTTTCAGACCTTGGACGATTCATTGATCGGTCCGGGGAGGCCCCGATATCCAGCCACCGGCCGCGCTTAACTGACCCACTGCTTCCCCATCGCGGCAGCAGGCGTTTAGCCGAACATTGGCTAGCAAGCAAATTCTCAACGGGATCCGGCGGCTCTTAGAGATAAGGTTTCCCAACCCTCCATGAGTCGCAGCATCTGGTCCGGGCTTCTGGCATTCCGCAATTCCATACAGAAATGGGGTTGGCTAAAGAGGCCGGCTATTCTGGCCAGTAGCTGTAAATGCTCTTCGCGGGCATCTACTGGGACCAGAAGGCCAAACACCAGATCCACCGGAGATTCGTCAACGGCTTCGAAAGCCACCCCGGTCTTCAATTGAATGAGGGCGCCGATGGGCTGGGCCACGCCGGCCATGCGGGCGTGCGGTAGAGCAATTCCCATCCCCAAGCCGGTGTTGCCCAATCGCTCCCGCTCCAACAATTGCAGAAATACGCTTTTGGAGTCGAGATTAGCAGTGTTCGACGCCAGCAATGCCCCCAAGTGTTGAAATATGGCCTTTTTACTGGTGAGTTCCTGCTGACAACTGATCCGGTCACTGGTGAGAAAGTTCGGGGGAAACATGGCAGATAGCCTTCTTGAAGAAGTGTTTGAGTTATCCCGGTGCTGGCACGTCCTGGGGTGCTACCTAAGAAAACCCTATGTGTTCGCATGGCAAGGATCAGGCGGGGCCGTAGGGCCGTAGGGCCGTAGTTGAGGATTTCCTTCTCCCAGTCGAGCCAACCGCGAATCAATCCGCGCCATGTTGACCTGCTATCTATTAAAAATCTGTAAAAGAAATCGATCGCAGGGT
>CAZIHO010000179.1:0-4248 GCA_964538875.1 uncultured Chromatiaceae bacterium
TGACGGTTTCCAGCAAGCGAACCTGAGTCAGCTTTTCGGCACCGGAGATGCGCTCGGTACGCCAGCCTAGAACAGTGCCAGGTGCGTAGCGCGTGAAGTACGGACGCACTCCGGTAGCCTTCTCGTCAGCCTGCGTCTTGATGCCATTGGCCGGCGGATAATCGACCAATACACCGGAAACGCCATAGTCGATACAGTCGCGCAACAGTTGCGAACTGAAGACATGGAGGTTATGGCCTTGCAGGTCGCAATCCTGCATCCACTCAGCAATGCGCGGAGGAACATCTTCCTGCAACGCTACGGGCTTGCTGAATGGCTTTGATGCCAGGACTTCAGCGGTGCGCGAGAACGCCGGATACAGCGTGGCAATAGCAATGCGAGTGTTGTAGCTGTCCTGTTCCTCGTTCGGCCATTTCGGGAGGAAAGTTTCGCCCGCTTCGCGCATCGTGGCAGTACCACCGAGCAGCGCGGTAATCAAAGGCCAATGGCGACTTTGTGCCACAACCGCAGCAGATTGTTCGCGTACTGAATTGTTCATATTGGCCCTGAAATGAAAAAACCCGCCGAAGCGGGTTAGGTGTGTTTGTTCGTGCTAGATGCGTCTAGATGCGGAGTTGCTGAATCAGTGCGATGCGATGCTTGATCGGGTATTTGTAAGCAATGAAGTATCCAGCGGCGTCCAGGATGTGATCTAGCCCGCTCGATTTATCAGGTTCCCCCGCCTTGTCGTAAGGTTGCTTTTCCAGCGACTCGACCAGATGCGGGCAATGCTGCGGATTGACTCGATACCGTCTAACGCCTTCGTTGTGCAGCATCCGATTCATGCTCAACACGCGATCCTTGACCGCTGGATTCGTCGGATTGACGCAGACCTGAAACCCATGCTGCTTAAGAATCGCAATGTCCGACTCGCTGGCGTTATTCGACCGCCTGCCACTGCCTGACGCATCCGGATAGATCATGACCGCGTGCCCTTGATCCTTGTACCGTTCCTTGATGATTCGCGCCATTGCGGGCGTGTCGAATACATCGGTGATTTCAATTACCGCGTGCGGATCGTCGCCACGAAGAACGTGAATTACTGCGCTCATCTTCGTTACGTTGAAGTCGCAGCCGATGTGCAGCACTTCATTCGGGATGATTGTTTCGTTTGTGGCGTTCAGCGTCCGGTCGAACTCTGGATAAACCGAGCCTGCCGTGAGATTGACGAATTCGCCGTCCAGGTAAGCAGAAAGCAATTGCGACGAATACGAGTTGCGCAGGTTATCAATGTAGTCAGCCGGAAGGTTCGCGGCGTTATCCATTGTCTTCGCTCTAACCAGCTCATACCCGGCAACCTTTGTTTTCACCCATCGCTCATAGACGAAGCGGAAACCTTCAGGCGTCGTCGCTACGGCTACGCTGTTCGGTATCGGCGTCCCGGCATGGGTAAATGCCTTCTGCCGATTACGGGCAATCACCTTGTTCCATACGTTCCGCGCCTTGTCTATCGGCAGCGTGTCTAGCTCGTCACAGACCGAGTGCGCAACCTCATAGCCAATGATCTTGTCCGGGTTATCCATCGTCCGGAAGATGATGCGGCCTAGATCAAGCGTCAATGTCGCTGCCTGGCGATTCAGCTTGTAGGAAAACCCATTCTTTTCCAGCAACTCAGGGAATCGCTGATAAGCAATGTCCTCAACTAGTCCGTATGTCGGCAGGTAGTACGCCACATCCTGTTTCGGACAAAGTCGCTTCAGCGTCATGATGCGGGCGATTGCCGCAGCTGTCTTTCCGCTACCGAATCCGCCGACGAACGCCGGGAATGGCGCTTTGTTATAGACGAAAGTGCGTTGTGATTCGGTAAAAGACATTACAGCCAGTCGTCGTCTCGGAGCGGCTCTAGCGTCCTGTTTATTACGTCCAACTTAGTCGGAGCGTTGAAACCGTGCATGGCGTTTAGCTCTTTGACCGCTGCAATCTTGGCGGTCGGGTTGCCTTCCTTGTATGCGCCGATCAATGCCTTAACAGACATTTCGCGCGTCCATAGTTCTTTCTTTTCTAGCCCTTTGCGGAGTTCTTCCACCCTTGCCGATACCTTGCCGTCAGCCATAAGAACGGATGCCTTTGACCACACGGTCGCGTCTTTCATTTTTTCCGCGTTGTACGCATCCCTGTATGCGTCGGCCTGAGTCTTCCCTGATGCAATGGCCTGAGCGAATGCTTCCTGTTTAGCCGTAAGCATTACGCAGACTTGATGTTCTGGAGCGTGTCGGTCGGTACTGCCCCGCCCAGACCAGAGGGGTTCTCTGATTCCTGCTTTTTGACACGCTTTGGATATGTCTTTGCGAGTGGTTCGATTTGTTTTTTCATGTTGCCATCAAGCGGCATTAAATATTTATGCTTTCCTGAATCCTTGACATTTACTGACCCTGGCGGCCTTGTAGTTCCATATAAAGAAGATGCACTTTTTCTGTGCATTTTTTTCCCATTAACAACAACTGACGATTCTCCGTCAAAGAAACCTTCATAAATCCAGTTTGTTGCTTGATATATCCCACCATGATGTCCTTGGCCTGTATCCGCATAGCTAACAACAAGCCGAATTCCATTCGACTGCTTCTTTAAGAACCGAAGAGCCAGAGAAAGTATTTTACTAACTTCTACTGTATGGGAACGAAGCGCAACCCTTGTAAGTTCGCAGCATTCAGTTTGCAACAATCCATACGGTTTTCCAATTTGTGGATTGGCCCCATACGAAAAAACAACAACTCCAACAAAACGACCGTCTTCCCATGCACCGACTTTAACAAGTTTACCAACAGGGACGGATTTTGAATAATGCCAATTCTTGCAAGCAAACTTTACCGCTTCATGCGTCGCCCAATCAATTTTTAGAACAGGCTTGTTCGACATTTGCCAACTTTTCCCCGTAATGGTTTTTCATACAAATGGTTGCTTCGTCTAGTTCTTCACCATTATTGAATATCACATTTGCAACAACCCCATCATTCAGCGTCACACGATAAAGCCTGGATTTTGTGCCAGATGACTTTGTGTCAAACCTAGCCTGAATGTTGTTGTTTTTTGATGCTTCTAGCTGACTGATTGTCATTTAACAAACTCATGCCCGCAACTAGGACAAACAATCGGTGCTTTTTCGTCAAGTCTGCCCTGGTCATCTTCTGTGCCGGGCAGAAAATCAGCACCAAGACCCATTGCAAGATTCAGTTCATTTGCATCAAAGCCAAGCAATTCAATTTTGAATTCAGCTAGATTCAGGTCATCAAGTTCCAGCTTCAATAGTTCATCATCCCATCCAGCGTTTAGCGCCAGCTTGTTATCCGCGATGATGTAGGCCCGCTTCTGCGTGTCGGTCATCTCGGACAACTGAATCACAGGAACCTCTTTCATGCCGAGTTTTCGTGCAGCAAGCAATCGACCGTGCCCGGCAATAATCCCGCTTTCCCCATCGATGAGAATAGGATTAGTCCAGCCGAATTCCTTGATGCTTGCCGCGATCTGTGCCACTTGCTCGTCAGAATGAGTACGGCTGTTCCTGGCGTAGGGGATCAACTCACTAACGGCGACTTGTTCAATCTGCATTTTTCCTCGGTAGATAGGTTGCCACCATTCCGGCTTACGCTTTCGCGCTGGCGGCATGCGGTTAGCGGAGGGATGAAACGTCAATCGGTTGCCGGTCGGCAAATGAAAAAGCCCCGCATGTGCGAGGCTGTGAAGCTAGAGTGTGTAGCCTTTAATTGACCCGATTAACGAGTTGGCTAGTCTCGATACTACGCGCTCCGTAACGGCTCATCCGCGCTAAGTCCGGCTTTCAGATGTGAAACTCAGGGCGAAATTCTCCCCGAGAAAATTATCCATTGATTTTATTTATCTGTCAATCAACAAAGTACAAGGCCGCGCCGCTTAACACTTACGATCAGCGCATGATGCGCCTGGGTAAGCATAAGCTCATAGTTTGCCCGTGGAAAGCGGAATACAGCGCATATCCCATAACAACGATTGATCGCCGCCCGTTCAGCCGGTTGCAGGCTGTCGATTGCGGCATCCAAGGCCATCATCGTTGCGTTGTCCGACTGCTCGCACATATCCTCAAAGCTCGATAGCCCACTACTGCCGAACCCTGCCGACTTGGAGTCATAGCCGATTCTCTCTCTGAATGAGTGCTGCCATGTGGCCCAGTCGTAAAGTAGGTTGGTCAGGGCGATGTATTCGGATTCGAGTATCTGCATGTGCGCCTCAGTTAAG
>CAZIHO010000180.1:0-4232 GCA_964538875.1 uncultured Chromatiaceae bacterium
TGCCTCTCTGTCACTTCAGAATATTAACACGCTGTACGATTAAGTTTTAGCTAGTACAGTTCAATCCACTCTTTGGGAATAGTGGGCAGCACCGGCGCCGGTCTCCAGTTGCCCGTCCTGCTTGCCATGCAGGCACCTTTTCGACGTGCGATGTCTCATACATAATTTTCTGACAGGCTCTGTGTACCAACGCTTTGATCCGCGCCCCGTTCCGCCGCAGTCAATCCCTCCCGCTCACCAAGGTCGTGCTCAGTCTCTCGCACCCACCGGCGCAGTGTCTCCGCCGTGCAACCGATCTTGCTGGCGACGGATTGAATCGTGGTCCACTCCAATGTATGTTCACCTTGGTGTTACCGCACCTGCCGAACCACCCGCTCTCTCACTTCAGGGGAAAATTTCGTTGCTGTCTTCATAGCTCCATCCTTTCAAAGGCTGGAGCCTGTGACAAACCCGGGGCGGTTCAAGCCGCTTCCTATGACGGTGTCCGCAAAAATTTGACCAGCACAAATTCCATTCGATGGACGCTTACGAGGGATCCGAAGAGGTGGGAAGGTTCTGGGGAAAGCTTCCTGTCCCTGTCAGCCTCGACTATTCACGTTCGGGGATCTTCTGTAAAGAAGCTTTCCTAGCGCCGGACAATCTACCAGATTCTCTGCGGGAGGCCGCCTGATCTAACGCCGGTTCAGACTTGCACACCCGATATGATAAACGCCTCCGATATAATAGGTGGGCCGATCCCTTCGCTAAGCGATCTTTCTACTTCCTATTGAAAAGCAGAATCTTTTAATAGGATCATATTTATACTAGAAAATGAAAAAAGCTTTTATTACGGGCATAACTGGGCAGGATGGTTCTTATTTGGCGGAGTTGCTTCTAGCCAACGGGTACGAGGTGCACGGCGCGGTGCGCCGTGGTAGTCCCTTGGCAAACGGCCGCATCGCCCATCTGGTGGACAATCCGGAAACATTCAACCAAACGCTATTCCTGCATCTTGCTGATTTGAACGATCCCACCACGCTTCGTCGGGTCTTAGTCAAGGTATGTCCCTCTGAGGTTTATCACTTAGCGGGGCAAAGCCATGTCGGGGTAAGTTTCGAAATCCCTGAGACTACCTGCGAATTTACCGGAATGGGCACCCTCCGCCTACTTGAGATATTGCGAGATCTCCCACGGTTACCCCGCTTCTTCCATGCCACGTCGGCCGAAATTTTTGGCAGCCCATTGGAAGTACCACAGACGGAAAGCACCCCAATGGCTCCAGTAAACCCCTACGGGTGTGCTAAGGCGTTCGCGACCCAACTGGTACGAGTCTATCGAGCAAGTCATGGTCTCTTTGCCGTAAATGGTATTCTTTACAATCATGAATCTCCACGTCGGGGTGAAAACTTTGTCACGAAAAAGATTTGCCGCGCCGCAGCCGCCATCAAGATGGGTAGGCAAGCTCAACTCCAGCTCGGAGATACCTCCGCTCTGCGGGACTGGGGCCATGCTCGCGATTACGTAAGAGGTATGTGGCTTGCACTACAGCAGGATGTCGCGGAGGACTATGTGTTCGCCACCGGAACATTGCATAGCGTCCAAGATGTTGTAGAGTCCGCATTTGCCGCGCTAGAGCTAGATTGGCGCCAATATGTGGAAACAGATCCCGAGCATTTCCGCCTGGCAGAACCTACTCACCTTGTTGGTGATGCACGTAAAGCCCAGGCCAAGCTCGGTTGGGAACCTACGATTGGGTTTTCCGAATTAATACATGAAATGACAATAAGCGAACTGAAGTTGATTGGCAACGGCCACGTTGACATTTTGCCGGAAGGCAAAATTTCCGTACCCGACCTGGGTCGCACGGCGACTTGAGACAACAAATGACGCAACACTGGATCTCTCTCATCAACTTAGCCTCAGGTACCACAGCCCGCAACAATGCTACCCAGAGGTCTATTAATGCAAGCTTTTAGCGCAATGTGGGCCTACCGAGGCTTTATTCTTGGCAGTGTAAAAAGAGAATTTCAATCAAAATATCAGGATTCTTTGCTTGGCGCTTCATGGTTGATTATCAACCCACTGGCGATGATCTTAGTCTACACGTTAATTTTTTCTCAGGTCATGAGCACTCGCTTGCCAGGGGTGGATTCTTCATACGCCTATAGCATTTATCTGTGCGCCGGACTCCTGACTTGGGGCTTATTCGCAGAAATTGTGGCACGGGCCCAAAATGTATTTTTAGAGCATGCTACCTTGCTGAAAAAGCTCAACTTTCCCCGGTTGTGCCTGCCCGCAGTTGTCGTCCTAAACGCACTCATGAACTTCTCAATCATTTTTAGTCTCTTTATCGCATTTCTTATCATCCTGGATGCATTCCCTGGCTGGCCGCTTCTCGCGTTGGTTCCGTTATTGCTGGTTCATATCGCATTTGCGATTGGGTTGGGGATTTCCCTCGGTATTCTCAATGTATTCTTTAGAGATGTCGGCCAATTATTTAGTGTAATTCTCCAGTTTTGGTTCTGGTTTACCCCAATCGTATATCCAGCAACGATCCTCCCGGAATTCGTCCGCCCGTATATAGTTATTAATCCCTTGGCCGGGTTGAGTTCTGCCTATCAGACCATTCTTGTCAATGGACAATGGCCTAAATGGGAAGAATTGTGGTTAGTCGGACTACTTGCGCCTTTACTTTGCTTAAACGCCTTACGCTTGTTTAGGCATCACTCCGGTGAGATGGTGGACGAACTCTGATGGGGTCAATCTCCGTTTTAAACCTCGGAAAGGCCTTCAAGCAATATCCCAGCCGTTGGGCTCGCCTTTGCGAATGGATAGATCCCAAAGCACGATCTAGACATCATTTACATTGGGTATTGCAAAATATCAGCTTCAGGGTCAGCCCGGGTGAAGCCGTTGGCATTATTGGTATCAACGGGTCCGGAAAGAGTACTTTACTAAAAATGATCACGGGAACAACCCAGCCAAGTACGGGTACCGTTGAAATTTCTGGGCGTATCGCCGCGCTATTAGAGTTGGGCATGGGTTTCCATCCGGACTTTACAGGCCGCCAGAATGTATTTATGGCCGGACAATTACTTGGTCGGAGAATTGATGAGATCGCCGCTGAACTGCCCAGAATAGAAGAATTCGCCGAAATAGGCGACTATATCGACCAACCGGTACGTGTGTACTCTAGCGGGATGCAAATGCGACTGGCGTTCAGTGCAGCCACCGCCATTCGACCCGATGTGCTTATAGTTGACGAAGCACTGTCAGTCGGGGATGCCTATTTTCAGCATAAGAGTTTTGATCGCATCCGTGACTTTAGAAAAAAGGGAACCACACTACTCATCGTGAGTCACGATAAACAAGCCATTCAAAGTATCTGTGATAGAGCCATTCTACTCGCGGCTGGAAGACTAGCCATACAGGGCCCTCCCGAAGCCGTAATGGACTATTATAACGCCAGCCTAGCAACTCATCAGAACCAAACGGTACAGCAGCAGCCATTGAAGGATGGCAAAATGCAAACTGTATCAGGTACCGGTGAAGCAATTATCGAACGAGTTCTTTTACTCAACGAAAATAATGAACAAATCGATGTCGTCGGCGTTGGCCAACCGGTTCGATTACAAATTGGCGTGCGCGCCATGACGGACCTCGCTGAGTTGACTATTGGATATATGATAAAAGACCGGCTTGGCCAAGTTATTTTCGGCACTAATACTCATTATCTGCAATACCAAATCACGAATATAAAAAAAGGTGCCACCATAGCTATACATTTTGATTTTCAAGCTAATTTGGGAGAAGGTCATTATTCAGTAGCAGTCGCTTTACACGAGTCAACCACTCACATTGGCAAAAACTTCGAATGGCGTGACCTTGCGCTAATATTTAATGTGGTCAATTTCGTTCAGCCCCATTTTGTCGGCTCGGCATGGTTGCCTCCAAGATTTGAAAACGAACAATGAAAAATGGTTTTTATACCGCTCTCATTCAGGATTTCGGTAAACACGGCAATGGAATAAAACGTCGATTCGCGGTAAGCTATCCGGCATGCTTAATTATCAGCTCGAAATGAAACAGGTCACGGAGTTGCGCGAAGCGCATCGCCGGGCGTTGAATGTTCGGGAAGCGTATCGTATCAATGCGGTGATTTTGCTGAGCCAGGGATGGAAGCCGGTGGAAGTGGCGAAGGCCCTGTTGTTGGACGAAGACAGTGTCCGCACCTACTTCAAACGGTACAAAGA
>CAZIHO010000181.1:0-4109 GCA_964538875.1 uncultured Chromatiaceae bacterium
CGTTCACTGGAACTTGCAATACCGGCTATTGAAATGTCAAATACTCAGTATTTGAAAATCCAATCTACTTAGCATCCGCACCAGGCAATGAGAGGACCCCATGGCCCCAAAACCCGATACCGATCCCCAAGAAACCCAGGAATGGCTGGACGCGCTGGAATCCGTTCTGGAGCGGGAGGGCGTGGAACGCGCCCATTTCTTACTGGAACGTCTGATCGACAAGGCGCGGCGATCTGGGGCCTATTTACCTTATAGCGCGAACACAGCCTACCTCAACACGATTCCGGCCACCCAACAGCCCCGCTTTCCCGGCGACCGGGCCATGGAACGGCGCATCCGTTCCCTGATCCGCTGGAACGCCATGGCCATGGTGGTGCAGGCCAACCGCATCTCCACGGAACTGGGGGGACACATCGCCAGCTTCGCGTCGGTGGCGACCCTGTTCGACATCGGCTTCAACCATTTCTTTCACGCGCCCTCGCCGGAGCATGGCGGCGACCTGGTGTTCTTCCAGGGCCATTCCGCGCCGGGCATCTACGCCCGCGCTTTCCTGGAGGGGCGCATCAGCGAGGAGCACCTGCATCATTTTCGCCAGGAGGTGGATGGCCAGGGTCTGTCGTCCTATCCCCATCCCTGGCTGATGCCCGGCTTTTGGCAATTTCCCACCGTGTCCATGGGCTTAGGCCCGCTGATGGCCATTTACCAAGCCCGCTTCATGCGCTATCTCCAGGATCGGGATCTGGTCAACACCGACGGCCGCAAGGTGTGGGCCTTCTGCGGCGATGGCGAAATGGACGAACCCGAGTCCCTGGGCGCCATCTCCCTAGCCGGCCGGGAACGGCTGGACAACCTGGTGTTCGTGGTCAACTGCAACCTGCAACGCCTGGATGGCCCGGTGCGGGGCAACGGCAAGATCATCCAAGAACTGGAAGCCGTGTTCCGGGGTGCCGGCTGGAACGTCATCAAGGTGGTCTGGGGCAGCTATTGGGATCCCCTGCTGGTGCGGGATAAGACCGGCCTGCTGCTGAAACGCATGGAAGAGTGCGTGGATGGGGATTACCAAGCCTACAAGGCCAAGGGCGGCGCCTATACCCGGGAGCATTTCTTCGGCAAGTACCCGGAATTGCTGGACCTAGTATCCGTGCTGTCGGACGAGGACATCTGGCGCCTGAACCGGGGTGGACACGATCCCATCAAGGTCTATGCCGCTTACCTGGCCGCCACCCGGCACCGGGGTCAGCCCACCGTGATTCTGGCCAAGACCGTGAAAGGTTATGGTATGGGGGTGGCTGGAGAAGGTATGAACATCACCCATTCCCAGAAGAAAATGGGTGAAGCGGCGCTGCGCCAGTTCCGGGACCGCTTCAATATCCCCATTTCCGACGACCAATTGAACGCCACGCCCTTCTACATGCCGGAGCCCGGCAGCCCGGAACTCCAATATCTCCAGGAGCGGCGTCAGAACCTGGGCGGCTATCTGCCAGCCCGGGCGGATCGGGCCGAAGCCTTGGTAGCACCGGGCCTGGACAGCTTCCAAACCCTGCTGGAAAGCAGTGGCGATAAGGAAATGTCCACCACCATGGCGTTCGTGCGCCTGCTCAACCTGATCCTGCGGGACAAGACCCTGGGCAAGCTGGTGGTGCCCATCGTTCCGGACGAGGCCCGCACCTTCGGCATGGAAGGCATGTTCCGCCAGTTGGGCATCTACTCCTCGGTGGGCCAACTGTACGAGCCGGTGGACTCGGACCAGGTGATGTACTACCGGGAGGACAAGAAGGGCCAAATCCTGGAGGAAGGCATCAACGAGGCGGGCGCCATGTCATCCTGGATCGCCGCCGCCACCGCCTACGCCAACCACGGGATCAACATGATCCCCTTCTATATCTATTACTCCATGTTCGGCTTTCAACGGGTCGGCGACCTGATCTGGGCGGCGGGCGACATCCGCGCCCGGGGCTTTTTGATCGGCGGCACCTCTGGCCGCACCACCCTGGCCGGGGAAGGGCTGCAACATCAGGACGGCCATAGCCTGGTACTGGCCGCCACGGTGCCCAATTGCCGGGCCTACGACCCCACCTATGCCTATGAATTGGCGGTCATCGTCCAGGACGGCCTGAAGCGCATGTACCAGGACAAGGAAGACGGCTTCTACTACCTGACCCTGACTAACGAGGTCTACCCCCAGCCAGCCCTGCCGGCCGGCGCCGAGCAAGGGATTCTGCGCGGCATGTACCTGCTGCGGCCGGCCTCCGGCACGGGTCCCCGCGTGCAACTCATGGGCTCCGGCGCCATCCTGCGGGAAGTGCTGGCCGGCGCCGATCTGTTGGACAAGGACTTCGGCGTGGCCGCCGACATCTGGAGCGTCACCAGCTTCAACGAGTTACGCCGGGACGGTCAGGACGTAGAGCGCTGGAATCTGCTGCATCCGGACCAGCCACCCCGGCAAGGCTATGCCGCCGCCCAGTTGGCGGACCATCCGGGTCCGGTGATCGCAGCCACTGACTACATCCGCGCCTACGCGGACCAGATGCGGCCCCTGGTCGACCGGCCCTTCATCAGCCTGGGCACCGACGGCTTCGGCCGCAGCGACCTGCGCGTCGCGCTGCGCCGCCACTTTGAGGTCAACCGCCATTACGTCGCCCTAGCGGCCGTCAAAGCCTTAGCAGATGCGGGCCAACTGGACCGGGCGCGGATCGGCGAAGCCATCCAGAAATACCGCATCGACCCGGACAAGCCCAACCCCTTGCACGCCTGATCGCCAGCCCAGGAGAGCGTCCAGTGGCCAAACTGATTGAAGTAACCGTGCCCAATATTGGCGATTTCAGCAACGTCGCCATCATCGAAATCCTGGTCAAGCCCGGCGACCGGGTCCAGGCGGAGGACTCCATCCTCACCCTGGAAAGCGACAAAGCCAGCGTCGAGATCCCCTCCCCCAGCGCCGGCCTGGTCCGGGAACTGCTGGTCAAGATGGGCGACCGGGTCAACGCCGGTGATGCCCTGCTGCGTCTGGAAAGCGACGCCGGCCAGGAGCCATCCGACCCGCCCGCTCCGGATGCCGCGCCGGCGCCGAGTGTCCCGGACCAGCCGCCGCCCGCGCCGCCACCCCGCCTCCCCGGCGAAAAGGAACTCACGCCGCCGCCGGTGCAGGTACGCCTGTCCGAGCGTCCGCCCGGCAAGGCCCACGCCAGCCCTGGCGTGCGCCGCCTGGCCAGGGAATTGGGCGTGGACCTGGACCGGGTGCGGGGCGCCGGACCCAAGGGCCGCATCCTCAAAGAGGACGTGCAAGCCTTCGTCAAACAGGCCCTGCGCCAAGGTGCCGCACCCGCCGCCGCCGGCCCCTTTCAACTACCGGCGGCCCCGGAAGTGGACTTCAGCCGCTTTGGTCCGGTCCGGAGCCAACCTTTGTCCCGGATTCGCAAGCTGTCCGGCGCCCACTTGCACCGGGCCTGGCTCGGCGCTCCCCAGGTCACCCAGTTCGACCAGGCGGACATCACCGAACTGGACAGCTTCCGCCGCAGCCAACAACCGCCCGCCGGCAGTGACCAACCCCGTCTGACCCTGCTGCCGTTCCTGGTGCGCGCCTGCGCCGCCGCCCTGCAAGCCATGCCCCGCTTCAACAGTTCATTAGCGCCGGATGGCGACAATCTAATCCTCAAGGGCTACTTGAATATCGGCGTGGCGGTGGACACCCCAGAGGGGCTCACGGTGCCGGTGCTACGGGAAGTGGACGACAAGGGCATTCGCCAAATCGCCCGGGAACTTCAGGACCTCAGCGCCCGGGCCCGGGCCGGCCGCCTCTCTCCGTCCGATTTGCAAGGCGGCTGCTTCAGTATCTCCAGCCTGGGGGGAATTGGCGGCAGCGCCTTCACTCCCATCGTCAACGCGCCGGAGGTGGCGATCCTCGGCGTATCCAAGGCCGAGTGGCGTCCAGTGTGGAATGGCCAAGAATTTAAACCGCGCCTGATGCTGCCCCTGTCCCTGTCCTACGACCACCGGGTCATCGACGGTGCCGAAGGGGCCCGCTTTACCCAGTTGCTGAGCGAATTGCTGGGGGACATTCGGCGACTGCTGCTGTAGGCGCCGCAACCCACCGGCGGCAAGGCTGGGTT
>CAZIHO010000182.1:0-4042 GCA_964538875.1 uncultured Chromatiaceae bacterium
CCAGGTCGGTCATGCCAATGATGCCGTTCATCGGCGTGCGTAACTCATGGGACATGTTGGCGAGGAAGATGCTTTTGGCCTGGCTGGCCGCCTCGGCCATCTCCTTCGCCGCTACCAACTCGTCGGTACGCTGCCGTACGAGTTCCTCCAAGTGGTCCCGATGGCGCTTCAACTCCGCTTCGGTCCGTTGGAGCATGGTGATGTCGATTAGGGTGCTAAGGCAAGTCAGGCCGCCCCTCTCCGGATAGACACGAGAATCAATGCGCACCCAGGATTCCGCCGCGCCTCCTCGGCCCAGGCGGAGTGTATCCACCTGGACAGTCTGTTCGGCGAATAGCCCTTGTTGGTGGAGATACCAGCGGTCCCGGTCCTCCGGCACGATAAACTGGCCCAATCGCTTCCCCACCAACTCAGCACGTCCCATTTGCAGGTACTCGGCCGCAGTCAGGTTGGCCTCGATAATCTGATCCGAGCGGTCGAGGGTGAGGTAGCCCACCGGGGCCAACGCATAGAGGTCAAAGTAGCGCGCCCTCGACATCTCCAGCGCATCCTGGGTGGCGCGCAGGGCGTCATTCTGCAGTTCCAATTCGATCTGATGGACTTGCAACTCGTGCAGCAGACGTTGCGTCTCCGCCTCGCTGATCGGGGATGCCGATGCGTGCCGCGCCAGTATTCCTTCAGCACGCATACGCACATCGCCCGGGTTTTTGGGGTTCATGGCCTTATCTCTACGCCTTAAACTGCCTCAGTTCCGCCTCAAGGTGCTTGATTTCGGTCATGTCGGTGAAGGTGATCACCACGCCATCGATTACGTTGTCCTGGGTACGGTAGGGCATGATGCGCACGCGATACCAACGACCGTCGTGAGTCGGAAGCACCTTTTCCTGAAATACCAGCGTGCGCAGCACTTCCAGAGCATCCTCCTCCAGTTGAGGATAGGTAAGATCGGACACGACATCCGAAAGCGGTCGCCCGACATCGCCTGGAATCAGCCGGAAGATTCGGTTGGCATGCGTCGTGAAACGGCGCAACCGCATCTGGTTGTCGAGGAAGACGGTGGCGATTTCCGTGCTGTTGAGCAGGTTCATCATGTCGCTGCGTATCCAGGTCAACTCGTCCACCTTGGATTGCAGTTCCGCATTTACCGTTTGCAGTTCCTCGTTGAGGGACTGCAACTCCTCTTTGGAAGACGTAAGTTCTTCGTTAGTTGATTGCAGCTCTTCATTGGTGGACTGTAATTCTTCGTTGCTCGACTTGAGCTCTTCCACCGTGGTTTGCATTTCTTCATGGGTGACTTGCAGTGCCTCCCTGGCTTGCTGCAATTCCTGCATCAGGCTAGTCGTCGCTTCCGGGGAGGCCCTGCGCGACCGGCGGCGGACCGGTGGCGTGGGTACATCCTTGAAGACGATAATGACACGCCCGCGCAAGGCTTCGGGCTTGTCCAAGGCCTGCACCACGACATTGACAATCTGGGTGCCGCCGTTGGTGCCAACGCGCAAGCCGTTGAGCAGAATCGGCCCTGGCTCCTTCAACGCTTTGCGGATCACGCCGGTAAGGGCCTCGCGCAGGCCGTCACGCGCCATGGCGTAAAGGTTGATATCGACCTTGCCGGCGGCGGGTTCGAGATATTTTCCCGTGCGACCGCTGATGTACAGGATGTCACCCTCGGCATTGACCAGCACGGCAGCTGGAGCGAAGTTCTGCTGAATCAACTGATCGGTCAGTTGCCCAAGGTTTCCGGAAATCTCGGTGCGCGGCATGCCTGGGCTGACCGACGACGGGCTCCGCATCCCGTGGGGAAACTCCAAATCGACAATCGACGGCGGCTGATATAGGCGCTGGAAGATACGCGCCTTCTGATTGAGAGGGCTAAATAGCTGCCCGAAATTGCCGATGCTTTCGGCGGTGCCGAGTACCAGTACACCGTCGCGGTTGAGGGCATAATGGAACAGCGGCAGCAATATGTTCTGCAACGGCACCGCCAAATAGATGAGCAGGTTGCGACAGCTGATGAGGTCGAGCTTGGTGAAGGGCGGGTCGGTACAGATGTTGTGCACGGCAAACACCAGCATGTCCCGAAGGTCCTTGTGGATTCGATACCCGCCGCCTTCCTCGGGCGTAAAGTAACGGGCCAGCCGTTCGGCCGACACATCCGTTGAGATACTGGCGGGATAGAATCCCTTGCGCGCGGTGTCGATGGCGTCGGGATCGAGGTCAGTGGCGTAGATGAGCAACGTAAAGCGCGCTTCCGGTTTCAACTGCTCTAAGACATCCTTGAACACCATAGCCAATGAATAAGCTTCTTCTCCGGTGGAGCAGGCGGATACCCAGGCGCGCAGGGCCTGGCCGGCCGGGTGTTGCGCGAGCAGCGCCGGGATGGCCTCCAGACGCAGAGATTCCCACACCTCGGGATCGCGGAAGAAGCGGGTGACGCCAATCAGCAGTTCCTTGAACAGCAGATCGAGTTCATGGGGATTGAAGCGCAGATAGCGCACATAGTCGTCCATGGCAACGATCTGATGCACCGCCATGCGGCGCTCGATGCGGCGCTGCAGGGTATTGATCTTGTATTGGGAAAAATCAGTGCCGGCGCGATCCCGCAACAGGATGATGATCTTGTCGAGGGCGCTCTGTACTTCAGGCGCCCCAGGTGCAGCCGAGCTTGCCGGATGCACCGGACGGCCCAGGTAGTCGGCAATGAGGCCTGGCAGTGACTCAGGCGTCCCGACCACATCGGCCAACCCGGCGTTGATGGCGCTCTTGGGCATGCCGTCGGCCTGGGCGCTACTGGGTTCCTGCACCAGGGTTAGCCCGCCCTTCTCCTTGATCGCACGTAGACCCAAAACACCGTCTGAACCCATGCCCGAGAGAATGACCCCGATGGATTTCGCCTGCTGGTCTTCCGCCAGACTGTGGAAAAAGAAATCAATCGGTAGATGCACGGCATGCGGCACGGCAAACTCAAGCAAATGGAGTGTGCCGTGCAAGAGGGCGAGATCCCGGCTAGGCGGGATGATGTAGACGCAATCCGGTTGCACGGCATCGCCATCCTGAACCTCGGCGACGGCCATCGAGGTGAAGCGTCGTAAGAGGTCAGGCAAGGCACTGGTGTGATCTGGCGCAAGGTGCTGGACCACCACAAAGGCTAGGCCGCTGTTAGCCGGCACCTGGGTAAAGAACTTCTCTAGGGCGTTGAGGCCACCCGCTGAGCAGCCGATGCCGATGATGGGAAAATCCCCCGCTACCAAGTCCTTGGCATCCTGGGTGGGTTCCATTCTGGTCATGCGCGTTGCGCCTGCGGGGCCGGGCCTGGCAAGCGGACTAGGCCTTGCCACTGGGCTAGGAGGCTCGGTGCCGGTTGTTCCACAGATTGGCTGGGAGGCATTGCCGTCCCTTATGTTGCAAATAAAGCCCTAAAAGACCATCCTAGCCTATTTGGGCGATGCCGAGGTTGGCACAGGCCCGACCTTGGCTTTTGCGGCCGGTAGCCGCGCCGGGGCATCCCTACCCCGGTTTAACCCGGCCCCTATTCATGGCCCGGTTAATAACAGCCTGGAGTACTTCCATCCCACAGGATAAGGGGACAGATCAAGGTTAGCGTAGCACCAATATCTGCCCCCGATGGGTCAGAAAGATGTGGGCTATCTTGATAGTCTGCCCAGGGGCCATCCAAGCACTTAGACAGCTTTCCCATCCTGGCGGCCAGGGCGGACCCAAGTTGCGGGACGCGCTCCGGCAAGTGCGGGGTTGATCTGGCTGGGGTCGAGGATCAGCCAGCTTCCCATGACGTAATGGGACAGCCCTAGCCCGCGTCCGCCCCGGCTACCGGGTGGTGGTGGTTCAGCCATTTCAGCAAGGTCACGAACAGCAAATCCACCTCTACCGGCTTGGAAACATGGTCGTTCATGCCGGCATCGAGGCAGGCTTGCCGGTCTTCACCGAAGGCATTGGCGGTCATGGCGATGATGGGCGTGTCCCGGTTCAGAGATTCGGCGCGAATCGCCCGGGTGGCATCCAAGCCATTGAGGCGGGGCATCTGCAT
>CAZIHO010000183.1:0-4002 GCA_964538875.1 uncultured Chromatiaceae bacterium
CGCCGCCGCGACGGGCGCCGCTGGGGCGGGTTGGGCCGGCGCCGGTTCCGCCGGCGTTGCCGCCACCGGAGGTTGTTCCACGATCAGGGTGACGAATTCGTCATCTGTGGGCAGGGTCACCAGACTGGCCCCGGGTGCCGGGACGACGCTGGGTTCCGGTGAATCCCCCTGGGGGGTCCATTCTTCGCTTCCCTGGACCAGCGGACTGGCCGCCAATCCCGAGAATATCAAGGCACGCAACAACCACCTCATAAGAGTCCTCCTCTTTTTCATCTCTCGTGACTTCCAGCGTTTGGGCTGAAAAGGGCTTACCGGGTACGTAAAACCCGCCTAAAAGTTACTTTTTGGCGTAAAAAATGGGTTAAAAAACCTAAGATAATTATTTATTATTATAATAATTTTAACTATTTATAGTTCGGAAAGGCGCAGTATAGACACTTTTTATGAAAAAGCTACTGATGCCGGACGCCATTAAAACCTAATACCACTTGAAGTGGGGGTAAAAAGCAGCGCCGGCTTGCAGAGGAAGCTCGCTTCAGCGGAGGCGTGCCGCCACCCGGGCGGCGATTTCCCGGCCGATGGCCAGGCTGGCGGTGGCCCCTGGACTGGGGGCATTCAGCAGATGCAAGGCGCCTTCTTGTTCGATCCAATCGAAGTCTTGGTGCAGGGTTCCGTCCGCGCCCATGGCCTGGGCCCGCACGCCGGAACCCCCGGTCCCGAGGTCTTGGACGCGGATGTCCGGCACCAGACGCGCCAGGCTGGCGGCGAACAGCCGCCGGCTGAGGGAGCGGCGCACCTCCGCAAACGCCATGCGCCGGTGGCGGACCAGAAAGCGCCACAGGCCCGGATAGGCGAGGGCGCCGGCCAGATCGGCGGGATGGAGGTCGCGCCAACCATAACCCTGGCGGGCCAGGGCCAGCACCGCGTTGGGTCCAGCCTCCACGCCGCCGCCGATCAGGCGGGTGAAATGAACCCCGAGGAAGGGGTATTCCGGGTCCGGCACCGGATAGATCAGATGCTTGACTAGATGGACCCGCTCCGGCTTCAGGGAGAAATATTCGCCGCGAAAGGGGATGATGCGGCTGGCCGGGCGGGCGCCACAACGCCGCGCCACCCAGTCCGCGTGCAGACCGGCGCAACTGACCAGGAAATCGGCAGGGTATTCCCCCTGGTCGGTGTCCAGATGCCAGACGCCTTGGCGCCGCCGGGCCCGCAGCAGGCTATGCCGGCAGCGTAAGTCCACCCCGGCAGCCGCCAGTTCCTTGGTCAGGGACGCCACCACCGCCGGGTAATCTACGATGCCTTCCTCGGGCACCAGGATGGCGGCGATGCCCGCCGCGTGGGGTTCCCGCTCCCGGATGCCGGCGGCGTCCAGGCGCTGTAACCCCCGCAAGCCGTTGGTCTGGCCATTGGCCCACAGCCGCTCCAGATGGGGCAGTTGTTCCGGCCCGGTGGCCACCACCAGCTTGCCGCACATCTCGTGGGGAATCTGGTGCTGGACGCACCAGTCCGTCATGAGCCGGATGCCCGCCACCGCCAGCCGCGCCTTGGCGGAACCGGGGCGGTAATAGAGCCCGGCGTGCAATACCCCGGAATTGTGGCTGGATTGATGACAACCCCAGCCCGGCTCCTTTTCCAGCACCTGGAGGGTGGCGTCCGGCAATCGGCTCCGCAACGCCAGCGCGGTGCCCAGGCCGATCAGTCCGCCGCCGATCACCGTGATTCGGGTCATTCCAGGTTCTCCACCCGCCGTCGCCAGGACCCGATTATGCCCCAGCCGGCCCATGCCATTGCCTTATCCCGGCGTGCATCCTGGGTTATGCTGCCCCAAACCCTGGTGATTTACGGAATCCGCCCATGTCCCTGCCATCCTGCCGCTCCATGCTGGAGACCCTGATCCGCATCCCTTCGGTGAGCAGCACCGACCCGGCCTGGGATCAGGGCAATGGCCCCCTGGTGGAAGTGTTGGGGCAATGGCTGGCGGAACTGGGCTTTGGGATCGAGCAATGTCCCATTCCCGGCCAAGCCGGCAAATACAACCTCATCGCCACCCTGGGCCAGGGGCCCGGCGCCCTGGTGCTGTCCGGCCACACGGACACGGTGCCCTTTGACCGGGGCGGCTGGGCCAGCGATCCCTTCCGGCTCAGCGAACGGGACGGCCGTTTTTATGGGCTGGGCGTCACCGACATGAAGGGCTTTTTCGCCCTAGTGCTGGAAGCGCTGCGGGGCCTGGACCTGACCCGCCTGCGCCGGCCCCTGGTGGTACTGGCCACCGCCGACGAAGAAAGCAGCATGAGCGGCGCCCGGGCCCTGGTGGGGGCGGAGCGGCATCTGGGCCGGCACGCCCTGATCGGCGAGCCCACCGGCCTGCGCCCGGTGCGCTTGCACAAGGGGGTGGGGATGCAGGCCATTCGCCTGCGGGGCCGCTCCGGCCATTCCAGCGATCCCAGCCTGGGCCTGAGCGCCCTGGAAGGTATGCAGCGGGTGATGGGCGAACTGCTGCGCTGGCGGGAGGAACTCCAGGCCCGTTACCACAATCCCCATTTCCAGGTGCCGGTGCCGACCCTGAACCTGGGCCGCATCGCCGGCGGGGATAATCCCAACCGCATCTGCGGCGCCTGCGACCTGGAGTTCGACCTGCGGCCCTTGCCGGGCATGGACCTGGACCAATTGCTGGCCGAGTTGCGGGAGCGGCTGGCGGTTCTGTTGGGGGATTCCGGCCTCGGCTGGGAATTGACGCCCCTGTTTGCCGGCGTGCCACCCTGCGAGACGCCGGCCAGCGCCGCCATCGTCCAGGCGGCGGAACGGCTCACCGGCCAGGGTGCGGAAGCGGTGGCGTTCGGCACCGAGGCGCCCTACTTCAATCAACTGGGCATGGAAACCCTGATCCTGGGACCCGGCGACATCGCCCAGGCCCACCAGCCCGATGAATTCCTGGCCCTGGACCGCATTCCCCCCTACCTGAATTTTCTCGGCGCCCTGGTCCACCAATTCTGTCTGACCGATGGGGGAGAGACCCATGTCCAGCCCTGATCCGAGCAAACCCTTCGTCCGCTGGCTGCGGGGCGCGTCGCCCTACATCCACGCCCACCGGGGCCGCACCTTCGTGGTCAGCCTGGGGGGCGAGGCGGTGGCGGACCCCGGCTTCCCGGAACTGGCCGGCGACCTGGCTCTGTTGCACGGCCTCGGCGTCCGCCTCGTGCTGGTGCATGGTGCCCGGCCCCAGATCGAGGAACGCTTACAGGCCCGGGGCGCCGAATTGCGGCTGGTGAACGGCCTGCGGGTCACGGACGCGGCGGCCCTGGTGTGCGTCAAGGAAGCGGCGGGGGCGGTGCGGGTGGAGATCGAGGCGCTGTTGTCCATGGGCCTGCCCAATTCCCCCCTGGCCGGGGCGCGCATCCGGGTGGCGTCTGGCAACTTCGTCACTGCCCGGCCCCTGGGGGTGCGGGATGGGGTGGACCACGGCCACACCGGACTGGTGCGGCGCGTCGATGCGGACGCCATCCGGGAACGGCTGGACGATGGCGCCATCGCCCTGCTGCCGACTCTGGGCTATTCCCCCACCGGCGAGGTGTTCAACCTGGCGCTCACCGACGTGGCATCCGCCACCGCCGTCGCCCTGCACGCGGACAAGTGGATCGCCCTCCAGGAAGGGCCGGACCTCCTGGATGGCGCCGGCCGCCTCATCAGCAATTTGACGCCGGGGGAAGCGGACGCCCTGTTGGCCCAGCCGGACCATCAGCCCCTGGCTTCGTCCCTGCGGACCGCCGCCGCCGCCTGCCGGGGCGGCGTCAAGCGGGTGCATCTGGTCAACCGCAAGCTGGACGGTGCCCTGTTGCTGGAATTGTTCACCCGGGACGGGGTTGGCACCCTGCTTAGCGCCGAGCCCTACGAGGACATCCGCGCCGCCCGGGTCGAGGACGTGGGCGGTGTGCTGGCCCTGCTGCGCCCCCTGGAACAGCAGGGCGTGTTGGTGCGCCGCTCCCGGGAATTGCTGGAGAC
>CAZIHO010000184.1:0-3905 GCA_964538875.1 uncultured Chromatiaceae bacterium
GTTCGCGGCGGAATAGCACCGCGCCGGGTTCGCCAATCAGGTTGGTGCCCCAACGCACATAGGCGGCCCCCACCTGGGTGCTGTTGAGGGGGCCTTCCCGCCCGCTTGGGTAACCACGTCGGCCGAGCGGCCGGCCGTCCGGACCCAACAGGTGGCGGGCGCTAAACACCAGCGCGAGGCGCTGTTGAGGATCCGAGTCCAATATCGCCACCTGGCGTTCCAGGCAGCGCGGGTGTAACAGATCGTCCTGGGGCAATAAGGCGCAATAGGTGCCCCGGGCTAGCTTCAGGCAGCGGTTCCAGTTGGCTTCTGGACCCAGGTTACGCACGTTGGAAACCCAGCTCAGACGGGCATCCGTACAGCTCGTTACCACTTGGCCGGTGGCGTCCCGGGAATCATCATCCACCACGATCAATTCCAGGTCCCCATAGGTCTGGGCCAGAACGGACTGAATCGCGGCGCCGATATAGGCCTCGCCCTGGTAGGAGGGAATGCAGACGGATACCTTGGGTTGGCTAAAGGTCATGCTTTAGGGGGGCCTTTGGCTTTTCTCATACTCCTGTTCATGCTTGCGGGCGAAATCCATCTGGTTGAGAGCCCGATGGCAACGCGCCAGATGCACATGGGTTTCGGTATAGCCGGGCCAGAGTTCCAGGGTCCGCTGGAATTCCGGGATCGCTTCGGCGCAACGGCCGGCACTCATCAGTGCATGACCCAGATTAAACCGGGCCTGGAAATAGCTGGGTTCGCGCCGAAGATAGTCTTGATAAAGGCTGATTGCGCCCTCCAGATTACCGGCTAATTGCAATTTTAACGCTTGTTGAAAATCCCCAAGCTCGTTAGGTGGAGTTGGCTCAGCGTCCTGCTGGGTGGCATTGCGGCTGTTGTAGAGAAAAATCGAATAGCTGATTTTTTCATCGGGAACCCGGTACCGCATCCAGGCATAGCATTGTTGTTGCTCCAGCGAGCTACCTAATAACAGCCTGCCCGCATGGATCGCGACCAGTTTCCCGGTATCCTGGCAGGGAACTGGCTTGCTCTGGATGCCATTCAAAGCCAGCAGATGCTGGCCATGCCCGAATGCTCCGAATGCCAGTTGCTTAATGCCCCGGGCTTGCAGCCATGCGAGCAATTCCCGGTCCCCCTGACCATAGTCATCACCGGTCACAGATATGCGCCAGCCCTGGTCCGGCCCGCCAGCCAGAAAGTTAAAGTACATCAGATAGTAGGGGTGGACTGACCAGCTACTCCAACTGTTGGACAGCAAGAGTGCGCCGATGAGGGCTTGGTTCGCCCTATTGATACCCTGGTGAATGAGGTATCCAGTCAGGACCAATAAGAAGGGTAGCACCGGCAGCAGATGACGTATCCCAATCTGCATTTTTCCCGTTGAGGCAACCCAGAATAAAGCGACCGGCGGCAGTAGCAGAAAGCCCAGATCAAGCCCATGGTCTGGCAGGCGGTCGATGCCGCGAAAAATACCCAGGAATATCAGCGCCAGGGAGGCAAGGGGAAGCTTGATGAGCAACAGCATCAGGAAGTAGTTGGGCCAGCCGCCGTTGCTGGCTTCGCCGAGGAAATAGGTGGCATGTCCGGCTGCCTTGACGCCATAAATCACATGGGACAGGCCAATGGCGTATTCAAAGGGTAATGGGATTGGCAGGGAGGCAGGCCAATGGCGGGCCGCCAGCGCCGCACGCGGGAGAAAAAGCGCCGCTTGCTGCTGGGCGCGGACCATCATCTCGACCGGCGTCTGAAAGGAGCCATCGAATAGGTAGATACCATTGATCCCGGTCAGCGTAATGAACCCAATGATCAGCAAGGCACCAAGCAGCCGCACCGCACGATTCGCCCGGGAGGAGGTACCGCTCCGGTCCAATGCGACCGCCAGAATCGCGAGCAATAAAAACAGGGGCACCAGCAAGAGGGCGGAATATTTGGTGGCGAAAGCGGCGCATACCGAGAGCGAGGTCCAGAGGAGGGTTCTGATTCGAGGCCGGACCAGATAATTTCTCCAGCCATACAGGGACGCAAACATTAGGGCCGTGATGGGCATATCGGTGGTAATCAATGGCGCGTTGGCCAATAGGGGAGGACAAAAGGCAAACACTATCACCGGCACCAAGGCCCGGCTGTTGCCGAATAGGTCCCTAGCCCAGGCATAGATGAGGACGCCAAGCAGCAAAGAAAAAACCAGCATCGATAAACGCCCTGGCCAGAGCAAGCCAGATTCAATGAAAGGGAAGAAGGTGTTGGTCGCCTCGTTGATGTCCCCGCTTTGCCAGGCGCTGGGATTTTGACCGGACACCGATTGGGTGGTGAGAAACAGGGCCGGCAAGGCGCCGACTAGGCGAGCCAGGGGAGGGTGATCCACATTCAGCCGAGGGTCGCCGGTCTGGAGATAGGACAGCCCGGCGGTCAAATGGGGGGGATCATCCCAGGTGGAGGATTGTCCGCGAACGCTGAGCCCGGCGATCACCAAGAACAGAATAATGAAAGTACCCGCAATGGGGACCGAATATTGATCCAAGAACTGCTGCATCTGTGGGCCGTCCGCTCTGCGCTAGGCGCGCAACTTAGCCTTGGCAAATGCCAAGTTGGATTCGATGCGCGGCCTTTCCCGGTCTGGAAACCGCTGTTCCGCCAATAGGCGATCACCCGCATCGGCAGATTCCTGGTATTGGCCGATCCAGTAGGCGCAGATGGACCATTCATCCAACAGCCGCCATTGGTAGACATCGAGCCGTAGGAATAGCCGGTCAGCGGGCACCGGGATGTCCTTGCCCACCTTGGCGAATAGGTAGCCTTCCGCATATTTTTGGCGCTCACGGCAATAGGCGGCCAATTGCCACAGGGCTTCAGCCCGGCTAGGGCGGAGACTATAGGCGGCTAGGTGCTCCGCCAGAATGTCCCGGTGATCCCAGTTGAGGCGAATGGTCAACTTAGCTTTTTCGCACTGGGCCACATAGACCTCCTCGGCCCATCCGCCCAGGGCGACTCGTTGCTGGTACTGATCCAGCGCCTGGCTAAATTCGCCTGCGTCCCGGTAGGATTGGGCCAGGTAGAACCGGTTGCGGGCATGCTGAGGCTCGGTGGCCAGCGCCACTTCCAGCAGGTTGGCATCCCGCAAAAACTTCTCCCGTTGAGTCAGGCCCCGGGAGCGCGCCCCTTCGCCGACATGAAACAGGATCCAGGCATCCGAACGTCGTTGCCGCGGTAGGGGTGCCGCCAGACATTCCAGATATTCATGCACGGGACCCCGCCACGCCCAGCGGCTATGCCGGATATCAATCAGATTAGGGAGTGCGTAGCGGGTGTCATCATGGTGTTTTTCTAGTTCATAGGTGACGCCTGGCTGCAACTGCCGAAAAAACTCCGGGTCCGAGTAAGCTAACTCCTCGTCCGCATCGATGATCAGTAACCAGTCCCCCCGGGCTGCCGCGACCGCCAATTCCAACGCCTGCTGGCGGTTGTGGCCGAAATTGATCCAGTCGCGACGATGCACTTCCCCCGCCAAGCCAAATTCCTGGGCGAGTCTCAGGATGAGTTCTGGCGTGCCGTCCGTGGAGCCGGTGTCCACGATCACGAAGTAATCCACCAGGGTACGAACCGAACGCAGCAGACGCTCGATGACCGGGGTTTCGTTCTTGACGATCATGTTCAGGCAGATCCCGGTCCGGCGCTGGAAAGGGACAGCCGGCGAAAGCGTGCTCATGGGAATTCCATGTATAACCCTTTAGTGAGGAAAAAACATTCGATGGATAGGTGCCATCGGCAGGTAGCCGCATAACTTGATAACCCAGCCCGGTTTAGCTGGCGCTTGATGCGGGCCGTGGCAGGAATTTTTCCCGAGTTTGGCCCGTTATTGACAGGTTTTTGGAGATGGGTCCTATTGAACAGGATAG
>CAZIHO010000185.1:0-3879 GCA_964538875.1 uncultured Chromatiaceae bacterium
TTTCCTGAAAACGCCGGTCGGTTTCCAGGCTGGCTTCTTTGAGCAAACGCTCGGTATCCCGGCTGCTTTCCTTGAGCAGACGATCGGTTTCCTGAAAGCGGCGATCCGTTTCGGCGAACAGTCGCCACACATCCTCGGCGGACAGGGGTTGGTTCATGGCTTGCTAAATCCTATGCAAGAGGGTCAAAAGGCGTTGAATCCAGTATAGCGCTGGTTGTTGGAGGGGCGGCTAGAGCCCGACGCCCGCAGATTCCCGCCCGCTGGGTCCGCGCATCCCGGCCGACTACGGGGACCGGCAGACCTGTTGCCAGGCTTGCCAGACCTCATCCACGGACGGGTAGGGCTTGGCATATACCGACACCTGATGGGGCCGTCCCAGGGGGCCGGTGCGCCAGGCAGTATCCCAGTTGTAGATCTGCACGTGGGGCAAGTCCAGGGCCACCGCCAGATGGCTGAGTCCCGTGTCCACACCGACCACACCCGCGCAGGCCGCCATACGGTCGGTCAAGGCGTCGAGGGACAGCCGGGGCCAGAGTTCGGCGCCTGGCAATCCTTGGGCGAGGCGTTCAGCGCGGCGCTGTTCCTGGGGATTGCCGTGGGTCAGGACGGGTTGCCAGCCGCCGGCTTGCAATTGCCGCCCCAAGGCCAGCCAATGGGATTCTGGCCATTCCTTGTCGGCCCGCGTGGTGCCGTGGGCCAGCAGCACCTGGCGGCTAGTGCCGCCGGCAACCGGACCCATGCCGAAGCGGGGCGCCGGGGACAGGCCATAACCCAACGCCTGGGAGCATACCTGGCGGGCGCGGGTCAGGGCGTGAATATGCCTGGGCAGGGACAGGGCCACGTTCGCCACCCAGCGGGTGGGCCGTTCGTAGCTGGAGCCGTCGGTGGCGTGGGCCATGGCGTAGCGCTGGCCACCGTCGGCTAGCCGGGCCATCCAAGCCACCCAGGCGGACTTGCTGAGTCCCTGCAGGTCGATGACGGCGTCGTAGCGCTCGCTAGCCAGTTGCTCCCGGAAGCGCCGCCAGGTACGCCGGGTCTGGGCCGCGAAGGGGTGCTGTGCCCATTGGGACAGGGGCACGGTAATCACCCGGTCGAGGGTGTCGCAGCGCGCCAAGAGGGGCGCGAAACTGGTTTCCACCGCCCAGTGGATGCGGACTTCGGGTAGCGCGTCCCGGATGTCGCAAGCTGCCGGCAGGGTATGGATCACATCCCCCAGGGACGACAGCTTGACGATCAGAACCTGCAAGGAACCAGGCCGATGCTAGGCTCTGGGATGCCGCTCGGCGAGCATTGCCTGGTAGAGGGCGGCGTAGCGGGATGAACTGGCGCCCCAACTGAAGTCCTGGCGCATGCCGTTGATGGCTAGTTTGCGCCACTCGTCCCGGGACCGGCCGTGGACCAGCATGGCTTCCCGGATGGCATACCAGAGCCCGGCGGCGTCTGCGTGCTCGAATACAAAGCCGGTGGCGCTGCCCGCTTGCAGGTGGCTGGGGGTCGCGTCCACCACCGTGTCCGCCAGCCCGCCGGTGCGATGCACGATGGGGACAGTGCCGTAACGCAGGCTGTAGAGTTGGTTGAGGCCGCAGGGTTCAAACCGGGACGGCATGATAAAGGCGTCGCAGCCGGCCTCGATCAGATGGGCCTTGCCCTCGTCGTAGCCCAGATAAACCGCGAGCTGGCCCGGATAGCGCCGCTGGGCTTCTTCCAGGGCATGTTCCAGTAGAGGTTCACCAGTTCCCTGGAGCAAGATCTGCACGCCCGGATGGGCCATGAGCCGAGGCAAAATTGCCAGGATCAGATCCACGCCCTTTTGCTCCACCAGGCGCCCGATGTAGCCGAACAGCAGCACGTCCGGGTCCTGGGGTAGATTGAATTGGGCCTGGAGCGCCAATTTATTCGCCAGCTTGGGGGCAAAATCATCGGCGTCGTAGGGCTGGACCAGATGGGGGTCCCGGGCCGGGTCCCACTCTTGGTAGTCGATGCCGTTGAGAATGCCGCTGAAACGGGTGCCTAGGTGCCGGAACAGCCCATCCAGGCCATATCCCAACGCCGGATGCCGAATCTGCTCCGCGTAGGTGGGGCTGACCGTGTTGACGCGCTGGGAAAAGACGATGCCGCCCTTAATGAAGGAAAAGCCCCCGTGGTATTCCAGGGCATCGGTACGCCAATACCGCTCCGGCAACTTGATGCGATTGAACGCGGCCCGGTCAAACACGCCCTGATAGCTCAGATTGTGGATGGTGAACAGGCAGGGTGGCGCGCTGGGCTCGTCCGCCAGCAGCACCGGCACCAGGCCCGTCTGCCAGTCGTTGCAATGCACCAGGTCCGGTGCCCAGCCGAGACCAGCCTGGCCCTGGGCCATGAGGGCGATGACCCGGCAGAACAGGGCGAAGCGATCCGGATTGTCGCCCCAGTCCTTGCCGCTCAGGTCCAGATAGGGATTGCCGCCCCGCTCGAAGTGTTCATGGGCGGCAATCAGATAGACCGGCGGTCCCTGATTGGGTAACTGGCCGGCCAGAATCTCGACCGGCTCCCGGACCCCGGGCAGCCGCAAGCTGGCGGCCAAGGTCAGGCCGCCGGCGCGGGCCACCGCTTGGGGGTAGGCGGGCAACACCAAGCGTGCGTCATGACCCAGGGCGCGCAGGGAGGCTGGCAGGCTGCCGCTGACATCCGCCAGACCGCCAGTCTTGACCAGCGGCAAGGCCTCGCTGGTAGCGAACAAAACGCCCAAGGGCGGGACTAAGAGGGACTGGTTAGGCATAGACTCCGGCGACCCAAAAGGCAAGGGGTGCCGAAATCGCCCCCCGACCGCTAAGCTGGCGGGATTTTATCCGTGCGACGGCCGGGTGAATACTGGGAATTCGGTCCCGCGCCGGCCGAATTAACGAATCCCACCAAGCGCGGTTATTTTAGAATATTCTGATCCGCTTGCATTACCCCAGCCCATCAAGTTGGGCTGGGTTGATCCGGGGCAAGGAAGCCCGGTTGCGGCAGTAAGCCGCCCAAGCCAAGACCGGGCCGGTACCGGCCCAGGCGCCGCCCGAACCGACCGGGAAGGTCTGTTTGAGCCAGATCAAAAGCCAAGGAGCACACCATGCCGTCCATCGAGCAAACCCCTATTTGGCAGTCCTTGCAGCGGCATTGGCGGGATCTGTCCGGCACGTCCCTGCGGGACCTGTTCGACCATGACCCCCATCGCTTTGCCCACATGCACTTGGAAGCAGCAGGCCTGATGCTGGATTACTCCAAGAATCGGGCTACCCAGGAAACCCTGGATCTGCTGCTCCAGTTGGCGGAACAGGCGGACCTGGCCGGTTGGAAGCGGCGTCTGTTCGCCGGCGAGCCGATCAACAACACCGAGCACCGGGCGGTGCTGCATGTGGCGCTGCGGGACCGGAGTGGCCAGCCCCGGCAAGTGGATGGCCAGGACGTGATGCCGGCGGTCCGCCAGGTGCTGGAACGCATGGGACGCTTTTGCGCCCAGGTGCGGGACGGGCGCTGGCGGGGTTTTACCGGCTTACCCATCCGTGACGTGGTGAACATCGGCATCGGCGGCTCCAACCTGGGGCCCCTCATGGTCAGCGAGGCCCTGCGCCATTACCAGGACCGGCCGCAGGTGCATTTTGTCTCCAACGTAGACGGCACCCACCTGCTGGAGACCCTCAAACCCCTTGACCCCGCCACCACCCTGTTCATCGTGGCGTCCAAGACTTTCACCACCCAGGAAACCTTAAGCAACGCCCGCGCCGCCCGGGATTGGACCCTAGCCGCCCTGGGGGACCCGGCGGCGGTAGCCCGGCATTTCGTGGCGGTGTCCACGGCGGCGGATCGGGTAGCGGAATTCGGTATCGACACCGCCAATATGTTCGAGTTCTGGGA
>CAZIHO010000186.1:0-3872 GCA_964538875.1 uncultured Chromatiaceae bacterium
CTAATCGGCTAGGCCCATGGGCTTGCCCGGCTTCCTGGCAGGCACTGACGTCCTGGATTTTGGTTTTCCTGCGGCAAATCTAACTGGTTTGTTGCCGACCAAACAAAAAGCCAGCTGGAAACCGGCTCCAGCTGGCTTGGGAGATTCCGGGCTGAACTTAGATAAGCTCACCCCGGAATCCGGGTCGATCATTCCTCGACGAAACTACGCAAATGTTCTACGTAGCCTTCCTCGCGAAGCTTCTTCAAGGCCTGCCGTTCGATTTGACGAACCCGTTCCCGGGAAACGCCGAACCGCTCACCGATTTCATTCAGGGTCCGTTCCCGATCGGAGCCGATGCCGTAACGCATCGCCAACACTTCCGCTTCCCGGGGTGTCAAGATGTCCAGCATGTCCCGGACATGGGTCTGCAAGCCACCGGCGATGGCACGATCCACCGGCGACGGTGCTGCGTTGTCGGCGATGAGGTCGCCCAGGGCCGTGTCCTCATCATCGCCTAGGGGCGATTGCAGGGAAACGGTGTGCTGCGCCATGTGGTGCATTTCCCGCACCTGTTGTTCCGTCAACCCTAGGTAAGCCGCCACTTCTTGCGGACGTGGCTGCCGGCCCTGTTCCTGATGCAGAACCCGCGCTGCACGCTGGAGCTTGTTGATCCGCTCCAACATATGCACCGGCACCCGGATGGTGTGGGACTTATCCTGAATCGCCCGGGTCACCGCCTGCCGGATCCACCAATGGGCATAGGTGGAAAACTTGAAGCCGCGCCGGTACTCAAACTTGTCCACGGCCCGCATCAAGCCGATGTTGCCTTCCTGGATCAGGTCCGCGAACGACAGGCCCCGGTTGCGATACTTCTTGGCCACCGAGATCACTAGCCGAAGATTGCCGTTTACCAGAGCGTCCCGGGCTTGCCGGACCTGAGCACGACCCCGGGCCAGACGGTTGCCCAGTGCCTTGATGTCCAGGGGCGGCATACTGCTCTTTTGCTCCATGCGCGCCAGCACCCGGCGAGCGTTGCGCAGTTCTTCCCGATAGGGTGCCAGCGCACCCTTGGTGTCGGACTTGAACAGTTGTTCCAGCCAATCCTTGTCCGACTTGTGATGGGTCACATTGACCAGCAAGAACTTGGGTCCCAGTCCAGCCTGACGCTGGCAAATATCCAGGATCAGACGTTCTTGCTTGCGTACCTCGTCCGCCAAGCCACGAATCCGTTGGGACAGGCGCTCGATTTGGGCCGTGGCCAGCCGTAGTTTTAGAAATCCCTGTTGCAGTGCATCCCGCAGTTTGACTGCCTCTGGACTGGCAACGCCCTTGTGGGAACAGGCCTCCATCAGGCGGCCATGCAATTCCCGCAACTGGGCGACCTGTTGGCTGGTTTCCTGCAACTCCGATTGGACCGGCTTAGTTTCCGCCTCGGCTTCCGGTGCCACGGCAGCCACCGCCGGTGCTTCCGGTTCAGCCTTATTGCTGACCAATCCCTCGATGACCTGCTCCGGGCGCAGGCCCACGCTGCTGCTGTTGACGAACAACTGCAACACTTCGGTAATGGCCAACGGACAACTGGCGATCACCTGGGCGACGATGGCATTGCCCGCTTCCATGTCCTTTGCCAGATGGACTTCCTGGTCCTTGGTGAGCAAATCGTAACCGCCCATCTCATTGAGATAGGCTTGCAGGGGATCCCGGGAAATCCCCGCCATGTCCTTGGCCAACGTAGCCAAGTCCTCGGCTTGATCAATCGCATCCGGATCCTCGTCTTCGGATTCCGGACCCGGTTGTTCCGCGACGGGTGTGGTTAATAAATCGAGCGCGATCTCGCCGCCATCGGTCGGAAATAGACCGTAGGCTGCTTCGGCGCCCAGTTCGGGCGAGCCCTCCTCCACGTCGGCGATGCCAAGGAGGCCAAGCTCGGACAGTGTTTCAGCGAGATTCATGGTTTATCTGCCAGAGTAATCTGTCCTAAAATAAAAAAGCCTTGGATTGACCTGAGATGAAATCCAAAAGTTCCCTGCCGGATTCCCAAGCACATTCAGGAATTTCCTGTAACCCTGGGGGGCAACCTCCGTTTGCCAAATTTGGCCGCTGGAGACATTCGCATAGGGTAATACCTGGCGTCGTTTGACTCCACAAAAAAATGTGGTCAAGGGGACACATTACCGGACACCGGTATTAAAGCGTATATTTATTCGTTTTTCTGGCCGACCAAAATGACAAAACGTCAGCAAGGCACCCCGACCCCGGGCTCCAGTTACTTGGAACCGGTCTCTTGATGCTCCGCGACCTCGCCGTGGGGGCCCAGCCGGCCCCGCCAGCCATCCCGGGTTCCCTGCCAGATCATGCGCAGATTGGCGCGCCTAGGTGGGAATATAAGTCCGAAAACGCAAATTTTGACCAAAAATAGCACCAGGTCATGGGCGATCCAGCCCCGGGGGCTGTAGGAGCGCCGATACAAATGCACCCGATTGCGGGCGATATAGTACTGGCGCAGGGGCCCATGGCGGTAAAGGTGCCACCAGCGAAACAGCCAGAATTTCACCACTTGGTCGCCAAGCAGATGTTGTAGGCGCGCCCTACAGACGCCAAAGAGGCGAAACCCCAAGGACCGGGCACGGAAACTCCATTCCAAATCCAGGTTGTCGATAAAGAACCCCTCTTCCACCAGGCCGATCTGGGCAAAGCTGGTCATCGGGGCCAGGGTGCCGGAGGCGATTAAAAAGTCGGTTTCGATCAGGTCGGAGCGGCCGTCGCAGCTCTGGCGTTGGACGCCCCAGCCGGAAAAGCGCACGAAGGGCCGGACACTGTCGGTGCGGGGGTCCCAATAGGCGGGCCCCACCGCCGCCACCCGGACTCCCTGGGCTTGGAGCTGGCGCAGCCCGGCCATCAAGGTGGCGACGATGCCCGGCTCAAACAGGCTGTCCTGGTCGCTCAACAGCAGATGGCTGAAGCCCTGCTCCCGAGCCCAGCGGATACCCAGGTTTTGCGCCGCGCCTAGGCCGAGATTCCGCTCCAGGCGCAGCCAGTGGAGACTGTCCGCACCCGGACTCGCTAAACTGGGCGGCGGTTGGGAACCGTTGTCTACCAGTAGGACCCCCTCGACCTGGGGCGCCAGCCGCTCCACCATTTGGCTGAGCTGGGCCAGGTCCGGCTGGAAAGTCACGATCAGCGCGCAGACACGGGGCGTCTCGCTCATGGTCCCGCCCTCCCCTGGCGGCGGTACGCAGTCCACCAGCCTGATTCCATGAATGCCGCCAATTCCGCCGGGGCGACCCGGTCCGGCGGCGCTTGGCGGCGTTCCCGCCACAGGGCCGGCAACTGTTTGATCCCATCCCGCTTGGCCCGCCAGGCCAACCCGGCCCTACCCCGCCGGACCAGGGCCGCGAAGCCCAGCAGGTTAAACAGCAGATGCTGGGGTAGATGGCGCCACCAGAGGCTGGACGGCATGTTTTTCCAGTAGGTCCAGAGCAGATTACGCTGGATATGGTAGAGGCTGAAGTCGCTCAGTTCGCCGGTGACGCCGGAACCCTGATGGAGCACCCGGGCGTCCACCGCCTGCCAGGCCCGGTAGCCGGCGCGGCGCAGGCGAAAGCCTAAGTCCACGTCTTCCAGATAACAAAAGAAACGCTCGTCGAATCCGCCCACCGCCAGGAAGGCGTCCCGGTCGTAGAGGGCCGCCGCCGCGCAGGGGGAGAAAATCTCCCGGCCGGCCGCCGGCGCCCGCCGCACCGGCCAGCCCCGATAGGCTCGCCAGACGCCGCCGGAGACATGGAAGCAATCGCCATCGCCGTCCAACAACTCGGGCCGGGTCGCATCCAACAGCCGGCTGCCGAACACCTGGAAATCCGGGTGACGGTCCGCATCGTCCAGCAGTCGTT
>CAZIHO010000187.1:0-3831 GCA_964538875.1 uncultured Chromatiaceae bacterium
GGCAATGCGAACAAGGAGTGAATTGACAAGGAGCCGGCCGGGAACTTATTATCCCCAACCTTTTACGTACCGTTTTTCCTACAGCCTGTCCCGAGGACGCCCCCATGAAACAAACCTTCCAACCGAGTAATCTGCGTCGCGTACGCACCCATGGATTTCGCGCTCGGATGGCCACCCGCAATGGCCGCAAGGTGCTGAAGGCCCGTCGCGCCAAGGGCCGCGCCCGGCTGATTCCCTAGTCGTGCCCGGTTGACTTCCGGCCCCCTGGGTTTTCCGAAACAGGCCAGGCTACTCGCCAAGCCAGACTATCAGCGCGTTTTTGCCCAGCCGAGCAAGTCCTTCGATCCTCAGATCCAGGTGTTCGGCCGCTTGAATGGGGACGCGCCGGCCCGGCTGGGGCTCGCGATTTCCCGCAAAGCCGCGCCGCGTTCTGTGGATCGCAGTCGGCTTAAGAGAATCGTCCGCGAAAGCTTTCGCCACCATCGGGAAATGCTGGCGGGCATGGATCTGGTGGTCACCGGCCGTTTTGGGCTGGCCGCCCTGTCCAACGCGGAATTGACGGCGCGTCTGGCCAACCATTGGCGGAGAATCCGTACCCGGCTATGCGCTCGATCGTCCTCTTCATGATCCGAGGCTATTCCTATTTGCTGAGCCCCCTGCTCGGCAATAATTGTCGTTTTTACCCGACCTGTTCCGCCTACGCCTTAACCGCCGTGGAGCGGTTTGGGGTGGCGCGGGGGTTGTGGCTGGCTTTGCGCAGGCTGGGCCGCTGTCACCCCTGGCACGAAGGCGGTTACGATCCGGTCCCAGATATACTGAAAAAATAGGCTCATGGAAAATTATCGTCTTGCGTTATGGGCTTCCCTGGTTTTTATTCTGTTCCTGATTTATCAGGCGTGGATGCAGGACTATGGTCCCCAGCGGCAGGCCCAAGCCACCGCCCAGACCCAGACCCAGACCCAGACCAGCGTGCCAAAGGCGCCGGCGGAAACCCCCTTGCCGGCGGTGGCAGACAAGACGGCGGGGTTACCGGGCCTCAGTGCCGTAGAACCAGGCGGTGAGCCGATCCGGGTGGAAACCGACCGGCTGAAGGTGGAGATCTCCCCCCGGGGCGGCACCCTGGAAGCCCTATGGCTGTTGGACTATCCGGTCCACCGGAATCAGCCGGACATCAAGTTGCAGTTGTTCAAGCAGGCTGAGCCCAATCTCTATCTGGCCCAGTCCGGGCTCCTGGGCGCGTCCAAAGAATTGGCGCCGACCCATGAAGCCCTATTCACGTCCGCCGCCAAGGACTATCGGCTGGCCAAGGACCAGAATCAACTTGTGGTGGAACTCACCTGGAGCAATCAGGCCGGCGTGCAGGTGGTTAAGCGCTACCGGTTCCAGCGGGGCAGCTACCTGATCGAGGTGGATCACGAACTCGTCAACCAGTCCGGCCAGGAGTGGTCCGGGCGCGCCTATTACCAGTTGCAGCGCTCGCCCCTGGTGGACCCCAATGCCTCCTCCCTGCTGCCGACCTTTACCGGGGCCGCCTATTACAGCCCGGAGACCAAGTACCAGAAGCTGCCGTTCGACGGCTTCGACAAGGCCAAGCTGGACCGGGATCTGACTGGCGTCTGGACCGCCATGATCCAGCATTACTTTGTGGCCGCTTGGTTGCCGCCCGCGCAACAGACCCAGCATATTTTCGCCAATAGCCTAACCGGACCTCGCTACCTCATCGGCGGTTATACGCCTCCGGCCCAGGTGGCGCCCGGTGGTTCCTACACCTTCACCAACCGGCTGTTCGTCGGGCCTAAACTTCAAAACGAGCTAGACAGCCTGGCACCGGGCCTGGCGCTGACCGTTGATTACGGCTGGTTGACCATTTTTGCCCAACCCATCTGGTGGGTGCTGGATCATCTGCACTCTCTATTTGGCAACTGGGGCTGGGCCATCATCTTCCTGACCATCCTCATCAAAGCAGCCTTTTACAAGCTGTCGGAGACTTCCTATAAGTCCATGGCCAACATGCGCAAGGTCACGCCGCGCATGCAGGCCCTCAAGGACCGCTACGGGGACGACAAGGAACGCCTCAACCAGGCGATGATGGAGTTGTACAAGAAGGAAAAGATCAACCCCTTGGGCGGCTGCCTGCCGATCGTGGTGCAGATTCCGGTCTTTATCGCGCTCTACTGGGTGCTGTTGGAAAGCGTGGAAATGCGTCAAGCGCCTTTCCTGTTGTGGATCAACAATCTGTCCGAGCCGGATCCCTATTACGTGCTGCCCCTCATCATGGGGGTATCCATGTTTGCCCAGCAAAAGCTCAATCCGGCGCCCGTGGACCCGGTGCAGGCCAAGGTGTTGATGAGCATGCCCTTCGTGTTCACCATCTTCTTTGCCTTCTTCCCGGCCGGCCTGGTGCTGTACTGGACTGTCAACAACCTTCTGTCCATCGCCCAGCAGTGGCACATCACCCGCAAGATCGAGGGAACGGCAGCCAAGACCTAACCGGAATCGACACCATCGCCGCCGTCGCCACCGCCCGGGGGGTGGGCGGCGTCGGGGTGGTGCGGATTTCCGGTCCGGCGGTGCCGGAGTTGGCGGGTGCCTTGATCGGCAAACTCCCGCCGGCCCGGCAAGCCTGCCTCGCCAGCTTCTTGGATGGCCAGGGGCTCGCCATCGATCAGGGCATCGCCCTCTACTTTCCCGCGCCCAAATCCTTTACCGGCGAGCATGTGCTGGAACTTCAGGGTCACGGCGGACCCCTGGTGCTGGACCTGCTGCTGCGGCGGGTGCTGGAACTGGGGCCGCGTCTGGCGCGGCCCGGCGAGTTTTCCGAGCGGGCGTTTCTCAATGGCAAGCTGGACCTGGCCCAGGCGGAGGCGGTGGCGGACCTGATCGAAAGCGCTACCGAGGCAGCGGCACGGTTGGCGATGCGCACCCTGCAAGGGGAATTTTCCCGGCGGGTGCGGGCGTTGCAGGAACAACTGATCGAGGCCCGCGCCTGGACCGAAGCGGCCCTGGACTTTTCCGACCAGGACCTGGATCCCCTGGAGGATGGCCACATCAGCATCCTTCTGGACCGCCTAGGCGCTGCCTTGGACCAGGTGCGCCGGGGCGCCCGTCAGGGCCAGTTGCTGCGGGATGGCCTCACCCTGGTCATTGCCGGCCTGCCCAACGCCGGTAAGTCCAGCCTATTGAACGCCCTGGCCGGCCATGAGCGGGCCATCGTCACCGAGATACCGGGCACCACCCGGGACCTGTTGCGGGAGCGGATTCAACTAGACGGCCTGCCCCTGCACATCGTAGACACCGCCGGATTGCGGGACGTAGGGGACCGGGTGGAACAGGAAGGCGTGCGCCGTGCCCGCGCCCAACTGACCCAGGCGGACCGGATTCTGTGGGTGACGGACGCCAACCAGCCCGCAGACCATGACGCCGCAGAACGGGCCCGCTTGCCCAAAGAAATTCCCCTGACCCTGATCCGCAACAAGATCGACCAGGCCGGTATGGCGCCCGAGTCTCGCCAGACCCCAGAGGGTTGGCAAGTGGCCCTATCTGCTCGCACCAGCGCCGGGCTGGACCTGTTGCGGGAACACCTCAAGGCCAGCGCCGGCTACCAGGGTCCCGCCGAGGGAGAAATCATGGCCCGCCGCCGTCACCTTGACGCCCTGCAACGGGCCGCGTCACACCTGCAAACCGGCCGCGCCCTGTGGCAAGCGGGGGCGCTCCTGGAACTACTGGCCGAGGAATTGCGCTTGGCCCAACAGGACCTGGCCGAAATCACTGGCGACTACTTGCCGGACGACCTGTTGGGGGAGATTTTTGGGCGGTTTTGTATTGGGAAAT
>CAZIHO010000188.1:0-3737 GCA_964538875.1 uncultured Chromatiaceae bacterium
GGCGCCTGCCCCCGGTTCAATGGTGGGCCTGGGCAACCCTGTCTTCTCCCTCGACCTGTGTCACGAAGGCCTCCAACACCTGGCGCATGGCGGCGATCTGTCCTGGAAAATCCCTTAGCCGGCCCGACTTGGCTTGGAAGGAGAGGGCTTCCGCCAGGCTGGCCAGGCGCACTGCGCCCAAGCCCCGGCCGGCGGATCGAATGCCCTGGGCGCGCCGTACGATCTCTTCCTTGGCGGACCTCCGACAGGCTTCCTCCAAGGCTTCCAGGCTGTCGCGGGTGGATTCCGCGAAGGACTCCAGCAAGTGGTTGAAATCGGTGCTCAACTCGGAGCGCAGCGCTTCCACCACCCCGGTATCCACCAAGGACCGGGAATCCACCTTGGTGATCCGTTTCTCCTCCCCCGTCGCGGCCGCCGGTTGCGCCTCCGATCCCGTTGAGATGGGTTTGAGCCAGCGTTTGAGGGCCTCGCCCAGTTCGTCCAGGTTGAACGGCTTGGGAATGAAATCGTCCATGCCGGCGGTGAGGCAGGCTTGCCGGTCTTCCTCGGTGGCGTTGGCGGTCAAGGCTAGAATCGGCACCCGCATCCCCGGCTCGAAGGCCTGTTCCCGTTCCCGGATGCGGCGTGTCGCCTCGTAGCCATCTAGTTCCGGCATACGACAGTCCATCAGGATCAGGTCGTAGTCCCGCTCCCCGCTCAGGGCCAGCGCCTCGATGCCGTCGTTGGCGATATCCACCTCGATGCCTAGCCGGCGGAGCATGAACAGGGCCACTTTCTGGTTGGTGGGGATGTCCTCCGCCAACAGTACCCGGGCCACCGGCAGTTTGGACTCGGCGACCGCCGTTCGGGACAGGGACGTTGGGCGGGGTGTGGCAGCGCCGGACTGGGCGTCATCCCCCAGATTGGCTTCCGGGAGAATCAGGGTAAACCAGAAGGTGGACCCCTGGCCGGGCTCGCTTTCCACCCCGATGTCGCCACCCATGATTTCCACTAGGCGCCGGGAAATCGCCAAACCCAACCCGGTACCGCCGTATTGGCGGGTGGTGGAGCCGTCCGCCTGGGAAAAGGATTCAAAGATGTGGTTGCGATAGTCGGGATGGACGCCAATGCCGGTATCCCGCACCGCCACCAGCACCCCTGCCCGGCCCTGATCCCGGTGCAACCGGGACAAGCGGACATTGATTTCACCCCGTTCCGTGAATTTGATGGCGTTGCCCACCAGATTGACCAATACCTGGCGAATCCGCACCGGATCCCCGGTGAGATGGCGGGGACAATCCGGTTCATATTTGTAGCCGAGCACCAGGCCCTTGCCCCGCGCCGCCGTTTCCAGCAACTGCATCACGTTGCCGATCAGGCTTTCCAGGTCGAAGGGCACCTGGTCCAGTTCCATGCGCCCGGCCTCGATTTTGGAGAAGTCCAGAATGTCGTCGATGATCTTCAACAGGGAGCGCCCGGATTGATAGATGATGTCCGAGTACTCGTCTTGTTCCTCATCAAGGGTGGTTTCCCGCAGCAGTTCCGCCATGCCCAGCACCGCGTTCATGGGGGTACGGATTTCGTGGCTCATGGTCGCCAAGAATTCACTCTTGGCCCGGGACGCCTGTTCCGCGTGGCTGCGGGCTTCGATCAGGGCCTGCTCGGTTTGCTTGCGCTCCCGGATGTCGCGCCAGATGCAATACAGGGCTTGGCCGCCGGCGAAGGGGATTTTGGTCAAGGAAACGTCCACCGGCACCAGTTCCCCGAAGCGGGTTTGGTGCAGCCACTCGAAGCGCTGAAAGCCCTTCAACAGGGCCGCGTCCATCATTTCCTGGGCCTTGACGAAGGAGCTCTTGCCGTCCGGTTGCAGTTCCGGCGACAACTCGCTGGGGTGGGTGTTGACCAGTTCATCCGGCCCGGCGTAACCGAGAAAGCGGCTGGCCGCCTGATTGGCCATGGTGAAGCGGTGGTTGACAATCAACCACATGGGGTCCTCGGATAGCTCGAACAGGCGCCGGTATTTTTCTTCACTCTCCAGCAACAGGCGCTCTGCCTCCAGCCGGTCCGTCACGTCCAGGATCATGGCGTAGATCAGGTTCCGCCCCCCCCAAGGAATGGCGGCCAGATACATTTCCACGTCCCGCTGCTGGCCGGAAGCTAGCTGATGGCGGCCCAGCCGCTGGTTGCGGCCCCGCCGCAGCGTCGCCGCCAATTGCACCAGGACTCGGGTCATCGGCTCTGTATCCAGGTCCGCCAAGCGCATTTTCAGCAGTTGCTCGAGGGGATAGCCGTAGTAGGAGACCGCCGCTTCGTTGACTTCAACGAGACTGCCGGTGGTCGGATCGATCAGCAGCCCAACCGCTTGATTGTGCTGAAACAGGGCCCGATGCCGGACTTCGCTGGTGCGTAGTTCCCGTTCCCGGGCCTGCCCATCCAGGATCAACTCCAGGTTTTGCCGCAGGGTCTGGTTGATGCGCCGCGCACCGCCCGCCACCACCAGCAGAAAGGCAATGGTGGCCAGCGCCAGCAGGAAGCCATTGTTGTGTCCCTCGGCGGCGAAGCGCAGAGCCATGGGGACCAACATGGGGGTCAGGAAGGCATACAGGGCCGCCAGGGAACTGGCTAGGGGGGAAACGGCGCCGGCTGCCACCCCCGCCACCATCACGGCCAGCAACGCTTGGTAAAACAGGCTCTGCTCGGGGAACAGCAACCAGGTTCCCAGTCCCCAAACGCAGCCCGTGGCAAAGGTCCCGGCCAAGAACCAGCGATACCAGTCCTCTGCCTGGGCGGGCGCCACGTCCGCCCGAAAAAAACGCCAAGAGCCCCAGCCCCGGACCAGGTTGACGCCGGATAGCAGTAACCACCAGGCCAACGCCACCTGGGCGTCCACCACCTGGCTTTGGGCCACGGCCAGCAGCAGGCCAACCACCAAGGTGCCGGGTATGGACCACTTCAGGGCCTCGTGAAGAATCCGGACCTGCTGGTACTGAATAGCTTGGGCGCGGGCGTCCTCGGCCTGGGCGGCCGCTTCCGCCAACGGCGAGGCGGCGAGGATGGGTTGGGTTTGGTATTCAGCGCCGATCATGGGGGTGGCAAACGAAAGCCCAAAAAAGCAATGGATTCCTGGTGATCCGGTTGGAATTGGAGACTGGCATGGGGCGCCCTGGGGTCCGGCGGTTGGCCAGAGCCCGCCGCCGGCCGGCCACTCCTTCGTTCCCTATGCTAAGGCAGGCCGGGTCTAGGTGCATTAGTCGTGGTGGGCCACTGGAGATTTTTCCATCCGGGGCGAAGCGCGCCCGGCCTGCGGGAGGATCAATGGCTGGCCAGCGCCACCGCCAGGCGAATGGCGCGCCGGTTGGTCCAGGAACTGGCCAGACGCTCCGCCCGTGGCTGGCTGAGCCAGAGGTATTGATTGTGCTCGCCGGGATTGAGGCGGATCAGGCGCCGGCCCGATAGCTGGACCAGGAACCAATGCTCCCGGTTGAAACGGGCTTCCGGCGCATAGCGGGCCCGCCAGGCGGGCAAGATGGGAAATACCAGGGAACGTTGTAGATCCCGCAACCCAGCACCGGCCTGGATGCCCGTTTCTTCCTCCAGTTCCCGCCTGGCCGCTGCGCTGGGCGTTTCCCCCCAGCCCAGGCTGCCGGTCACCGACTGCCAGAACCGGGCGGGTTGGGTGCGCCTGAGCAACAGCACTTCGCCGCCGCTGGTGGTCACCACCACCAGCACGGATTCCGGCCGCTTGTAGGGGGAACCGC
>CAZIHO010000189.1:0-3704 GCA_964538875.1 uncultured Chromatiaceae bacterium
CCCACCTTGATCCCCCGCACCTCCGCGGCGCGTTCGTCCACCGGGATCACCGGCAGTTCGCCGCTCTTCGCGACGGGGAGATCGCGCAGCCAATCCATGATCGCCTGCCACTCCTTGATTTCGCGCGGGGCACCATCGCCCGCGGCGGTGGCGACGCTGCCGTGGTCCACCGTGCCCGGCGGCGCCAGCAGGTAGCCCGAGTTTTCAATCGGCGTTTCGAGCGCCTCGACCTTGGAGGTGAGCGGCGATCCGTCCTTTTTCTTGGCGGCGAGGGCCAGCTTGCCCTTGGTGTACTTGGGAATGGCTACCAGGATCACCCCGACGTAATACGAACAGGTGAGGCTGTAGAGGGTGTCCTCCTTGCCGCTGATGTCGATGGCGCGGTAGCCGCGGTCGAGGTCGCCGAGCTCGATGGCCGTCACGGCATCGAACTTCGGGCGCGAGGGGTCGTAGTGGAAGCGCATGCCGGAGGCGCGCGGAAACATCTCGCCGGGGTGGGCCGGGTTGTCCACGAGGAAGAACTCAAGAAGGTTCTTCAACTCCTGGCCGGTGAACCAGCCGGTCACCAGGGCGCTGCCGGCGGTCCGATCCAGGATGCCGGCGCCCAGCGGCGCCACCGCGAAGGCGTCGTAGACTGTCACCACGCCGGTCTTCCCCCGCGTCAGCGGGGCGCGCGCCATGCCGTTGACGTTGAAACCGATGTCCGCCTGGGTAGCCTTCCTGAAGGCGTCGGTGATCAGGTTGGCGAGGATCGTGCTGGCCGCGATGTCAGTGTAGGTGTTGGGGATGTCCCGCGGCGGCACCGCCAGCGGCTGATCCACGCTGTAGCCGCGCGACGCGAACACGGCGGCGGTAACCCCTTTCTTGAGCTGATCGACCTCGTCATTGATGGCGCGGTCGCCGGCAATGGCGTCGTCGATCGGGTGGAGTCGATAGGATTCCACCGCAAGTTTTCCGCCGTCGATGCTGATCACCAGTTCGCCGACGTTCTTGCCCTCCTTGCCGGTCTGCACCACCGGGGTGTGCCCGTTGACGATGATCGGCTCGTTCAGCTCAGTGTGGCTGTGGCCGCCGATCACGACATCGATCCCCGGCACGTTCTCGGGAAGGGTAACGTCGTCGCCCGTGTTGAAGCGTCCGTCCTTGCCCTTCGTGACGCCGCCGTGGCTGAGGGCGATGACCAGGTCCACCTTCTCGGTCTCGCGCAGGATCGTCACCACCTCCTTGGCCGCCTCGACCGGGTCGGAGAACTTCACCGCGCCGGCGCCGCTGGTGTAGTGCTGGGCCTCCTGCCCCAGCAGCCCGAACAGGCCGAAGCGGATGCCGCCCCGTTCGATCACCAGATAGCGGCGGATCAGCCCCTCCTTGGACAACTGCCGCAACCCGTCCAGCTTCGCATCATCGGCCGTGAAGTCAGAGTTCGACGAAAGCACCGCCGGAATCCGGCCGGCCTTGCCGGCAACACTGATCGCCTTGCCCAGGCCATCCGGCCCGAGATCGAATTCGTGGTTACCGAAGGTGGTGGCGTCGTATCCCATGTGCGCCATGAGTTGCAGCTCGCCGCCAATCTCGCGGCTGGCGGCGGCGAAGGGGGTGCCCATGCTGAAGTCGCCCGCATCGAGCACCAGCACCGGCCCCTCGCCCTCGCGGGCCTTCTTCCGCGCGGCGATCAGCGTGGCGATGCGCGCATACCCGCCCCGGGTCTGGTCGTCGTTGGGGGACAAGGGCGTGTAGTCCGATGCCGGACCCATGCCGATGAAGTTCGAGTGCATGTCGTTGGTGTGGAGGATGGTGAAGGTCTTTTTCCCTTCTATCGCCGCGAACAGCGGTCCGGCGAGGATCGCCGCGCCAAGTGCCGCCGAGCCCGACAGAAACTCGCGGCGGGATAGGCCATCGTGCATCTGGGTATCCTTCATGTCGCTTGCATCTCCGGGTGATAGGTTCGACGGTTCAATACCCTTCCCCATTACCCTGCCGGACCCGCCGCAGGATCACCGGCATATCGCGCTGGATGTGGGCGAAAAAGGCCTTGAGACCGGGACAGAGGTAATTCAGTCCGGCCTCGCCATCGAGGGTGCGCAGCAGGCGGTTCTTCGGGCACTCGCCCCAGCAGAGCGTGAGGTGCTGGCATTGCCGGCAGTACTGCGGCAGGGTGTCACGCTTGGCGAAGCCGAATCGCTGTTGCGGGTCGGCGTAGGCCATCGCCCCCCAGTGGGTGTCCTGGATGTTGCCCATCCGGTACTCGGGATAGACGTAGTGGTCGCAGGCGAAGACATCGCCGTTGTGCTCCACTGCCATCCCCTTGCCACAAAATTCAGCGGTGATGCAGCGCTGGGACGGCAGGCCGAGGGACTGGGCCACCGCCGTCTCGAACAGGTCCACATGCACCTTGCCATAGTCGCGGTTGTACCAGTCGTCCCACACCTTGTTGAGAAACCGGCCCCAGTCGTCGGGGTCCACCGACCAGTCGGTCACCACCGAATCGGGGCCGCCGGGGCGGGCCTGGGGTGTGCCGACCGTCGGCAGGCTCGCCGGGTCCCAATGCTGCGGGGCCACGGCGTGAAAGTCCCGTGGCTCGATGCAGGCGATGAGCTGCACCCGTTGCGCCCCCAGCTCGCGGGTGAGGAAACGGTAGACGTCCAGCGGATACTTGGCGTTCTCGCGGTTCACCACGCAGAGGGCGGCGAAGGGGACGCCGTGCCGGCGCAGCAGGCGCGCCGTAGCCAGCACCTTGGCGTGGGTGGGCTGCCCCCCCTTGGTGACGCGGTAGCGGTCATGCAACCGCTCGGGGCCGTCGCAGCTCAAGCCGACCAGGAAACGGTGCTGCTTGAGGAACACCGCCCAGTCGTCATTGAGCAGCGTGCCGTTGGTCTGGAGGTCGTTCTCGATGCGCTGGCCGGCTTTTTTGTGACGCGCCTGCAACTCCACCACCCGCTGGAAGAACTCCAACCCCAGCAGGGTCGGCTCACCCCCCTGCCAGGAGAAGACCACCTCGTCGGCGGTCTGGGCCTCGATGTACTGGCGGATATGTTGTTCCAGGCATTCGTCCGACATGCGCGGCAGGCGCGGCTGGTGCAGCAGCCCCTCTTTGTTCAAGTAGTAACAGTAGGTGCAGTCGAGGTTGCACAGCGCCCCGATCGGTTTGACCATCGCGTGAAAGCGATGCCGCATGCCCGGCGGCTGCGGCGGGAGGATGCAGCTGGGCTCCATCGAGCTGGTCATCGCGGCTGTTTCCCTGGGCGGCGGGTGGGCATGGTGTGCATCTGTTCGCGGTGAGCGATCACTGGGTGGTGCCGCAGTGCATGAGGGCCCCACGGATGGCCGCCACCAGTTGGCGCTCATTCACCGGTTTCAGAAAATAATCCAAGCCGCCCAAGGCCCGGACGCGCTGCGCGTTACCCGGCTGGTCGTGGCCGGTGATCACGAGCACGGGCACCCGTCGCCCCCCGATCCGTTCGAGGACCTCGAAGCCGCTGAGGCCCGGCATGTGCAAGTCCAGAAGCAGACAGTTGGGCACGCGTGACGGCCAGGCCGCGAGGAATTCCTCCCCGCGCGTGAACGTCAGGACATCGAAGCCGTGAGTCTTAAGCAGGCGGGCCAGCGCCTTGCAAAACTGCGGCTCGTCGTCCAGAACGGCAATGAGTGGCCGGGTTTGTTCCATGGCGCCGAGAATGACAGGGCGGCGGCGCCCGGGCTATTAGACC
>CAZIHO010000190.1:0-3672 GCA_964538875.1 uncultured Chromatiaceae bacterium
GACCGGCACCGCAGGCGCCGCGCTGGGCGCCGGCGCGGGTTGTGGGGCTTGACCGGCGCCAGGGGCCACTGTCAGGGTGCGGGCTGGCAGCACCGCCTGCCGGGCCTGGCCGGCCTGGGTATCCCACCAGGACAACCGGACTTCCGGCAGGGTGAAGTGGCCCTCCCTGGCCGGTACCAGAGCGATCTTGACCACCTTCTGCGCCACCAGGGCGTCCCCCTCGGACCTGGATTCGGCCTGGGGCTGATCCGGATAGGCGCGGATACCCTCCGGCACCGGCGGATTGAGATCCGGCAGTTGGGCAGCGCTCAAGCCTTGGACAGTAATGGCCAGGGTGCGGGTGACCGGCTCCCCCACCCGCCATTGGGGGGGCTCCGGCGACCAGGTTTCGGTCAATTGCAGGGACTCGGCGGGCAGCCAGGGAGAACCGCCGCCGGGGGGCTGGGGTTTGACGTTCAGGGTCAGGTTTTGGCCCCGCAGTTGAATTTGCCGGGTCGACTCGAACAGTCCGCCCCCAAGATTGGCGAAGGGATCCTGGCCGAACAGATTGTCCAGGTCCGCAAATGGGTCCCGGCCGAAGCGGTCTCTGGGACTGGACCTGCGGCCCCCTGATTCTGGAATCTGGGCAGTCAACAGGGGCGGCTCAATAGCCAGAGCGCCGCTGCGCTGGGGAAAAATAGCGTAGCGCCGTTCGATCACCTGATAGCTTTGGCCATCCCGCTGGGTGCGGTAATTCTTATCCTCGCCCAGGCGTTCCACCAGGGCATCCCCCGCCTTGGGGTCCGTGAGACTGGCCTGGCGCAGGGGCACCCGGGCCAGGATCCGCACCTGATACAGCACCTGGCCCTGGACCAGGGGCTCCAGGGTGTTGGCCTCCACTTCCACCAGCACCGGCCGGGCTTCGCCAGCGGCGGCGGCCTGGGCGGCGGGCAGCACTTCTAGGGTCAGGGGTTTGGAAACCAAGTTACCCAGGGTCAAGGAGGGTACGGTGAGGCTGCCGACCCGCTTGGGCGCCAGGCGCAGTTGCCATTGGCGACTGCCCTCGGCATGGCCATTGATGATACGCATTTGGGTGCCCTGGCTCTGGTTGAGGAGGTCGAAGTCCTGGGCTAAGGGCGTCAAATCCAGGTTGCCCTGGGCGTCCGAGGGGGCGCTCAACTGGAGCGTGAGGCTATCCCCCTCCGGGATACGGGTGCGGTCCAAGCTGGCGTCCAGGCCGGCGGCCAGCACCCCTCCAGTGGGCGCCAATCCGCAGAGAACCAGCAACAGAATTCGCATCAAGGGCATGGGCGTTGTCCCAACAATTGATCCAATTCAAGGCAACCGGCCGCTACGCCGTAGGTGTTGGAGCATGAAGCGCTGGCGTAGCAGACCACCCGGATCATCGGGAACCCGGCGCAGCATGGCATCCAGGGCCTGGCGTTGCTCGCCGGCCTGGTCCGGTACCGCAGACGGCGGCGGCCCGCTGCCGGGCGGGTCCTGGTTGCCGAGCAGGTCTGCCTGGCCAGGTTCGGGACCCTGTTTGGGGCTTGCTGCCGGCTGACCGGCGGTCGAGTCTGGGTCAGGGGCCGTTTGGGACGACTCCTGAGTTGGCTCCTGGTGCCCCTGTCCGGCGGACGCCGCCTGGGAGTCCTGGTCTTGCTCGGGGTCGGCACCCTCGGCCTGGCGGTTCTGGTCGCCCTGTCCGGCAGGATTTTCCTGATCCTGGCGGCCTTGGCCGCCCGCTTGCCCCGGCTGGTCCTGCTGACCTTGCTGACCCTGTTGGTCTTGCTGACCCTGTTGACCTTGCTGGTTCTGTTGATCCTGTTGACTCTGCGGGTCTTGTTGGTTCCGTTGACCCGGTTGGTCTTGCTGACCCTTTTGTTCCTGCTGATTCTGCTGGTCCTGCTGATTCTTTTGCTGCTCCAGTAACCGTTGAACCAGGTCCCGGTTGTGGCGGGCGTCCCCATGCTCGGAATTCTCTTTAAGGGCGCTGTCATAGGCGGCCAGAGCCTCCTCCAGACGGCCCAGCTTGGCCAGGCTGTTGCCCCGGTTGTAGTCCGCCTCGGCACCACTCAGACCCTCTAGGGCCTGTAGCGCCTTGGCATAGTCACCGGCCTGATAATTGGCCGCCGCCCGCCAGTCCAGCCGCTCAAACTGCTCCGCCGCCTGGGCCGCCTGACCCGCCGCCAGGGCCTCGGCCGCCTGCTGATCCGGCCGCGCCCACCAGTCCGCCCACTCCAGGGCCTGGGCGTCCGGGGGCGGCACCAGGCCCAGCAGCAGCACCAGGGGACCCCACCAACCGCGCCGAAACGCCAGCGCCGCCAAGGGCAGTAGTAGCAACAGCAGCCAGGGGCCCTCCTCCCGCCACTGGTCCGCCTGGGTATCCTGGGCCAGTGCCGGCCCCTGGGTAGTAGACGCGGCGGCGGGCACTAGAGCATCCAGGTCCCGGTCATCGGCGCCGGCGCCGACGTAGCGGCCGCCACCCGCGTTCGCCAGTTGTTCCAGGGCATCCACCGGCAGGCGCGGCACCAGGATGGCCCCTTGGGAATCCTTTAAAAAACCCTCTTTCCCTAGGGGCACCGGCGCCCCCTGCCCGGTGCCGATGCCCAGCACCGACAGGCGCAACCCAGACGCCCGCAACGCCCGGGCCGTTTCCTGGGCGGTGGCGGCCTGGTCCAGGCCATCGGTGATCAAGATGATCTCGCCGCCGCTGGCACCGGCCTGGTGCAACAGCAGTTCCGCCTGACGCAGCGCCAAATCCAGGCGCCGGCCGCCGGACACCGGCAGCAGGGCGGTTTCCAGATGCGGCACCTGGGCGGCGATGGTTTCCACGTCGCTGGTCAGGGGCGCCACCAGGTAGGGTTCAGCGCCGAACGCCAGGAGGGCGGTCTGGCCTTCCCGCAGCCGCTTGAGCAAGTCCAGCAGCTTGAAGCGGGCCTGGGCCAGACGCGAGGGGGGCACATCCGGCGCGTTCATGGTGGGGGACAGGTCCAACAGAATCACCCGGTGCGCCCCGGCCTGAAACACCGGCTGGGGCAGCCGCTCCCACACCGGCCCGGCCAGGGCTAAGATGCCCAACAGTCCGCCCAGCCCCACCAGCAGCGCCGGCCCGCGGCTGCCAGCGCCGGTGGACACCAGCAGATGAGGCAACAGGTGGGCATCCACTAGATCCCGCCAGGCTGCGCCACCGGCCCGGTCCCGGACCAGCCGCCAGACCAGCAACGCCACCAGGGGTAACGCCCATAACCAGCCGGGGCGCAAAAAGTGGAATTCAGCCGCCATGGCCTGCCCTCCTCCGTACAGCGGCGGGCCACCGCCACCAGCCGCCCAGGGCCAACAGCGCCGCCAACGCCAGTGCCGCCCCCGCCGGCCAGGGGTACAGGGACCTCAGAGGCCGGTACACCCGGCTATCCCGGACGCTGGGCTCCAGTCGATCCAGTTCCTCGTACACCTTCTCCAGTTGCGCCGTGTCGGTGGCCTGGAAGAAACGCCCGCCGGTGATGCCGGCAATGGCCTGGAGCGTGGCCGGATCCAGATCACTGGCTTGCCGGGTCAGGGTGCCGAACGGGGTGCGGACCCCCACCGGCCCGCCGCCGATGCCGATGGCGTGGATGCGTACGCCGGCCTCGGCGGCGGCCTTGGCCGCATCCCTGGGCGCCACCGCGCCGGCGGTGTTGGCGCCATCGGTGA
>CAZIHO010000191.1:0-3664 GCA_964538875.1 uncultured Chromatiaceae bacterium
TATTGGCCAACCATTCGTCACCGAGGCTAAGTTAAGTCCGTGAACCTTCGTCGACACCTTTGGGTCGGGCTGCTGCTGGCCGCCGGTTGGGCGATGCTGTCCGCCGGCGCCCAGGGCGCCGAAGAATTCCAATCCCTGACCGAGCTGCGGGAGCTGGTGCGTCAGTTCCTGCAGGACGCCAACGGCGGCGGCAGCGCCGAGCCGGAAATCGAGGTCAGCACCATCGACAACCGGCTGCGCTTGAACCATTGCGAGCGGGCCCTGGAAACCTATCTGCCCCCCTCGGGCAACAAGGCCGGACGGGTGACGGTAGGGGTGCGCTGTACCGGCGCCAGCCCTTGGAGTCTATACGTGCCGGCCCAGGTGCGGCTGCTGGACCAGGTGGTGGTGGTCAAGCAAGACCTGACCCGGGGCACCCTGCTGGGGGCCGAGGATGTGGAGCTGCAACAGCGGGACCTGGCCAGCCTGACCCGGGGCTACCTGCTCAAGCTGGACGAAGCGGTGGGCCGGACCCTGGACCGGCCGGTGCGTCGCGGGCAGGTGCTGGCGCCCGCCCAGTTGGAAACCCCCAACCAGATCAAGCGGGGTGAGAAGGTCTCGATCATCGCGTCCATCGGTGGCATCGAGGCACGGATGCAAGGCAAGGCATTGGCGCGGGGCAATCCAGGCGAACGGATCAAGGTTCTCAACCTGAGTTCCGGCAAGGAACTAGAGGCCCGAGTTATTTCAGCTGGCACCGTGAGGGTCGATATATAGGACGAAGCAGGAGCGAAGCCCCAGGGTGGTTGCTCCGGTTCCTAGCCCATCAGCGTCCACCCTGGACGCCGGGGTCCATCCAACCTACCGCTCAAGCGCGGAGGATTACGTCTCTCAAGGTGTAGCATGAGCATGCAAATACAGGGTCTTCCCGGCGGACTGGTACAAAATGCCGGTGAATCGTTAGGGTCAAGTCCTACCCCTGACCAGGGGGGGAGCCGCCCTACGGCCACGGAGGCTCCGCGAGCGGATACCTTCAGCCTAACGGATTCGGCGGCCCGTTTACGGGGTCTAGAGGCCCGTATGGCGGATCAGCCGGTGGTGGATAGTCAACGGGTGGAAAGCACCCAACGCTTGCTGGCGACCGGCAGTTTTCAGGTAAATCCGGTCAGCACCAGCGACAAGATCATGGAAATGGAGCGCAACCTGCCCTGACCTGGAGACTGGACCCATGACCGACAAGGAATCCGTTAACCGCTTCCGGCGCCTGGTACAGGCCCAGATCGGTTGCGCGGAAAAACTCATCAAGGCGCTGGAACAGGAGCGGCTGGCACTACTGGCCCGGGACGCCCAGGAATTGACCCGCGTCGGAACCAGTAAAACCACCCTGCTGCGGGAGATGGAGCAACGGCTCCAGGCCCACGAAACCTTTCTCAAGGCGTTGCGCTTGCCGCCTGGCAAGGAGGGTAGCGAGGCGCTGCTCAAGACGCTGCCGAAGGACGGGGACGAGTGGAACCTGTGGCGGAAGTTGCAGGAATTGGCCACCCAATGCCGGGATCATAATGAAGTCAACGGCAGCCTGCTGGCTGCCAGCCGGGCCCGCATGGAGCGGGCGTTCCAGATTCTGCGGGGGGTGCCGGAGAATACCCGGACCTACGGACGGGGGGGGGATAGCCAGTATTACAGCGATTCCCAGGTGTTGGGGAAAGCCTAAGGATTCTCGGGTGAGGGCCCAGGACGGGAACATCCTAGGACCCGGTTATTTAGCCTGAATAGACCTTATGGGTCTATTCAGGCGCCATCGACGCGGGTACCGGCCTGGCCTTGGCTTGCCCGGCGCCCTGCCGCGACCGGCTATACCTGCCCCGGATCAGGCCGGCCTCCCATTCGCCCGCCGCACATGTCAGTCCCGGTTCCGGGATTCCGCCTGGAGGATTCCCGCCGCTTCCAGTTGCGCCAGGGTTTGGGGCAGGCCCACCTGGTAGCCCTGGGCATAGTCCACCTTCAGGCCACGTAGTAGCTCCAGGGTTTCCGGACTGTCCACGAACTCCGCCAAAGTCCGCTTGCCGAATCCCCGCGCCGCTTCCACCAAGGCTTTGACGATGATCTGCTGGTCCGGCTGACTGGCCAGGCGGCTAATGAAGGCGCCGTCGATTTTGATCAGATCGACGGGCAGATCTTTCAAGTGGCTGAAGGACGAAAAGCCGACCCCGAAATTATCCAGGGCGAACTGGCAACCCCGCGCGCGGACGCCATTCATCAGCAACTGGGCGTCCTTGAGGTCCAGCATGGCGGCGGTTTCGCTGATTTCGAACTGGAAGGCGGCCGGATCTGCGTCCTCACGGTCCAGCAGTCGATACAGATGTTCCTGCCATTCCGGACTGTGCAGGCTGCGTACCGACAGATTCAGGTGCAGTCCCGCCACTTCTTGTCCGGGCGCCAGCCGGCGCCATACGTCGAACGCCAGGTCCAGCACCCGGCAATCGATGGCCGCGATTTGTCCGGTGGCTTCCGCCACGGGGATAAACTCCCGGGGCGATAGGGGTGCCGGATCCTGGGTGTCCCGCATCCGCACCAGGGCCTCCCAGTGGCGGATCCGGCCCGAGGCGATTTCCAGGACCGGTTGCAATTGCAGGAAGAAACGCTCCCCCTCTAACGCTTCCTGAATGCGTTCCTTCCAACGCAAGCGCCGCGCCATGCGGGATTGGATCTGATCGCCGCCGCCAAATAACTGCACCCGCCCTTCGCCCCGGGCCTTGGCCTGATACATGGCGAAATCCGCGTTTTGCATCAACTCCTGAAAGCCCAGGCCATGGTCCGGATACAGGGCGACGCCGATGCAGCAACTGATCCGGTACAACTCGGCGCCGACCCGGTATTCCAGCCGGTTCAAGCCATCCCCCAGTTGTTCCGCCGCTGCCAGCGCCTGGTGCCGGTCCACGCGCTCCACCAGCACCGCGAATTCATCGCCCCCCAGTCGTGCCACCAGGGTGGGGTGTGCAAGGGCGATTTGCCCCCCCAGGCGCGCCAGATGCCCGGCGAACGTCTCCAACAATTGATCGCCGGCCCGGTGGCCGGAGGTGTCGTTGATGGCCTTGAATTGGTCCAGGTCCAGGTACAGCAGGGCGCCGCCGCTGCCCGGCCGGGCCAACTCATGCTGTTGCGCCTGTTGGCAGGCCCACTCGAAACGCCGGCGATTGACCAGCCCGGTCAAGGGGTCATGATCCGCCAGCCAGGCAAAGCGGAGTTCCGAGTGCTTGCGCTCCGTGATGTCTAACCCCACGCTCAGCACCGAGGTGCCGGGCGCGTCGATTTGATCCAGCCGGGAATGGACCCAGGCTATATGCAACTGGCGTCCGGTGGCGCCGGTCAACTCGCCTTCATGGGCATGGCCGCGAATCTTGCCGTCCAGCAATTGGGTCAATCCAGCGGCGCCGGCGGCGGCATCCGGCGCCAATAAGTCGAAAAAATGCCGCCCCAGCAAATCCTCCGGATCGAAGCCGGTCAGCTTGACCGCGTGCTGGTTGGCGAGGGCCACGCGGCCCTGGGGATCCAGGGTCAGAACCAGCACCTTGGCGGTGTCCAGCAAACTGGACACGAAGTTGCGCTCCCGGTCCAATTCCCTCATGCGTAATTTGAGGGCCGTGGCCTGTTCCCGGACCTTATGCTCCAGGGTTTGCCATTGGTC
>CAZIHO010000192.1:0-3574 GCA_964538875.1 uncultured Chromatiaceae bacterium
TTGAAATCAACGAGTCGGACTTCGATCCGAAGATTCATAAGCTGTTTGTTGAGTCGGAAGAACAACAGGCAGAAGAACCAAAGCGGCGTGGTCGCAAGCCGAAGGAAAAGGCTGAGTAATGGCATTGATCGTCGAGACAGGTTCTGCTGCGACTGATTCCGAAAGCTATGCCAGCGTTGCCGATGCCACGGCATACGCGACTGCCAGAGGATTAACTGCATGGAGTGGCGCGGATAGCGTAAAGGAAAGTGCGCTCAGGAACGCGACGCAATATCTCGACGCCACCTACCGTTTCAAAGGCAACCGTGTTGCCGAGCATCAGGCGCTTATGTGGCCTCGTTCAGGCGTCGTGTTTGACGGCTATACGCTGGCTTACGATGCCATCCCGGCGATGCTGAAAACCGCGTGTATCGAGCTTGCCATCAAGGCTATTTCCGGTTCGCTGATCGTTGATCCTGATTCGCAATATGTGACTGATGTTCAGGTCGGACCGATCAAGAAATCCATGTCTGCACCGCAGAATGGCGGGCAGAAAACTTACTCGCTGATTGACTCGCTGCTACGCGACTTGATCGCAGGCGGATCTGGTTCGGTTCAGTTGGTGCGGGCATAAATGAGCTTCTACGGCGATCTGGCGCTAACTGCTGACGACATGTTGGCAGAGTTCGGCCAGCCGATCACCATCCGCACGAACACGCCGGGTAACTATGACCCGGACACAGGAACGACGACGCTAACCACGGCTGATGTAGTTGGCAATGGATGCGTCTTCGATTACGGCACACAAGCGATTGACGGCACGCTGATCGTGCAAGGTGACAAGCAGCTTTATCTATCTCCGGTCGGCATGTCTGAGCCTGGCATTGATGACCTGGCAATTGCTGGCGGCATTACATGGCGCATTACGCAGGTCAAGGCAATCGCACCGGCTGGCGTTGCCGTGCTTTACGACTGCAATCTACGCAAATGAGTTTCGCGCTTGATCTCTCCAAGGCTTGCGAGAAGGCCAAAGGACAGACTGAGTTAGTTGCGCGAAAGGTAATGCTAGATTTGTTCAGTCGCGTGATTATGAAATCTCCGGTGGATACCGGGCGCTTCCGTGCGAACTGGAATGTTGGCTATGGATCGCCTGACAAAACGACTACGAGCGCAACCGATAGCGCATTGGGCAAGGTTCAGACTGAAATCGCCACAGCGAAACTTGAAGGCAGCATATTTCTAACGAATTCGCTCCCATACAGTATCAGGCTGGAAAACGGATGGTCAGGCCAAGCGCCTGCCGGCATGGTTCGCCTGTCGCTCGTTGAAATCACTAACCAGTACGGTGCCTAATGAGTCAAAAGACAATCCGCGCCGCATTAGAGTCTCGCCTGAAGACATGGGCCGACGCTCAAGTTCCGGCGATTCCTGTGGCATGGCAGAACGTCAGTTACACGCCAGTAGCAAATGCGAAATACATCCGTGCCTACTTGCTGCCTGCCGAGACATTCGATGGCGCAGTGACCGGAGATTACAAGCTGTATGCCGGGATATTCCAGCTATCCATCTATTCGCCGGAAGGAATAGGAACCGGCGCAGCGGAAACGATAGCCGAAGCGATCATCGCTCAGTTTGCCCAAAACACCGCTATCTCGAAATCAGGCTTGACGATCTTCATTGACCGGACTCCTTCAATGGGGCCATCCATGAACGACGAAGGGTGGCACGTGCTACCTGTGAGTATTAGATACCGCGTGGATAAAACCACGTAAAACAACAGAACAAGCAAGCCACCTTCGGGTGGCTTTTTTTATGCCCATTTCGGGCGAACAACAAGCCGCCTAAGGGCGGTTTTTTCATTCCCGAAAGGAATAGTCATGGCGTCTGTACCAACTGGAAGTACCTTCTACGTTGCTTCCACTATCGCTGCTGCAAAAACCACCACCATCGTCACGAATGCCTCTGAGGCTGTCGTGACTTCTGCTGCACATGGATACTCGAATGGCGATATTGTCATCATGTACTCCGGCTGGGGGCGCCTGAACAAGCGTGCATTCCGCGTCAAATCCGTGGCGACTGATACCTTCGTTCTAGAAGGCGCGGATACTTCTTCGACTACCTATTTCCCGGCTGGTCAGGGTATCGGTACGGTGCAGAAGATTTCCGCATTCACCCAGATCACGACAATCATGAATCCGCAGACTTCCGGTGGCGACCCGAAAACTTCGACTTACAAATACGTTGAGTCGGACGTTGAATATTCGATCAATGACGGATTCACCGCGACCAACTACACCGTTGAAATCGATGCTGATTCCATCGGCACTGCTGGTTACACCGCCTTGAAGACACTGACAGATGTTCAAACCGATACCGTCTTGAAGGTCATCACCCGCTCCGGTTCTTTCAACCTGATTCCTTGCACCGTGGCATTGAATGAATCAGTCCGTATGCAAGACGGGCAGATCAATCGCTGTACGGCAACTTTCAACGGCAACAATCGCGCCGTCAGATATTCGTCCTAACCCGTTTTGACCACGGCTAGGGAAACCGAAAGCGCGTCCTCGTTCGCGTTGCCGTAGGTCATTTTAACGAGGTGTCTAACGAGGACAATCCATGCTGAAACTTACCCCGAATCCTACCTTTACCGCGCCTGTGGAAATCCACGTCCCTGGCAGCGGAAAGATCAAGGTGCCGTTTGTCTTTGTCTATAAGGACAAGGACGAATACAAGGCATTCACTGACGAAGCTGCACAAGGGAAGAAAGAGGAACTCGACGTTCTTCTGGAAATCGTCAAGGGCTGGGAAAACTGCGACGTTCCCTATTCTCCGGAAGCCCTTGGAACGCTGCTGAAAAAGTATCACGGTTCCGGCTCTGCTATCTTCGCCGCTTACGTCAATGAACTGACCGGCGCCCGCTTGGGAAACTGAGGAAAGTCGCCCGCTTCTTCTACCAGAAACGCCCATCGCAGCAAGAGCTAGACGCGATGGGATTCACGATGGAAGACTACGGCGACGAATTCACGCAGGTCGAAGTTTTCCCCGAGAACTACCAAGCATCAATCGTCTTTCAATCCCTGCTTACCCAATGGCGACTCGGCTTCAATGGTCCGGTAGGACTTGATTACGGCGTTGTGCCGACTGTCCTCAAGTTGCACGGCATCAAGCGCAAGCGGTGGGAAGAAATATTCCACTGTCTCCGTGTCATGGAAGACGAAGCGTTAGTCACGATACATAACAATAAATAATATTATTTTGTATTTATTTGTTTTACAATCTCAATTGTAGTTTATTTAAAGGAGATTGTAATGAGTGATTATTTGAGAGTAGAAAGCGATTGTCTCCGTCCAAAGGATGCTGCTGATTTTCTCGGCATTGGTCGCGCTACGCTTTGGAGATGGTCGAAAGAACGAGACGACTTCCCAAAGCCCAGGGTTTTATCGCCTAGATGCGTAATATTTAATAAAGAAGAGCTTATTGCGTGGAGAGAATCGCGCATTAAAAAATAAGTTTTTGTTTTGATAAAAATAAAGCCGCCTCCGGGCGGTTTTTCTTTTGAGGCTCCGCATGGCTGAAGAAACTGTCACACTCGGTA
>CAZIHO010000193.1:0-3571 GCA_964538875.1 uncultured Chromatiaceae bacterium
CGGGTCCAGGTGATGGCAGACCATCAGCATGTCCAGGTGCTCATCCACCGTGTTGATGGTGTAGGGGCGGGTTGGGTTGGTGGAGGAGGGCAGCACGTTCGCCTGTCCGCAGGCCTTGATAATGTCCGGAGCATGGCCGCCGCCGGCCCCTTCCGTATGGTAGCTATGGATGGTGCGGCCCTTGAAGGCGGCGAAAGTCTGTTCGACGAAGCCGGATTCGTTCAAGGTGTCGGTGTGGATGGCCACCTGCACGTCCATGCGCTCCGCCACGTCCAGACAGCAGTCGATGGCCGCCGGGGTGGTGCCCCAGTCTTCGTGCAACTTGAGGCCCAGGGCGCCGGCCTGCACCTGTTCTTCTAGCGCGGCGGGCAGGCTGGCGTTGCCCTTGCCGAGAAAACCCAGGTTGACCGGCAGGGCGTCCGCTGCTTGCAACATGCGGTGCAGATTCCAGGGACCCGGCGTGCAGGTGGTGGCGTTGGTGCCGGTGGCGGGGCCGGTGCCCCCGCCGATCAAGGTGGTGATACCCGACATGAGGGCGTCCTCCACCTGCTGGGGGCAGATGAAGTGCACATGGGTATCCAAGCCGCCGGCGGTCAGAATCTGGCCTTCACCGGCGATGGCTTCCGTGCCGGGTCCGATGATGATGGTGACGCCGGCCTGGGTGTCCGGGTTGCCGGCCTTGCCGATCCCGGCGATACGCCCCTGCTTGATGCCGATGTCAGCCTTGACGATGCCCCACCAATCCAGGATCAGGGCGTTGGTAATCACCAGGTCCACCGCCTCGTCATTGGTGCGCTGGCTCTGGCCCATGCCGTCCCGGATCACCTTGCCGCCGCCGAATTTGACCTCGTCGCCATAATGGGTGAAATCCTGTTCGACTTCGATGATGAGATCCGTATCCGCCAGCCGCACCCGGTCCCCGACCGTGGGTCCAAACATTTCCGCGTAGGCGGTTCTGGAAATCTTGGCCATGTCGCTCGCGCTCCCGAAAGCCTAGAGGGAACCCATGATTTGGGCGTTGAAGCCGTACACCTGCCGGTCGCCGGCGTAGGCCACCAGTTCCACGGTGCGGGTCTGGCCCGGCTCGAAGCGCACGGCGGTGCCGGCCGGGATGTTCAGGCGCAAGCCCCGGGTTTGCTCCCGGGCGAACACCAAGGCCGGATTGGTCTCGAAGAAGTGGTAATGGGAACCCACCTGGACCGGGCGGTCACCGGCATTGGCGACGCTCAGGGTCAGGGTAGGGCGCCCGGCGTTCAGCTCCAGGTCGCCGGGGGCGGGCAGAATTTCTCCGGGGATCATGGGGTTGGCTCCTCCAGCTTCAAACGATGGGATGATGGACCGTGACCAGCTTGGTGCCGTCCGGGAAGGTGGCCTCGACCTGTACCTCGGCCAGCATCTCGGGCACTCCGTCCATCACCTGGTCCCGGCTCAGCAGGGTGCGGCCAAAGTCCATCAATTCCGCCACGGTGCGGCCGTCCCGGGCCCCCTCCAGAAGAGCGGCACTGATATAGGCCACCGCCTCCGGGTAATTGAGCCGCAGGCCCCGGGCCTTGCGCCGTTCCGCCACCAGGCCGGCAGTGAACAGCAACAACTTGTCTTTTTCGCGTGGTGTCAGCTCCATGTCGGCTCCCGTCTAAGATGGTCGATGCCTGTTTCAGGTGGCCCAGATCCGGGGCGTTACCGCCTCGCGCCCCAACAGCCGGGGGCGTAGCGCCCGCCACACCGGGACGAAACTCAGGCGCGCCTGTTCCGCCTGACTACCCAGGTAGCGCCCCACCAGCAGTCCGTCGATCAGGCTAAAGGCGCACCAGTCGCCGGCCGCCCCTGGCAGGGCGGCGCGGGCCGCTTCCAGATCGGTTGCATCGGCCGGCCAGGCCAGCAGGGTCCCGGACAGGGGCAGGCCCCTGAGTCCCGCCGCCGCTTGCCGGGCGCCCGCCGCCGGTTCCAGGGCCAGGCGTTCGATCAGCAGGGGCCGGCCGTCGGCCCAGACCTCCAGGGTTTGAGTCGCCTCGCCCCGGTCGAAGGGCTCGCCGATGCTGGGCCGCCCCAGAGCCAGCAGTTCCCAACCGATAAACCGGGCGCCGGCGACTAGCTCGACCCGGGTTCCCAGTTTGACCAGGGCGCCGGGAAACAGGATGGTTTCCTGGGGCAACCATTCCAGGGTGCCGGTGACTCGCAGCCGCTGGGTCTGGCGGGCGAACGGGCCGGCGCTGCGGTAGCACTTGGTGGCCCCCGGGGTGGTGAGCAGCGCCTGGGCGCCCGCCGCCACGCCGATGTCGATGTCCAATTGGTCGCCCCCCACCAGGCCTCCCGGTGGGTGCAACAGATAACAATGACAGGTGCCCCCTTCCGGGTAGAAGGGCCGCTGCACCGCCAGGGGTCCCCGCTGATACCGTTCCGCCAACAAGGTTTGTTGCCCCCGGACCTCGAAACCTAGGCGCAACTGGGCCGCCCAAGGGTCGAGGCCAGCCGCCGGCGGAGGCGCCCCCATGGTCAAACGCTGAGATGCTGGCGAATCAAACCCTCGTCCAACGCCCCCATCTCGCCGTCCGCCACCCGGCGGCCCCGGTCGAGGATGCAAAAGCGATCCGCCACCCGGCGCGCGAATGGCAGCTTTTGTTCGACCAGCAACACCGTCAGCCCCAGTTCCTGGTTAAGGCGGCGGATGATGGCGCCGATTTCCGCCACGATGTTGGGTTGAATGCCCTCGGTGGGTTCATCCAGGATCAACAGCTTGGGGTCCACCGCCAGGGCGCGGCCGATGGCCAACTGCTGTTGCTGACCGCCGGACAGATCGCCGCCCCGGCGGCCCAACATCTCCTTGAGCACCGGGAATAGCTCGAAGATCAACTCCGGGATGCGGCGCAGGCCGTCCCTGCGGGCCGTCAGTCCGACCCGCAGGTTTTCTTCGACGGTCAAGAGGGGAAAGATCTGGCGTCCCTGGGGAACGTAGCCGATACCCAATCCGGCGCGCCGGTCCGCCGGCATCCGGGTCAAGTCATGCTCCAGGTAGTGCATGGACCCGGAGCGGACCGGCAGCAGACCCATGATGACCTGGAGCAGACTGGTCTTACCGACCCCATTACGCCCCAGCAAACAGGTGCAGGAGCCGGGCAGCAGGTGCAGGTCCAGGTCCCAGAGGGTGTGACTCTCGCCGTAAAACTGGTTGATCTGGGCAATACGCAGCATGCTGTCCCCGCCAATTAAAAAAGTCTCCCTGGGGCGTTTCGCCGGGCGGTGATGGAGTCCTTCGCGCCGGGAAACGCGACCGCGCGGTAACGGCCGCATGCGCCCCAGGGATTGACCAAGTCCTTGCGATTGTCGTGCCAATGGCCCCAGCCGGGCGTCTGGGGCAGGTCAGGCGGGATTTAGGGCGCGGATCTGCGGGCAGACTAGGGCATAAGGTATCGCGCCGGTGCAGTCCGGGGCCGAAATGCACCCAAATGGTGCGGGCAGGTCCGGGTCCCGGAGGTTTCCTCGGCGGCTCCAGACCTTGGAGCTAGCTCATCCAGAGTTGCTCCAAGTTCTTGATCCCCCATTTGACCGGGTCTTCCCGGCTGACGATTTTGTC
>CAZIHO010000194.1:0-3563 GCA_964538875.1 uncultured Chromatiaceae bacterium
TTGGAGAGAACTGCGCCCGCCGCTACCGAGGCGCCGACCTGCAGGGTCAGGGTGAAAATACTACTGCTGCCCACCGCGAAGGAGGTGTTGTCGCAGGTAACGGCGCCAGTTGCGCCGACGGCGGGTGTGGTGCAGGACCAGCCAGCGGGCGACGACAGGGAAATGAAGGTCGTGCCTGCTGGCAGGGGATCGGACAGGCTAACCGAGGCGGCATCGCTCGGGCCGGCATTGGTGAGGGTAAGGGTGTAAACGAGATTGGTCCCGGCCGTTACCGGGTCGGGCGTATCGGATTGGGTCACCGCCAGATCGGCGCTGGCGGCGACGCTGGTCGTCTCGGTGTCGCTTTCGTTGCCGGAATTTGGATCGGCGGTCGCCGAGGTCACCGTGGCGGTGTTGGAGAGAACTGCGCCCGCCGCCACCGATGGATCGACTGCCAGGGTCAGGGTGAAGATGGCGCTGCCCACCGCGAAGGAGGCGTTGTCGCAGGTAACGGCGCCAGTTGCGCCGACGGCGGGTGTGGTGCAGGACCAGCCGCCGGGCGACGACAGGGAAACGAAGGTTGTACCGACCGGCAGGGTGTCGCTCCAGGAGGTGGTCGAAGCCGGGTCAGGACCGGCATTGGTGACCGTGATCCCGTAGGCCAGGTTGGTGCCGGCGGTCACCGGATCGGGGGTATCGCTCTTGGTGAGCGACAGGTCGGCGGCGGCGAAATCGAACACATCGAAATAGGACACGGCGGGATCATGGTCGGAGAGCCGTACCGGCGTCGCCCCATCGTTGCGTGCCGTCTCTGGAAAGTCGGCGCTGATGCGCGGGTGCTCAAGACGTCGTGCCGAGGTGTCGGCAATCAGCGGCTGATTGACCAGAATATGGTCAAGGTTCTGGGCATTGCCGTCGAGGATGAAGCCATAGCGCTCCGCCGGGGGCGGCGTATCCCCCAGGTTGGTGAAATCCGGGTTCACCAGGTCCACGCCGTCGCCCGGAACCGCCGTCTCATTGTCTGGGGCCGGCGTGCCGGCGATGACACCCATCGAGTGACCAAGGCCATCATTGAACTCGAAAGCGTTGAAGTCACCCAGCAGGACGATGTGCTCGGTGGGATCAGAGGTCTGGCGCGCCTGCACCAGATTGGCGAGGTCTGCCGCCTGCATTTGTCGCTTAGCACGGAATTTCATACCTTGGGTGGCCCATCCGTTGGCGCCGGGCAACAGGCTATTGGCCAAGCTGGGCGAAAGCAGGTGGTTGACGATCACCGTCACGGGAAAACTTGCCCCATTCGGATGATGGACAATGGCGTTGAGTCGCAGCGGTGGCCGGTCGTTGAGGCTTTCGGTGCTAGAGTCCGGATTAACAAACAGAGTACCGGCCAACTCCTGCTGGACTTCCACCACCTCGACCCGAGGGGTGGCGCCGGTGACCAGAGCAGTCTTCACCAGCAAGCCGACATCAATACCGCCGCTGTCGTTACCTTCGATCAAATAAGGGGCGTACTGAGGGTCGGGCTGCGAAGCCGCCAGGGCGTCGCTACTCATGCGGGCCGCCAGGGTTTGCAGGGAGGTCAGGTTCTCCACCTCCTCAACGCCGATTATGTCCGGCAGGCCCAGAAAGCCCCGAATGGCGAGGGAGGCTTTACCCAGTCGCCGGTCGAAAGCGGTTGCTGTCAACACCGGCTCACCGATGCCTGGGTCGTTCACCGAGTCAAAGAAATCCTGCAAACTGAAGGTGGCGATGGTGAATTCCCGCCCAGTGGCTGGAGTCACTGCCGTGGCAGTCGGGCCGCCGGCGACAGCCGGCAGGGCGCCAGGATCGGGAAGAATCGTATAGGCTCGAAGCGCGTAATCGAGGGGACCCACGAGGCCGGTTACCACAGCACCCGTGCCCACATCGAGCAACAGCCCTCCTACCAGACCGTCACTGTCCACCCGGATGCGCTCGGGGTTGGAATCAAAGCGTGGGATCGGCGGGATCGTCCCTGTCGGCGCGGGATCTGGGGCCTGGATACCCGCTTCGCGGAAGGGACGGGTCACACCCGTGACTACGCCGTAAAAAACGCCGTTTGAGGTCGCGGTGGCGTTTGACTCGCTGATGGCGCCCTGGGTTGGGCCAACGACATTGAGCGAAGCCACGGAAACCCGCATACCTTCCAATCGTTCAAGCTGATCGAAAACCCCAGCGGGATCAGGGAAGAAGGCGGTGAGCGGGACCGGTGTCGGCAGCGGGTTGCCGGTAGAGAGTTGCAGCACCGTTGGGGAAGTCAGCTCCGTGAGTGGCGGCTGGAGCGGGTCGCTGCTGGGTACATATTCGGCCACCGTGCCGGTCACCTGCACCAGAGCGCCCACCACCGCCGCCGCCGGTGGCGCGCTGTTAGTAAAGATGAAAATACCTTCAGAAGTCGCCGGATCGGCATCGACGGACGGGTCCGCTTCTTGGATGAAGAACCCATTGCTGCGCACCCCAGTGACAATGCCCCGGGTGGTGACCGAGGCGCCGAAAAGTGGAGAGGAAGCCCCTGGACCCTGGATGTCGTGAATCGGCATCAGGGCAACATCGTCGTTGATGATCCTCCCCAGGCCCTGGAGATCGCCTGCGTTGGCACCAACAAGGTTAGTGACGTTGACAAAGAAAGTTTCGTTTGCCTCGACGCTGGTATCGCGGTTGACCGTGACGCTGAAGTTATAGGGCCCGGTCGATCCCGCAGGGATGCTCTGGCCGGTGAGGCTTTGGGCAACGTAGTCGTTGTCCTCTGAGACTGGATTGTGGTCCTGCGCCGTGTTTTCGGCGGTGGCGATATCGAAGGTCACTCCGCCGGGACCTGCGGGGGCAGTCAGGCTGACGGCGAAGGTAAAGGTGGTCGTTCCCGGCGGATCCCCTTCGGCGAGGGCCACATCGCTGATGCTGAGCGTCGGCGTACCCACCCCGCCCTGGGGGGTCACCGAGAAGTCATCGATGGACAGACCGTGATCAGCCCCGGCATGGTCGGGATCAGCCCATCGGAGCATGACCTCGGAGCCGTTGGGGATACTCAATCCGGTAATGGAGAAAGTTTGGGTCACCCGGTTGGCCGCCGAGTTGCCGTCCAAAGCGCCGACCCCACCACCGGTGATGGGGCTGGTGACGTCGAGAGCCGAGACGGCCACCCCGGCCGACTGGAACTCGGCCAAAGATCCGGTGACGCTCGGACTACCCACCAGATAGGAGAAGGTCACCGTCTGTGCCGCAGCAGCACTGTTGCGCCATTGCTCGCCCGAGTAGGAGATATCGAGGGAGACGATGGTGGCGCCCGTGTTGTTCTGCAGATGCACTCCCCAGAATAGATCCCCGACCGCACCGTTACCAGAGCCGACCGAGCCGAGGGCCCGGTCAGTGGCGGTACCAGACCCGTAGCTGTAAAGGTTGCCAGCTGGGTTGATGCCGGAGTCCGCTACGATGGTGGTGCCGGTTCCCATGCGGGCGTGATACCAACCCAGGAGGGTGGAGTTGTTGGTCCAGGTTGCTGACCCGCTGGCCGGAAGCGTGTCGAAGTTTTGGGTGTAGGCCGAGCCGAGCGTAGTGAGTGAAACTTG
>CAZIHO010000195.1:0-3531 GCA_964538875.1 uncultured Chromatiaceae bacterium
ATCTAGGGTGCGGGTGGCTGGGAGCGTCGTGGGGCTCCAGGGGGCGGCAATCTGCCGGAGGTATAGACCAAAACGCGGCCGGGTCGGATGGGTCCCGAAAGGTGTCTGAAGGTTGCCCAAAAAGACAAAAAACCTTCCTGGCTTTGGCAAAGCATCCGCTCCGCCTGGGAGCAGGGTTAAGGCTCGGTTCCACCCCTCGGTTCAAGCTTGTTCTCCGGCGATGATCTGCCTGCGGAGGGCCTAGAGGCTGAAAGCGATGGGGACCGCTTGGCGCGGGTCTCCACTCAGAGGCTAATGATAGTCAGTCCTGGGCCTAGCGTTGGAGGTTTGCGGCCCCGGCAGCGACAAACTGGGGCTATCCGCTTCGTCCGGATGCCGGGCCAAATGTAGGGACCAAGTTGGCATGCCAGGGGTGGGATCAGGGGGAAACTGACAAGCCAATGCGGGTTAGAGTGGAGGAGATGTGTAAGTTACCGGGTCCGCCTTGGCGGCCGGTCCCCAGCCGGTGGTGTTATTGCGCAAGGCCAGCCAGATCAGCCGGGTAGCGGCATCGTCGCTGGGGAAATGCTCCCGTTTCTGGATGATCTTGCGCAACCGGGCGTTGAGGCGCTCGATGGCATGGGCGGTGTAGCTCACCCGGCGAATCGCCGGCTGGAAAGCAACTAAAGGGATGACCCGGTCCCAGGCAGCGGCCACGGTGGGGAATCTCTGGCCCCAGGGACCCTGGACGAATGCCTCCCGTTCAGCCAAGGGCGGCTTCGGCGCTGGGCGCGGTGTAGATCGGCTTGATCTGCACGAGCTAATACTGAATCAGACAGCCTGTGTACAGCTTGGAGCCACAAGGAAGTAACAATTGCTGCTGCTTGGGACCCAGTGTGCCGGCAAAACTCAGGGGGTGCAGGCCTGAGGGATGGCGTGAAACTGTCCGCCCAGCGCCACTCGGAATCCCTGCCCGAGACTGATTCTGGGGGCCGTGAAGGTGAGATTGCCCCCCACCTGAACTTGGTAACTGGTGGTGGTGGTGATGCTGACCTGGGACGCCTGGCTCTCGGTCCCCGTAATCACCGTGGGCGTGTTTAAGGTGATCGCACCCGATTGGCAGCTGTTGTTAATCAACAATAAACAGGCGGGATTGGCCGCGTGAGCCGCAGCAGCCCCGGCGAACATGACGTCCGGCACCCGATATGCCTTGATTCCGTAAGGGTGACCTAAACCAAAGGTCCAGGCAATATTACCAAGATACCCTGGTAACTGGCCGCAGTAACTCATGACGGTGCCGGTCCGGCCGCCGCTGACCCCACCGGATAGGGAATTGAGTCCAGGCAACCCCGTGGCACCCGCCCAGCAGCCAGGCTCCCAGTCGTAACAGCCGTCCACAGGATTGGCCTCGCCCCCGATGCCGTTATAGCAGTGCGTGTGGAGAGAACCAAAGTTATGTCCAATCTCGTGGGCCACCATCATGGCATCCCAAGTCGGCCCCCCCGCCGTACTGACGGTGCCCGACAGACCGGTGCTCACGCCAAATCCCCCAGAGACCATCGTGTTCCCAAGGGTGGCGCACCCAGTAGACGCATTCCAGGTCGCAGGTGTCTGGCACAGGGCGTCAATCCAGGCGATGCCCCCCCCCAGGTCAGCGCCGCTTAGAAAGTGCGCGACCGTGCGGGATACGCCGGCCCGGTTATCCCGCCAATACCGACCAAATTCGTAAAGACGACATCCGGCCTCGCCTTCAACCCAAGGATCGGCGGCGGTAGTCCAGAGGAATATCTCACCCAGTTCCATGCGTGTCTGAATTTCCGTCTCGTACAGGGCGCTGACGTAGTTGATTAAACTGCCAATGTAGTTGGTGGCTGCGGCGGTGGAATTAAAAAGCTGATAAAACTCAAAATCTGTCTCAACGGCGATAGTGGCTAAATAAAATTGACCAGCGGGCAGGTCAGCCGGCTCCAACGGGGTCGTGTTCGACCGTGGAGCAGTGCCCCCTAGCGTGGGTAGCCCCCTTTGCCCACAGGAAAAGGTCTTGTTTTGATAGTGCGGGTTATCCGTGACTGCCTGGGCCTCCAGAGATGTTGCCCGCGACGCTCGCTTCAGTTCCCAAGTCATGTCACCATCGGTCACTAAGCCGCTGATGTCCCCTTCTTCGGTCAGGCTAACGGCCGCTAAGGAACCCGGCACCCCCTCGATGGAACCCCGAAAATAGTACGTATTGGGCAAAGGCGCCGTGGACGTTCCCCCGTTGAGGATCACACGGGCGGCCGGACCAAATACCTGTTCCTGGCCGATTAGCAGACTCACGCCACCCCGATCGCCCAAGTGCACACCCCGAATGCGCCAGTTTCTCGCCTCAATGGCGCGCATCTGGTTTAAATCATCGGCAAGATTGCTGATGTCTACCACTCCGGTTCCCGCGCCAACGGCCTGGACCCACCCGTCAACCCAGGCTATACACATCAAAAAACCCAGTGCCCGAAGAACCTTCATGTACTTTCCGGTTTTAGCAAGTTGCACCGCCAACCAACCCTACTCCCACCTAATCCTCTACCTGGGTACCGACCTTATCCGTCAGTCAATCAATGACACGGATGCCCGCAGCGCCTAGCCCAGCATCCAACTTCCCAACTCGCGTCAGGAACTGCAGCAAAGGTGCCAAGACCCACTTCCTATCGGGACGCACCACGCCGCCGGGGATTTCTTCGGCCGGGAGATTGGGTCCATCCGCGTCAGAAGGCGTTTTGTGTCCGACACCCTCATCTATTTTATTCGGCTTTTCAATTTGTGATGGACCAAGTCTTCTTGAACGAGATTGGGATCACGTCTTTTCTGTCCCAGCGTTAAGGGTAAAGACTTGGAAGTATTTGATCTTCCCCGCATAGGTATCCTGCTACTCTTTTTGCGGCCACTAAACCACTTAGGCTCTAGGGACCCGTCTAGTACCTGACCCACCTCGCGCTTGAAAATGGAATGCCTGGCGTGTAGGCGTCTAGCTTGCGCACTGACCGGTCCAACCCGGACACAAATACCCGGATACAGCTGTTGACCGGTACTTCGATGGTAGAGAGAACGGAATAGCCAGTGTCCTCAGTCCAGGATACCCGAGGCGCCCCGGGGCTCTGTTCTCTACACTGTTTAGTTCACGGATTCAGGAGGCATTTTTTCAAAGTGCCCATAGGCGATTTCCTATAGGGCAATGCAATGCTAGAGATTGCTTACCCGACTGGGCTATTAGTCCGAGTTTGTTTGCTAATTCTCCCCTTTTGTTTAGATTGCAAGTCCCGCAAGAATATATACACGTTTACGAAAGAGGTCAGGGTTTGACTTCTGCCAGTTGTTGAGGGCCTGGAGGGGTGGGATGTGCTGGTTGTAGACCTTGACGTATTGCAGGACAGTCTGCTCCAGGTTTTTGGAGGAATCGAAGCGGGTGGTGGACAGAACCTCGCTGATGCGGCCGTTGAAGCGCTCGATCATACCGTTGGTCTGGGGATGACGATCCGGGCCAGCGCCCGGGAAGTGGGGCTGACCCTGGATCGATCG
>CAZIHO010000196.1:0-1567 GCA_964538875.1 uncultured Chromatiaceae bacterium
GGGTCGGCCCAAATCCGGTGATGGCGGAGTTGATGGGGTCGTCGTTGGCTCCTACACCGGTGGGACTGTCATAGGTTAGGTGGGGTGTCACCGTGTAATTGTCGTCATTGGCCACCGGGGCGGTTCTGAATGAGAACACAAAGTCGGATGCCGGCCCATCGGGCGGATCTACCGTGTCCACATCACTGACGTTGGTGGCGACCACCGTGACCGTGCAGTCAACGTCGCCGGGCAGATCGGCGACTGGATTCAGCACAATGTTGCTGGTCCCTGTACCGGTCACCCCAAAGATCTGTAAACCAGAGCAGTCAATGGTGAAGCTGCTGTTGATCACATTGACGGCTTCACTGAAATTCACCGTGATGTTGTTGCCGACCGGGATCAAAGTGGCTTCGTCGAGCGGGGAAGTCGAAGTCACCGAGGGCGCCGCGTCCACGTTGAAGGTCCGGGTGAACAGCGCATCCAGTTGATCGGGGGGATCCACAGCGTCCACGTCGGTAGCTGCGTCAACCGCCACGGTCAGGGTGCAAGAGGCGCCGGCAGGAAGCGGATTATCGGGCGTCAGGGTAACGCTGGTCAGGTTGCTGGTGCCAGAGGCGTTGAAGGGCTGGGAAGTCCCGCAGGTCAGGCTGATGTTGCCGAGCACCAGATCGACCGCCTCACTGAAATTCAGGGTGATGACTTGGTTGGTGGGCACCGTGGTTCCGCCAACGGGTGTGCTCGATGCCAGCACGGTGGGTGCCACATCGACGGTGGTAAAGGTGGAGGTAAAGTCCGTGGCCATCTGATCCGGCGGATCGATGGCATCCTGATCCGTGACCAGGGTTGCGGTGACGGTGAGGGTACAGGTTTCGCCGTTGGCAAAATCGGTGTTGGGGTTGAGCGTGAAGGTGGTGGAGCCGCCGCTGACACCGGCGGCATGGACGCCGCTGGTTGAACAGGAAATCTGGTACCAACCAACGCTGACATTGACCGCTTCGCTGAAGGTCAGGGTCAGGTCCGCGTTGATGGCCACGCCGGTGGCGCTGTTGGCGGGCGTGACGTCGGTGACCGTGGGTGCGGAGTCTAGATTGACAATCTTAGTGGCGGTGTTGCTGGTGCCACCGTCCCCGTCGGTGAGGAAGACGTCGAGGCTCCGTGTGGTGCCGGTCGGGGTGCTGGCGCTGAAATAGGTGAGGTTGCGCAACAGGGCTTGAGTGGCGGTCGGCGTGGCGTCGGCGTTCAGTGCGATCACCAGGGTTGGTGCCCCCGGCGTAGCGCAATCGAAGTCTGTCGTGATGGTGCCGATGGTGACGGCTCCGGTGCCTGGGTTGTAGGTCACGTCAGCGCCATTGACGCCGATCTGGCCGGCTCCGTTGCCTTCGTTGCGTACGCCGAGGCGGTCGTTGTCCTCGCAGTTGGTGGTGACGTTGGCCGTGAGCGCGCCGGTGTCGAAGTTGAGCGAATCACTGTCGGTGACAGTGGCGGCTGCATCCAGGATCGCCGGGGTGAGGGTGTCATAGGCCGCCGCCGGGCCGGGCAGGGCGATGCTGGGGGCATCGTTGACGCAATTGACGGTGACGGTGAC
>CAZIHO010000196.1:1667-3522 GCA_964538875.1 uncultured Chromatiaceae bacterium
GTGGCGGTGGAGCCCCCTGGGGTGAGGCTATAGGTGAAGGTATCCAGGGTGGTGCCGGGGGGGTTGTTGCAATAATTGGCATTGGGCGCGTAGGTCAGTCCGGTGCCGCCGCCGGTGATGACCACGGTGCCGTTGGCCGGCTGGGTCACGGAGGTGATGCTGATGGGACCGCCATCGATGTCGGTGTCATTGGCCAGCACATCGATAGCAGTGGCACTGGCATCTTCATCCACCGTCGCTGGGTCATTTACCGCCACCGGGGGTGAATCGACGGACGTGACGGTGATGGTCAGGCTGTGGGGCGCGCTGGTATCCACCCCGCCGTCGGCGGTGCCGCCGTTATCGGACAGGGTGAGGCTGAGGGTGGCGGAGCCATTGGCGTTGCTGGCCGGGGTAAAGGTCAGGGTGCCATTGGTAGCCAGCGCCGGCCCGGCGCTGAACAGGCCCGGATTGGTGTTGCCGGTGAGGTTGAAGGTGAGGCTCTGGCCGGATTCATTGGCCGGCCCGGCGGAGATGGCCGTCGCCCAGGCAGTCAGGGTCTGGGGACCGGCGTTCTCCAGGACGGTCGGATCCGTGCCGGCCGTGAAGCTGGGTGGGTCATTGACCGGCGTGACGTTGATGACCCAGCTTTGGGCCGCGCTGGTATCCACGCCGCCATTGGCGGTGCCGCCGTCGTCGGACAGGGTAAGGGTGAGGGTGGCGGAGCCGTTGGCGTTGCTGGCCGGGGTAAAGGTCAGGGTGCCGTCGGCGGCTACCGCTGGCCCGGCGCTGAATAGGCCGGTATTGGTGTTGGCGATGACGTTGAAAGTCAGGGTCTGTCCCGCCTCCGCCGGCGATCCGGCACTGATGCCGGTGGCCCAGCCTGGCAAGGTTTGGGCACCCGCATCCTCCAGGACCGTCTGATCGCCACCCTTGGTAAAGGACGGAGCATGGTTGGGGGTTTGCGCTTCCCGAATGTCGGAACGGAAAAATAGTTGCCCACCCTCTTGGGCAATAAAGGCGGCTACCAGGTCCGCTTGGGAGCTGCTATCCCCTTGGGGATCGGTTCCCACCGGCTGGGTGCCTTGCCAATCATTGACCTGGCCATCCAACGCGAACCCCGCCGCCCAGGCGATGCCCAGCACCAGCAACAGCGCCAGGGCGCTGGCGGCACCGGTGGGGAAGCGGGAGCCGAACCGGTAAACCAGGGCACCTAGGAGCAGCGCCAGTAGTAGCAAACTCCATCCGGATAGGGCCGGAATCGCGGCACTCCCGGCCTGAATATTCACCAGAATCGGGCCACCGCCGCTGGTGGAGGCGAGCAGGTCATCGCCATCGGTACGCTGGGAGGCAAAGTAAATCCGCACCACCGCGCCGACCGGCGCCACCGCGCTGGTCACCACCGCCTGCTCCACCACGTCGGCGCCGCTGACGCCGTTGTTGATGCCGACCGGGTAGGGGGCACCGGGCACGGTCACCGGTGTGCCAAAGAGACCGTTGGTACAGGATTCCAAACTCAGTTGGGTGACCTGAGGCGAGTTGGATTCGGAAACCGTGGCGATCAGCCGGCGTTCAATACCGCTTAAGGATCCGGAATTGGGTAGGCTTTGGTTACAGCCGGTGGCCGGGTTGTTGTCGATATCGACCAGAACCAAATATTGGGTCTGCGACCAACTGGCGGTGGAAAAGAGCGCGAGTCCCAGGGTCAGGAGCCAACGGCAAAGCTGGTAATAGGGTGTCGTTTTCATGCCATCCGCCCCCAAGCAATGAAGAGACTCAGTTGAATCAGCAAGAAAAAAGTAGCAAGTACTTAGAGATAATTTTTTTTAGTTTGATTGCTGGATCTTACATCTAGCACCGGGAGTCCGGCGGTTAC
>CAZIHO010000197.1:0-3476 GCA_964538875.1 uncultured Chromatiaceae bacterium
TTGGTGACGTCGGCAATTCGATCAGCATTTCAGGACATCAAAACTAACACAGGGTCGCATGGGCGTTCGCCCTTGATCGCCGCTGCATTTATCTCGGCTATCGAAGCCGCCCTGGCCAAAGAAAATAGGCCGCGACTCCGGCGAGTCTTTAATCTCACCGGCACGGTTCTTCATACCAACCTAGGGCGATCACCCCTGCCGGAGGAGGCCGTCGATGCACTGGTCGCTGCGGCTCGGTATCCCTGCGGTCTCGAATACGATCTAGCATCCGGTAAACGGGGTGATCGGGATCATCTGGTGGAGGACCTGTTACGGGAGTTGACTGGTGCCGAAGCGGCGACGGTGGTCAACAACAATGCGGCAGGCGTATTTCTGCTGCTGAACAGCTTGGCGGCGCGCAAGGAAGTTGTGGTGTCGCGGGGCGAATTGGTGGAGATCGGCGGCGCGTTTCGCATCCCGGACATCATGACCCGGGCCGGGACCAGGTTGCGCGAAGTGGGAACCACCAACCGCACCCATCTTCGGGACTTTCAGGAAGCGATTGGGCCAAGAACCGCGCTCTTGATGAAGGTTCACACCAGCAATTACGCCATCCAGGGGTTTACGGCGACGGTTCCGGAGCGGGAACTGGCCGCATTGGCTCAGGGGAACGGGATTGGCTTTGTTGTCGATTTGGGTAGCGGTACCCTGGTTGACCTGACCCGCTATCAATTGCCCAAGGAACCAACGCCTCGCGCAACGCTGGCAAACGGTGCCGATCTGGTTAGTTTTAGCGCCGACAAACTATTGGGCGGTCCCCAGGCTGGGGTTTTGGTGGGCCGAAGTGACCTCATACAGAAAATCAAACGCAATCCCCTGAAGCGGGCTCTGCGGGTAGGCAAGCTGACTTTAGCGGCGCTTGAGGCGGTGTTGCGGATATATCAGGATCCCGACCGCTTGACGGAACGTCTCACAACCCTGCGTCTGCTGGTGCGGCCTCGGACCGACATGGAGGTCCAAGCGCGCCGATTACTCCCCCAAGTGGGCCAAGCGCTCAAGGCTTGGCCGCTGGAGTTAGCGGTGGAACCCATGTTAAGCCAGATTGGGAGTGGGTCATTGCCCCTCGAACGGCTAGAAAGCGCCGGAATAGTCATCCGCCCGACCGGCAAGTCCACCCGTATTCTGGGTGAGTTAGAAACCGCTTTGCGATCCCTGCCGATTCCCGTGATTGGCCGCGTCGTGGATCGTCAGTTGCAGCTGGATTTACGTTGCTTGGATGATGAAGCGGCTTTTGTAAGCCAGTTGGAGGTGCCTCTACCCCGATGATCGTCGGTACTGCGGGCCATATCGATCATGGCAAGACCGCCCTGGTTCGCGCTCTGACCGGGGTTGATCCGGATAGGTTGCCAGAAGAGCAGGCCCGGGGCATCACGCTGGATCTAGGCTACGCCTACCACCCGTTGCCGAACCGTACGGTGCTGGGGTTTGTGGACGTACCTGGCCATGAGCGGCTGGTCCACACCATGGTGGCCGGCGCGACCGGCATTGACCAGGTATTGCTGGTGGTGGCGGCTGATGATGGACCGATGCCCCAAACCCGGGAACACCTCCGCATCTTGGAGTTGCTCGGACTCAGCCGAGGCACGGTAGCCCTGACCAAGATCGACCGGGTCTCTCCGGAGCGCTGTCAAGCTGCTCGCAAGGAAATAGAAGCCCTGTTGGCGGGGACCTGCCTCGCGGGCAGCCCCCTGTTTGCCGTGAATTCCCTGACCGGAGATGGGGTGGCTGCCCTACGCCGCCACTTGGAAACAACGGCGGAACGAGAGCCGCCGCCTGCTGACTCGGGTCGTTTTCGCTTGGCGGTGGATCGCGCCTTCACCTTGCCCGGAACCGGCACCATAGTGACCGGCACCGCCTACAGCGGCCAGGTTCAAGAGGGTGATCGGCTGCTGTTGGCCCCCCGTGGATTGCAGGTGCGGGTGCGGGGTCTGCGGGTGCAGGGACAACCAGCCGACCGGGGCCGGGCCGGGCAGCGCTGCGCTCTCAACCTGGTAGCGGCTGATCTCCATCATCGAGACATCCATCGGGGTGACTGGGTCCTGGACCCGGCTCTCAATTTTCCCAGCGACCGATTTGCGGTCGAGGTTCGACTGGCAGATCCGGACGGTGAGCCGGTCAGGCACTGGACGCCGCTGCACCTGCACCTGGGTGCGGCCCACGCCATGGCCCGTTTGGCCCTGCTGGAGGGCGACCAGCTAGCCCCCGGCCGGCAGTCGCTGGCGGAACTGGTGTTGGACCGGCGAATCGCGGTCTTAAACGGCGACCGCTTCATCCTCCGCGATCAATCCGCCCGCCACACCCTGGGCGGGGGTCGCATCCTGGACCTGTGCCCCCCCCAAAGGGGCCGGCGCCGGCCGGAGCGCCTCGCCTGGCTAGGGGCCTTTACTGGCCGGGACCCGATCGAGGCGGCGGCCCTGGTGTTACCGCAAGCGACCCAAGGCATTGACCTAGACCTGTTTGTGCGCCAATGGAACCTGGGGGCGCGGCAAGCGGAAGCATTAGCCCGGATGCCGGACAGCCGCTTGATTCCAACCGGTGGCGGACCAGTCGTGTTCGCCCCACCCGTCTGGGAACAGTGGCGCACCCGGATCTTGGCGGCGGTGGCCCAGGAGCAGGAGCGAAATCCAGACTGGCTAGGGCCGGATCGGGAGCGTTTGCGCCGGGTCGCCGCCCCGGCCCTGGCCCGTCCCCTGTTGGCCCGCCTAGTGGATGAGTTGATCGACGAGGGGCACCTGGTCCGCACCGGCACCTGGTTGCATCTTCCGAACCACTGTTTGCGCCTAGAGCCCCAAGACGAACCTGTCTGGCAAGCCCAACTGCGCCCCTTACTGGACGAAACGCCCTTCCAACCGCCACGGGTCCGGGATCTGGCCCGGTTGTTGGATCTCGATGAAGGTCGAGTAAGAAAAATCATGAAACGTCTGGTTGGGATGGGCGAATTATTCCAAGTGGCCCATGACCACTTTTTTACCCGGGACGCGGTAGAGCGCCTAGCCGTTATCGTCCGTCACCTGTCCGAGACGGATAGCGCGGCCCTGGCGGCGCCATTTCGGGATATGATTGGCACCGGGCGCAAGGTCGCGATCCACATCCTGGAATTTTTTGACCGAATGGGATACACGCGCAGGATTGGCGACCAGCACCGGGTATTCCGCGACAGTCTCTTGGACTTCGGCCAAGGGGGACGCGAAAACCAATAGCCATCTCTGGAAGGGCGTCGTCATCCGGTGAGGCGGCCGGACTTCAAATCCGGTTGGGGTCGTCAGACGGCCCTGGGTGGGTTCGACTCCCACGCCCTTCCGCCATTTCCCCGCCAATATTCCGATTGATCCACAGCCAAAGAAAAAGGGCCTACCGCTTTCGCCGTAAGCCCTTGATTTTGTTGGTAGCGGGGACCGGATTTGAACCAGTGACCTTCGGGTTATGAGCCCGACGAG
>CAZIHO010000198.1:0-3472 GCA_964538875.1 uncultured Chromatiaceae bacterium
CCGGAGCGGCTCGCCGCCTCGGACTTGCCTGCCCCGGACAGTCTGGCCCAGCATTTTTCTGTTGGGCTGTGAGGCTCTCCTTGGCTCAATTCACCGTCCTTGCTGAAAAAGCATTGGCTTTCTTTGACGGTGCGCCCTTAGGTAAACATACTCTGTCTGTTCTATTCCCGGCGGGCTAGTCCCGCCTTTATCTTTTTCCTGTCACAAGGTGTTATTCATGAAAAAAATTGCTATCGCGGCAGGCTTGGTCATTGCGCTGGCTGGCCTCCCCCTGCTGGCTGATGACGCCCCCACCTGCGATGACTACAAGCAGTTTGCCACCGTCATCCGCGCCGCCACGGATTACATCAGCAGCACCAAGGGTGATTTCTCCGACAACGAAGAATTGTCCGACGACATGGACGAATTGGTGGAAGTCCTCGGCAAGGTAGCCAAGGCAGAGGGCGACGCTGGATTCTCCAGCGCCGTGGCCAATATGACCAAAATTTGGTCGAAGAAAACCTGGAGTGGCGACGACGTCACCGCCTTCAAGCAAGCCTTCGACGCCGCCGCCGTCGCCATCGAACGGGTCGCCAAGAAGCATTGTTAGTCAACGTCTGATTGGGCTGGGCCAAGGAATGGCCCATGGCCTGCTCCCAGGAACGCCATGTCGTTCAGCAGGCGGCCCGCCCGATAACCGCCGTACCCCGGCGGTCTAAAGGGCCAGGGGCTCCCAGGACCCTAAAAAAAATGTTGCACCGCACAAAATTCAGCGCTATGCTGCACTGCAACATGAGGACTGACCCTCAACCACCTGGAGAGAACATCATGACCCCCAAGCTGCCCCCCCTGTCCGCCGATGCGTTCGTTGCCCCCATGGTCGAGTTCAACAAGCTCGCGCTGGCCTACACCGAAAAGCTGGTTGAGCTGAACCTGGCCGCCGCCCGCAAGCAAGCGGATGTGGCCCTGGCGAGCTGGCGCGACGCCCTGGCGGTCAAGGATCCGGAAGGCATCAAGGCCTACCTGGAGCATCAAGGGGAAGTGGCCCGGGAACTGGTCAAGGACTATGTGGCCGAGGCCAAGATGTTGAGCGAGCTGAATCAGGAAACGGCTGCCGACATGCGTAAGCTGGTCGAGACCAACGTCGCCAAGGCGACCCAGCGTAACGGCTAACCGCGACCGCCTCGTCTAGATCGGTCCCAGCCGCCGGCAACCTGTCGGCGGCTTTTTCTTGGGTAAGCGCCCGGCCGCACCGGCTGGTTAGCTGGCGGCCTCCACGGCCAGCCGGATCAGGTCCGGCACGTCCAGGATCAGGGCCACCTCGCCGGTGCCCAGAATGGTGGCACCGGCGATGCCCCGCAGCTCCCGGAATAGGCTGGTCAATGGCTTGACGACCGCCTGGACCTCGCCATGCAGTTGATCCACCACCAGAGCCACCTGCTTGGCCCCCTGCCGCACCACCAATAGGTATTCCCGCTTGGGCCGTTCCCCCCCCAGCGTAAACAGCCGGCGCAGCGGGATGCAGGGCGTCACCACGCCCGCCGGAGTGAGGTAGTTGAGATGAGCGTTCTGCCCCGGCAGGTCCGCGCATTGCACCACCTGATTCAGGGGGACCACAAAGCTGGCATGTTCCACGCTGACCAAGAAGCCGTCGATGATCGACAGGGTCAAGGGCAAGCGAATGGCGAAGCGGGATCCCTGGCCCCGCCTAGACTCCACTTCCACCGTGCCGCCCAAGGCCTGGACATTGCTGCGCACCACATCCATGCCAACCCCGCGTCCGGACAGGTTGGTGACCTGATCGGCGGTGGAGAAGCCCGGTGCAAAAATCAGATCCACCAACTCCTGGTCCGGCGGCGTTTGCCCCGGTGGCACCAGTCCGGCCTGCTGGGCTCTGGCGAGGATCTTGTCCAGGTTGATCCCGGCGCCATCGTCCGCCACCGCGATGACCGCGCCGCCGGCGTCGTGGTAGGCGGTGAGAGACACCCGCCCGGTGGCGGGCTTGCCTCCCGCTAACCGGACCGCCACCGGCTCGATGCCGTGATCCACCGCGTTACGAATCAGGTGCACCAGGGAATCGGCGATTCTGTCGACGATGGCCTTATCCAGCTCGGTGTCCTGGCCACTGACCTGTAGCTCGATGTCTTCGCCCCGCTCCTGGGCCATGTCGCGGACCACCCGCTGAAAGCGCCCGAAGGTATCACCGATTTTCACCATCCGCAGTTGCAGGGTCAGCCGGCGCACCGCCGCCACCATGAGCGCCACCGCCTCGTTGGCCTCCACCAGATCGGTCTGGCGGCTGTTCGTGGCCCGCAGACTGGCCGCCGCCGAGGCAATCACCAACTCGCCGACCATATCCACCAACGCGTCCAGCTTCTCGGTCTGAACCCGGATTTGATGGCCGTCCACCGGATGATGGTTGGCGCTTCGCGTGGGATGGAGCATCGGCCAGCCGCCGTTCTCCGGCTGGGCCAGGGCTAGGTTACCGGGCGATTCCGGGCCCTGGCCCGCCGCCCCGGACCCGCCATCCGCCAGATGAGCCAATTGCTCCAAGATGGCCCGTCCAGTCGCGTCAACGGCGGGATCCATTTCCGGAAGGCCAGCTTCCACCCGGGAAATCAGCCGGTTGAGCTGGTCGCAACCGGCCAGCAGCAGGCTGATGAGTTGACGGCCAAGGGGCAAGGAACCCCGGCGTACTAGCTCCAGATAGGTCTCCAACCCGTGGGTAAAATGCTCCACCCCGGGCAAATCCACCACGCCAGCGTCGCCCTTGATGGTATGGGCGGCCCGGAACACCTCATGCAGCGTTGCCGGGTCCTGTTCTCCGGCCTCCATCCGCAACAGGCCCGCCTCCAAGATCGCCAGCCGCTCACGCCCATCATCGATGAACGCCCGCAGAATCTCATCCATTGGCATCCCCGACCTTCCCCAATCCTCTGCCGATCCGGGACCGGGCCGCGAGCCTAGCGTTCATTTGACTTTATTCGCCGGAAAAATCTTATAGCCATTGCGTCCGCCTGCCTTAGCCGCGTACATGGCGCTGTCGGCGTTTTTTAACAGCTCCACAGGGTCCTGGGCATGTTCTGGAAAAATCGCCACGCCGATGCTGACGCCGACTTCCACCTGGATCTTGCCGTGATGGAAGGGTTTACTGATTGCGGCAATGATCTTACGGGCGATGTAGTCGATGTCGTCCCGGAATCGAACATCCGGCAGCAGTAGGGTGAATTCATCCCCCGCCAGGCGCGCCACCGTGTCGGATTCCCGGATACAGCCGGTGAGCCGTTCCGCCACCGCTTTCAGCAGGTAATCGCCGACTTCGTGGCCGAACCGGTCATTGACCGCCTTGAAGCCATCCAGATCCAGGAACATTAGCGCCAACCGGTGGGCATCCCGCTTGGCCCGCACCAACTCGTGCTGGAGCCGGTCCTGAAACAAGGACCGGTTGGGCAGTCCGGTCAAATAGTCATAATGGGCCAAGCGGCGCACATGG
>CAZIHO010000199.1:0-3347 GCA_964538875.1 uncultured Chromatiaceae bacterium
CCCGACCCCAATAGCCAACTGGGTCTGACCTACACCCAGGGGACCGGCGTCTCGGCCAGTTCCGGGAGCCTATCCCCGACCTACCCGGCGCCTGGGTTTATCGCCTTCACCTTGCCCAACCGGCCCATCAAGCCCGGGTCTGTCACGCTGGTCCGGACCATTGCGGAGTCCGTGCAGTCCACCGGCAGCCACCAGGCCCCGGATGGCGTGTGTTATTGGCCTTGTGATCCTGCGGATCAGGGGTCCCCCTGCGAAGCGGGCTGGTGTTATCGACAAACCGGCTGGATCGAGGTGGTGGATGCCCAATGGAATACCACCTATCGTCAGCTTGCGTGCAGTGACGACGGCGCCGGCCACATCGGCGCCAACGGCACCCTCAACTACGCCACCGGCCAGGTGCTGTTCGAGTACGCCCCGGAGGTCACCGCCTCGGTATGGGACGGGAGTCGTTGGGACACCCGAACCAGCCGCGGCACCCTGGTGGGGGACATTGCCATCGACTGGCAGGTGGACGAGAGTCCGGTCCCCGCCACCCGCAGCTTAAGCGTCGCCTTGCCCCCGCCCGTCATCACCTTCGGCGGGAATCTGCTCAGCGACACCCTGGTCCCCGGCAGCCTGCGCTTCCAGTGGAACGGGCAGGAGTATCGGGACTCGGGCGACGGCACCCTGTACCGTCACGCGCTGCCCTGGACCACCCAGGCCGGCCTCTTGGCGGGGACGGTGGATTACCAGACCCGCCAGGCCACCTTGACCGATTACGTCTCCGGCAGCGGGACGATCACGGTGACCTCCTGCCTGACCCGCTACGGGTCCTGGACCACCACCCAGTGTCATGCCCGCACCCCAGGGAGTCCCCTGCGCCCCGGCTCGTTCTCGATCCGGGCCACGACGATCGAGGGGGCGTTGTTGGAAGGGATCGCCGATGTCAACGGGGTCATCGACGCCGAGGACATCCAGGGCCGCGTGGAGCAGGCCATGGGGGTGGTGGAGGTCCGGTTCGGCCAGCGGGTGCTGGACAGTGCGTTGACGGCGGCCCAGAAGGCCGAGAGTTGGTATGACGCGGCGGATGTGGACGCAGACGGGACCATCTGGCGTCCGCGGCCGATCCTGCCGGAGACGGTGCGCATTCATTGCGTGGTCTTGAGTCACCTGCCCTTGGATGCGGACCTGCTCGGCATCGACCCGGTGCGCCTGCCGACCGATGGGCGGGTGCCGATCTTTCGCCCCGGTGGGTTCGCGGTGGTGGGCCATACCGGGAAGATCACTGCGGGCGTTTCGAATGGGCAGGTGCTCGACTGCGCCCGGGTGCGCCTGTCCCGGGTCCGGGTCCTGGGCCAGGACGGGGTCGTGATCCACACCGGCTATTCGGCGGATCTGGAGGCCGGCCGGGTGACCTTCACCGATGTCACGGGTTACCCCCAGCCGGTGACGATCGAGCACCGGGTGGAGGACATGGCGGTGGTGCGGGACGTGCAGATCAACGGGGAGTTGAGCTTCACCCGGGCCTTGACCCACGACTACCCGCTGACCGATCCGCCCACCAGCTTCGTCAGCAGTGCCCTGGTGGCCGGGGACCTGTTCGCCCGAGTGAGTTTGGTGTTCGACCAGGTCACCTGGAACGGGGCCTGGGCCGATGCCCCCTCGGGCAGTGCCGCCACCGCCACCTTCAACCACACCCAGTACCCGATCCGGGTCAGCAACCGCGGGGCGGTCACCGAGCGCTGGGTGGTGCGCTTCACCAACAGCACCGCGTTCGAGGTCATCGGCGAGAACGTGGGGGTCATCGCCACCGGCAACACCAGCGCGGATTGCGCCCCCCACAACCCGGCGACCGGGGTGCCCTACTTCGCCCTGCCCGCCTTGGGCTGGGGCAGCGGTTGGGCCACCGGGAATGTCCTGCGCTTCAACAGCATCGGCAGCCAGTTCCCGGTCTGGGTGGTACGCACGGTTCAGCAGGGTCCGGAATCGGTCCCCGATGACCGGTTCACGGTGCTGATCCGGGGTGACGTGGATACGCCGTGAGCTTCGACAGGAACTTCGTATGACCGATCTCAGCGTCAAGTACTTCACCAGCGGCATGGCCGGCGCCCCCCAGGTGGCCAACGCCTGGGGCGATCTGGTCGCCCTGCTGGATGCCTGCCTCATCAACGGCTTCGCCTTGAAGGCCCTCGACAGCCTGACCGCGAGCAATGGCGTGGCGACCGCCACGATCGCCTCCGGGCACAGCTACCAGCCGTACCAGGTGCTTCTGATCGCTGGGGCTGATCAACCGGAGTACAACGGGCTGGTGCGGGTGCTCGCCACCACGACCACCACCTTCACCTATGCGGTGGCTGGGACCCCGGCCTCCCCAGCGACCACGGCTACCAGCTTGAGCTCCAAGGTGGCGCCCTTGGGCTGGGAGAAGCCGTTTGCCGGAACCCACAAGGGGGCGTACCGGAGCCAGAACCCCCAGTCGCCCCAGAACTTGTTGCTGGTCGATGACGGCCTCAAGATCCCGGGCTACACCACGACCTGGGCCAAGTGGGCCAACGTCGGCATCGTCGAGGACCTGGCGGACCTGGATACGATCGTCGGGGCCCAGGCCCCCTACGATCCGAACAGCCCGACCCAGAACTGGAAGCAGGTCACCGCCAACCAGTGGGGCTGGTACAAGTGGTACCACGCCCGCCAATCCGGCTACGACACCGCCGGCGACGGCGGCACCGGCAGCCGCAACTGGGTACTGATCGGGGATGATCGGCTGTTCTTTCTGTTCTTGAGCAACGCCGCCGGCTACAGCTGGTACGGGCGCAACAGCTATTGCTTCGGCGACCTCCTGAGCTTCAAGCCGGGGGATCAGTACGGGACCCTGCTCGCTGCGGACGTCGTCTTGTCGAGCACCAGCGGTTCGTACTCGAGCTACCCGGGCCAGTACAACGGTTACGGCCTGGTGATGTCCCTGGACTTCACCGGCAAGGTGCTGCTGCGCAACCACACCCAGTTGGGCAATCCGGTGCGCTTCGGGGTCTGTTCCTTGAACACCAACAACAGCCAGCAGATCTGCGGCCGGGGCAACATCCCCTTTCCGAACGGGGCGGACTACAGCCTCTGGCTGCTGCCGACCTATGTCCAGCAGGAGGACGGGCATCTGCGGGGTCTGATGCCGGGAATGTACTGGATACCCCAGGACCGGCCCTACAGCGACCAGACCATCGTGGACAACGTGGTGGGCCAGGCCGGTAAGCGCTTCTTGCTGGTCCGCACCCAGTACAGCTCGGAGACCGAGGGGGCCCAGATCGCCTTCGACATCACCGGGCCCTGGAGGTAGCCGTGGCCTATCCGTTCGCCTTCCCCTTCGACACCGC
>CAZIHO010000200.1:0-3265 GCA_964538875.1 uncultured Chromatiaceae bacterium
CTGCTAAATCCAAACATAGCCCGCCTTGGCGAGAAGGGTCCAAATAATCCGCCGATGGTGTCACTTTACCCGAGGGGGCTAGATGTCCTCAATCAGGCCGCCAAGGTCAGGGTATCGGGACGTTTCCTCCGGCAACGCTAAATGACGTTACGCAGTAACGGATTCTCGGCGTCCCCCACCCGATGCGCGAAGAAAACGGCTGGAAGGCGCTGGGCTATTCGAGCTTTGAGGAGCCGTGGAGGCCATCGAGTACACCCGCACCAAGACCCGACATCCCCAGGCCAACGGTATCTGCGAGCGGCTGCACAAAACGATGCTGAACGAGTTCTACCGGACCGCGTTTCGCCGCACGCTGTACCCGGCGGTCGAGGCGTTACAGCAGGACCTTGCCGCTTGGCTGGTCGACTACAATGGGCACCGAACCCATCAAGGAAAATACTGCTACGGGAAAACTCCCTGGCAGACCTTCCTGGGCAGTTCGCCCACCGCCAAAGAGAAAGGTCTACACCGCGTTCCACCGGACACTTGAACTACCACTGACATTCTTACGCCGTCAGATAAAATCCGAGGTAATACAGCTAAGGATACGGCTGATTACCAAGTAACTCAGTGTCCACTCGGCCTCGGTGTTGGTCAACGGCAGTTCGGGGTGCTGGAGCACCTGGACGATCGCCTCCCAATCGTTATAGAACTCCACCGCCGCCGGGGCCCTTGTAGTCCTCGGGTAGCAGGTCAGTCGCCGCACAACCCAGCGCAGACGCGCGGCTGCGCTGGGTTCTCCACCTTCACGTTGTCCGCACTACCCTTGATCTGGCTGATGAGCGCCTGGCCGACAGGGGGGCGAGTTGTTCTTGGCGGTAACGCCTGAGCGGGCACGGAGCAATAAATTGACATGTAAATGCCACTTGGATAGTTTATGAACACCCGGCGGCAATAGCTAGAATCATCGGCTTCGGTCGTTGAGCGCTAATGGACACGTTTCTATACAACTTATGGAGAACCCAATGAAAACCCTATCCAATGCCCTCTTGGGATTATTCATAATCTTGTTCTTTTCTCCGGTCCACGCAGGGGTGCCAAGCGTGTCGTTGACAGTAACGCCCTGGAATGTGGGCGACACCATGAACTTTGGCAACCAGACGGTCGGCTCGACCAGCCCATCCCAAGGCACCACCCTGACAGCGAACGTCCAATATGGCAATGGAAGCGAACAAGCCCAAATAACCAGCCTCGTGGTAAACGGCTCCACAGATTTTGACCTCGGACTGGGCGGAACCAATTGTGGGGTGGGTACGATGTTAGGTGATGGTGAGCCATGTTCATTTCCCACCACCTTTTCCCCATCGGCGGCGGGTATTCAAACGGGGACTATTCGTATCACCTGCCAGTTGTTCTCCGCAGTAACGGCGGCTACGTTACTTTGTAACGGGATCGAGCAGACCATCGTGTCACTAGCAGGGACTGGAATCGTCACTAGCCAAATTCCTATAGGGGGTCAATGGGCGGCGATGTTGATGGCCCTTGGCATCGTGATCCTGGCGCTCGCGCAGCTACGCCGTAAGGCATGACACCCACCTTCCGCGCCCTGGCATTGTTCTTCGTCACGGGGTTTCTGCCCGCAGGAACCCCCGGGGGTGCCGGTCCCAGTGGCTGCAACGCAACCATCGGTGTCCCATTCGGCTCCCATTACCAACCCGCCACCCGCCAGGAATCCCAACTCGGGGACGAATTGCTCGTGCAGGGCCAGGTGCGTTCTGCAACGGATTGTCGGCCCCTGTCCTACGCCCGGGTGGAACACTGGCAAGCGGGTAACGATGGCATTTACCACGAGCGGTTGCGGAGCTACCAACTCACCGACGAGAATGGATTTTTCCGCTTTGGCACCGAGTGGCCCCGCCAGTCGCCTCCTCACATCCATTTTCGCGTCGACGCCCCGGGTCATGGCACCCTGGTTTCGATTTGGCAGCAGCGGGATGACGCCCCTCAGGTTCCAGCGATTTCGTTGGACTTCGTCATGGAGCCTCGTTGAAATCACAGCTGAGGGATGTTGCGCACCCGCCAGGGGGTTATCAACATCCCCCATACTGTCAGCCAACGATCGTCCGACAACGCGAACAACCCGAACTGAGGAGATTCCGAGATGCCCTTTTCCCGGTACGTTGCAAACAGCCGATCCCACACCGACAGCAACGTAGCATAATTAGAATCTGTTTCTTCCTTCCTGGGCGAATGGTGGAGCCGGTGCATTCCCGGAGTGACGATCAACCAGCGCAAGGCGTGATCGAGGGCGGCGGGAAAACGAAATCCGCCGTGATGGAACACATTTACCGGAATGGCCACCAGTTCCCGCACCATCAGTAACCAAATCGGAATGCCGAACGCCGCCACCATCACCAGTTTCCAGCCAAACGTCAACAACAAATGCAGGGGATGCGTTCGTAATGAGGTCGAAAAATCGACTGCCGGATCCGAATGATGGACCGCGTGCAAAATCCATAGCCAGCGCACCTGATGGCTCACCCGGTGGAACAGGTAATCACCAAAATCCAGCACCAGAAAGCCGAGAATTGCGGACAGAACCGTTGTGTCTCCCAAAAAATAAAGGACACCTATTCGGTTTACCTCCAATGCGTACATTAGCATCACCAGCAATCCACTCAACAGAGCGCTGGAAATGACGATACCTAACGTCCAAAGGCCCAGGTTCCGGCCGGTATGGCGCAGAAATTGGCCTAGACCGGGCCGTTGATCTCCCGGTACCAGCCATTCGAAGACGGGAACCAACACCAAGGCGGCAAAAAATACATCGGCCTGGATCGAGCGCAATTCCAGCACGAGTGCCGGGTCGGTCAATATCCCAGATGCCATCCGTAGTGAATCCTCCGTACGCCTCCGAGGGGGCGATGCTTTCTAGATTGGATAACGATTTTCGCCGCCCCGGATTTCTAGCGGCGTCCCCTTTGGCTGAACCGCCCAGAGGAACTACGAGGCTCGGTAAAGTGAGTCACGCCGCCAAGGCGGACTCAGTCACTTGATCATAATACGCCGCTCGTACTCGTTAAGACCCCCGCCTGTAGTAAGGGTGCCAGAGGGCGGCCAGCGCGGGGCCGATATACCTCTAGGGAGAGTAACGCCGCAGGCGACAGGTATCAATGACACTGGCCAGCAGGGTGAAGACACGGGAGCGCACCGAGGTGCGGGTGCCGTGGCTAAGGTTACGGCTGATTGAGCCTGTCCGAAATTTTGTGTGTGAGGCATAACATGT
>CAZIHO010000201.1:0-3259 GCA_964538875.1 uncultured Chromatiaceae bacterium
TGGACTTCGACAAAGACGGCATGTTGTCGGTATCCGACGACGTGTGGTTTTGTCAACAAGCGGCGCGAGTGGGTATTGAGACATTCTGCGATCCAACGATTCGCGCGGGCCACATCGGAAGTTTTGAGTTCTAACGTAGAATAGGACGCACGAATTATGTCGAGCGGAATGGTATCGGTAAAGTTGACGTGGGCGGACAACAGCACGGGGCCGCTCGATGAAACCGGACAAGAGATAGAAATTTGGACGGATAGCCCGAGCTTTGTTCCGAACATCCCGATCAACTACAGGGAAGCCCGTCACCCGTGGATGCGTCTTCCTCCGATTGCTGCGGCGATTGAAGAAGTCATTATCGGGTTGAAAGCGCCTGTAACGTTCGTAAAATTTCGTGTTCGGCAATACAACGCGCAAGGTAACGGCCTGTGGACAGTGCCGCAGACCTTCCCTGTAACACAAGTCACCGGCAGCGCCGTTCCTCCGGCGCCTACCAATATCGGGATGGTGGTAACGAGTGACACCCCGACACCTCCGGATCTTCCAACCGAAGAACCGCCGGATACTGAGCCCCCTCCAACCGGAGGTGGCGGAAGTTCGAGCAACTACATATTCCAGACTCAATTTTCCGGTGTACAAGGTCAAAACCAGTGGTCCTACGGAGATTCGGTCAGCCCAACCGCGTTAGTGTATGACGCGATGAACTCCAAGTGGGACGGGGATGAGTTGTATCTCGCGGTGTGGGGCACCGGGTTCCGGCACAGCAGCAACGGGACGATTAAGGATTGTGTGGTGACGTGGACGGCGCCGGCTAATGGGGATGCCAAAGTCGTGGGATCGTTCAAACTCTTTACCACACCGGGGAGTGTGACAGTAAAAATCCAGCATAACGGCGTCGATGTCTTCTCTCAAGATATCACCGATGCAACGGTCTACCCCTACGATGAAACCTTCGCGGTTCTCGCAGGGGATACGGTGGAGTTCGTGTCCCGGCGCCTCTCGACGACGGTGTACAACAACAACGTCGAACTCAATCCGACGATTCAGTTGACGACAGGCGGGGTGCCGGTAAACCCCACGGTCGGATCTCTTGCCCCATCGATCTTGTCGATTTCGTCGAACGGGGTTGGGTCGCTGGTCGTCACATTGAGCTCCGCTCCGAGTGTGGCAGCAGTTGTGTCCCTCAGTAGTTCAGATGCTACGAAAGCGACGGTCCCGGCGACGGTGACGGTTCCCGCAGGACAAACCTCTGCGGTGATCACCGTGACCGGCGTTGCAGCAGGAGGATTGACAATCACCGCGACGTACAATTCGTCATCGAAACAGGCGACCGTCTCCGTCACGACGCCGGCATCTTCTGGGTGGTCGAATGCGCCGATCGGTGGGGAAGTGCTCATCGATACAAACGGGTCGAACCTGAACGGACTCTTTGACGTGTACGGATCGACGATTCTGGATTCCGATGCGACGGCGCCGTTTAGCGCCCCCACCATATGGAAGGCGCGTCTTGAAGCACTCGCCTTACATGGGGGGAACCAGTTAGAACTGACCATGCCCACGTCGTACCGGGAGATGTACGCCGGGGCCTACTGGCGAACGAATCCGCAGTTCCAAGGGCGTATTGTGTCAAACAAAATGTTTTTCTTAGGGGGACAGAGCGGGCTCAACGGCTTCTTTGGGTTTGGAACCGGGCGGCTCTCAAATGGATCAGGGCCGTTTGTGTTCTGCGGTAACACTAGCGGAATCGGAAATGCGCATATCTTCGGATCGAACGATCCGGGGATCTTCTTCCCGAACAACGTCGGAGATGGCACGCTCCAAGTCGGAGTGTGGACGAAGATCGAAGTGTACATCCGATGCAGTACCACACGAACCTCGCAAGACGGGATTCTCAAAGTGTGGATTCGCGGAAGTCTCTGCGCCTCCTATACTAATATCAACTACTGTGGGCCGAATGGGGAGACGATGACGCGGTGGATGCAAACGCAGACGTGGGACGGGGCGCTTGATATGGGGCAGTCCAACACCGTTGCTTGGGAATGGTGTATCGACCATCTCCGAGTCGTGGGGAAAAACTAAATGATCTACTTAGCGAAATACGGCACTGCGTGGACGTTGCACGGACGGCAGCTTATTGATCGGGCGACCGGGCAATTCCGGGCGACGCCGACGCTCGCGGCGGGGGATTTTAAAATAGAAAAGGACGGGGGCGCCGCGGCGAATCTTGCGACCCTTCCCTCGGTTGTCCCTGCGGGCGGGAGTTCGATTGACATCCCATTTTCTGCAGCCGAGATGCAGGTGAAACATGCGGTCGTGCGAGCGGTCGACGCAGCGGGGGCGGAATGGGATGATCAAGTTATTCACATCTTTACGGTCGGCGATCCCAACGCGTATTTTCCGTTTGATCTCTTCTCAGGGACCACGGCGTTATCCGCAGCCTCGCAGGGCGCGGTAACTGGCGGGGTGTGGGATGAGCTCGTGGCAAACCACCTCGTTCCGGATACGTTCGGCGCACAAGAGGCGGAAACGAACGTTGCCGTCGCAGATATCCAAACGAAGGTCCTCGAACTCAAGACGTTGATCGAGGAACTTTCGGACAGCATCGGCGGGGGCAGTGGATCGCCAACGCCGGCTGAATCTATCTCACAAGTCCGTGTGGCGAATCTTGCGCTACAAAAACTCGGTGCAACCGAGATTGTCTCGATGGATGAGGACACACGGGAACGCCGAGCGATTAGTCGATGCTACACGATGCTCCGCGATCGCGAGCTTCGGGCACATAATTGGAACTTTTCGATCAGACGAAAAGTGCTGGCTCCGTCCAGTGTCGCCCCGCTCTTTGAATTTGCGAAAGCCTTTCCGCTTCCTGCGGATTGCTTACGGCCGCTCCCTCCGTCTCGCGACGTGGATTGGACGATCGAGTATCACGAGGGCTCGAAACACATTTTGACGAACGAAGGTACCGTGATCTATCTGCGGTACGTCTCGCGCATCACCGACGAAACGCTGTTCGATCCGCTCTTTGCCGATATGCTGGCCTGCAAAATTGCGTGGCATTGCTGCGAAGAGATCACGCAGTCGAACCAGAAAAAGGCCGACATCGAACGAGAATACAAAGATGCCAGAGCGGAGGCGAAACGGATGAACGCCTTTGAACAGGCAACGCCGCAAGAGCCCGAACCGCCGTGGTTGACGGCGCGCTATGCTGGCGATCGTGGGCAAAATTGGCTGCGGTTCGGAGGGTTTTAAATGCCGAAAGTGTCTC
>CAZIHO010000202.1:0-3143 GCA_964538875.1 uncultured Chromatiaceae bacterium
AGTTCCTGCTCTTGGGTGAGGGCGATGAGTTCCGTGCCCAACATGCGATAAATGCTGTCGTCGAAGCGCATCACGTTCACCGGGGCCTGGATTTGACCCTGTTCCACCCAGAAACAGGCAAAGCGGGTCATGCCGGTGATCCGGCAGTGGTTGTGGTCGGAAAAATTGCAGTACCAGAGATTGTTGATGAGTAGCCCTTGCTCCAAAGCGCCCAAGGCCTCTGCGGCCGGCAGGGTGCCGGGGGCCAGGGCAATGGATTGCGGATACTCATCGCCGGTGACCTGGGCGCCATATTCCATGGCGGAGCGGGGGTCCACCAAGCAATCCCGGTAGACGCCCTGGTCGATCATCACCACCCGGTCCGGGCGCATGAAGCCCTCGTCCGTGAAGCGGGGCGCGAGCCCGGTGGCAGCGTCCTCGCTCAGGGTGATTTGCTCGCTCAGGCGGGCGCCTTCCCGGACCATGCGGATCAGGGGCGTCTCGGCGGTGCGGTGAGCTTTGAGGCCAAAGCCATTCCAAGCCATCATTTCCAGAATTTCCCGCAAGGCGGCCGGCGTCAGATAGGCCCGGTAGTCGCCGGGGGGGATGGAGCGGGGCGGGCGGACCATGATTTCCAGGTCCCGGCGCTGGCTGTCGAGACGCCGGGTGAATTCCTCGTCCCGCCATTCGCTGCCCGCGTAACCGGCCTTGACCGCCTTGTCGCCAGCGGCGTAACAGGTCCAGTCAAAATTGAAATTGACCGCCTCATGCCAATTGCGCTGGCCCAGGAAATTGGCGAACCCCCGCTGTAAACGGCCGCTGGCGAGGAGTCCCACCAGGTCCAGACCAGCTCCGGCGCGGATGATCTCGGCGGTGATGGCCTGGGCGTCCGGCGCGGCGCGGCGGTCCAGTTGTTCGCTGTGCTTGACCTCCGTGGCGTACAGCAGGTGGGGATCTTCCGGCAATTGGGGGAGGAGGGCGCGGGACTCCCGCAAAGCTCCCAGCAAGCGGGCAAAATCCTGGGTGAGATCCTCGGTCAGTTGGTCCTCCATGCACAGATGACGCCGCCCCTGGATCAACTCCAGGTGAATGCGGGCCTGATTGACCCGGCCGGCCTGGCGGATGCGCGCCTGGTTGAAGCGCACAAAGTCGGAGTCCTCGCCGTTAAAACTCAACGTGAGGACTTCGTCCCCGGTCAGTTCCGCACACAGGCGGGTCGCCAAATCATAAAAATAGGTTTGCATCAGCCTTCTCCGCCGAACACCGCAACGCTGCGGAACAGGCAGGGCGGCGAGGCATGGCCCACCAGGATGGACTGGTTGGGCTCGCCCTTGCCGCAGTTGGTCACTCCCAGCACTTGCAGGCTAGCGGCGTTACCCACCCCAGCCAGGCTGCGCCAGAAGGTGGCGGAGATGCCCCGGTAGTTGGGATTGCGGACCAGGCCCGCCAGCCGGCCGTCCTCGATAAGGCGGCCGTACTCGCAGCCAAACTGGAACTTATTGCGGGAATCGTCGATGGACCAGGATCGGTTGGTATCCATGAGAACACCGCGTTCGACGCTGCCGATCAGTCCGTCCAGGGTGCTGGAACCCGGCTCCAGGTTGATATTGGCCATGCGATCAATGGGCGGGCGGTTCCAGTCACAGGCCCGGGCGTTGGCGGTGCCGGGCAGGCCGGCGCGCCGCTGGGATAGCACCCCGCCCAGGGGCCGTTCCAGGATCCCCTGGCGGATCAAATACACCCGTTCTGCCAGGCTACCTTCGTCGTCGAAACCATAGCTGGCGATTTGCTCCGTCCGGGTGGGGTCGAAGGTCACGTTCAGCAACGGGGAACCATATTGATACCGGCCGAACATCTCCTGGGTCACAAAACTGGTGCCGGCGTAGTTCCTTTCATCGCCCAGAATCCGGTCCAGTTCCAGGGGATGACCGATGCTTTCATGGATCTGCAACACCATCTGGCTAGGGGTCAACACCAGGTCGAGCATCTCGTCCGGGCATTCAGGTGCCTCCAGCAGGGCGATGGCTTCCTCGGCGATGCGCCGGGCGTCCTCCGGGAATCCCACCGCTGCCAGTTGTTCGATGCCGCCTTGACGACCGGCCAAGGCGCCGCCGCCGGTGCGCCGCTGAGTTTCTGCGCCGCTGTTGGCGGTGGCGCCAAGACCAGGCAGCAAATAGTGGCTTTCCTGGCTGATTTGGCCGCCAGCGCTGGTCAACAACAGGGTTTGCACCCGGATCTGGGTCACCGACGCCGTCCAATCGACGATGCGCTGGTCTATGGCCAAGCGAGCTCCGGCGTCATGTACCAACCCGAACCGGCTCTCCAGAGAAAGGCCATCCCAGGGATTGGCGGGCGGAGTCCCATGATGGGCGGTGAAATCCGGGCACGGCAGGGCGGCCGGGTCAATCAGACAGGCCCCTTGGGTAGCCTTGGCCCAGGCCAAAGCCTGCTGAGCCGCATTGGCTAGACCCTTGTTTCCAAGGTCGCTGGTCGCCGCGTAACCCAGCCCGCCATCAACCGCCACCGTCAAGAGGACCCCGCGACTCCGTCCCTGGGCAAAGGGCTGCGGGACATTTTGGCGAAAACTGATGGATTCATAGGCTGAATCCACGATTCGCAGCGTCCAGATGGCCCCGGCCGGCAAGTGCTGGTCAATGGGATTACGCAAACTAGGGAAGGCAAGTTCACTTATCACGGCGGGCTGACTCAGTCGGATACAGGGTGAAAAGGCCTGGAGCAGGATGACACCAAGCCAGGCGCTAGGAATTTCCTGGGGCTAACGGATTAGGGAAAGATCGCGTTTCGACAGCAACAAGAATCGATACCCTAGGCGAGCATTTGCCCAGGAGGCGGGCGGTTTGGGGTGAGATTTTTGATGTAGCACTCCTTTTTGCCGGTTTCCGGGCAAACCGACACCGCCAAACCGGTCGCCTCCATGGCCGAGTCCTGATCCCAACCCCGCTCGATCAAGACGGTACACCAGTAGTGGCGCTCTTCGTACGAGGTTTTCTCGTCAATCTCTTCAAAGCTCTCTGCCATGTTGCGGCCTATTTCTATTCTTTCGACTTTGGGGCGTTGTCCCATAGTTTAATACAGACCGCCACGGCGATTAGTGACAAAGTTACAGAGGGATACCCACCGAGCGGTGGACCCCAGCGGTCAGC
>CAZIHO010000203.1:0-3138 GCA_964538875.1 uncultured Chromatiaceae bacterium
ATGCGCAAATGTGATTTCCGCTTTGCTTCATTTTCAAGCAGTTGCCTGCTTGAAACTGGCGGGGCATCCCTACCCCGCACGGGCACCTTGAATTTTTCAAGGTGCCCTATATCAGCTCCGACTCGGTAAAGTCGTAGTTCATTTCCGGGGCTGGACGTTGGATAAAGTCGCCTTGAATCAAGTCGGCACCCTTCGCCGCTAAGGTGGCTAGGCTGGCCGCTTGCTCGATCTGGCTGACGATGATCTGCATCGAGGCCCGGTGGGCTACGGTGACCAACTGTTCCCAGGCGGCGGATTTGGACCGGATCTGGTTTTCGGTAACTTTGACGTAAAGGGCGGGAAATTCCTGTAAGATAGGCAGTACCGTGTCTAAATCTCCTGCGATATTTACTGAAATTCCCACGCCTAGGTCCCGCAGATCCCGGAGATAGCGGACAGCACCCTGGCGGTCTTTGGCGATGTCTGGCAACCGGAATTCCAACACCAGTCCCTTGCCTGGCAGGTCCAACTTGTCCAGGCACTCCTGAATCCAGGGAATACGCCGCTTGTCGTTTAGGGAAGCTACCGATTGGCTGACGATGAGTCGTAAACCCGACGAGGTCCCGCGACGAAGGGACTTTTTTAGCATGGTCAGGATCTTGATGATAACCCAGCGGTCAAGGCGGTAGATCTTGCTGGTCTGCTCCACGGCAGGTAGAAATTCACCCGCTGGTAGCAATACCCCGTCTGCCGTCCGCAGACGCAGCAGACATTGATACAAATGAGTGTCGTTGCCCTGCAGCCCGACGATGGGCTGAAACAGGAGCTGCAAATTATCCGGATCTTCGATGCGATCCAGGATCTCGTCGTCGCCGGGCGCGAAAGAGGACTCTTCATCCTGGCGAATGTGGCAAACGCGGATGCCCCGCCGGTCCACCCGCGCCCGGTGACAGGCTTTCATGGCGTCCCGGATCAGAAATAGGGCCTTGTCCTGGTGAGCGTCCAGCACTCGAACGCCAATGGACACGGTGACACCGATGGACTCCCCCTGCACCCAATAGCGGTTGGTGTCGATGCAGCTCTTGATGTCCCGCGCGAATAGGGTCAAGGCTTCCGTATGTGCCCGCTGTGCGATGATGAGGAAGCAAAAATCCCCAAACCGGGCGACATGATCGGTGGGTGCTGCTAGGCTGTGAATCCTGGAGCTTAACCCGGCCATGACCTCATCAATGCCGACCAGGTTGAACAATTCGAGCAATAGGATCGGGGAGTCAATTTCCAGATAGAGAATACCAATTATCTGGCGTCCCGGAACCGGTCTGGACTGGATCTGGTCGATCAGTTCCATGGATTGACGTCGCAACCAAGCGGGATCCCCGCTGATTTGGGCCTGGGCGGCCCCTTCCCGTAACTGACGGGCGCGGGCGACCCGGTTTCGCACCCTGGCGATCAGATATCTGGGGCTGATGGGCTTGGTGAGAAAATCCTCGCCACCCATGTTGAGCGCCGCCATCTGTTTATCCAGGTCCAGTTCCGCCGACAGATAGACGATAGGAATCTCGGTGAATTCCCGATGACTGCGGATCAGTGCCGTCAGTTCGACGCCGGATACGTCCGGCATATAGAGATCCATCAGGATCAGGTCGGGGCGGTAGTCGTGCAAGGTATCGAGAACCTTGCGGGATTCCGTGGCGGTCCGGACTGCGATGCCGGCCTTCGACAGGATATGGGCGGCGGACAGCGCCTGCACCTGATCGTCGTCGACCACCAGTACTTTCGGCGAGGCGGCGGTTTCCTCCCAAGTGGAGAGAACTTCCAGCTTATTGATGACCGCCGCAGCGTCCAGGGGTACCGAGAAAAAAGCGTCGGCGCCTTGGCGTAGCGCGGCCAAGTGAGTTTCCACTTGAGAATCCGGGCTGAACACCACTAGCGGGATGGACAATCTGTGGTCCAGGCGAAACCGTTTGCGGAATTCGTTCCATTGCTTCAGCCAGCCCATTTCCAGCAGCACGACGCCGGCGTCCAGGATCATTCCCTCATCCACCGCCGTCGGCTGATCCACTTGCAACAAGGGAAACCCCCGTGCGACCAAGGCGCGCTCCAGATCTCCGTCCGCAAGGGACCCAGATCTAATCCACAGGGCTGATCTAGGCATCTTTACTCTATTCTTTGACGATTCCTAACCGGCTCAAAACGATGGCATCCCTATTCCATGAGCAAATATACCAGTTTGCGCCGATGCCGACGGACCTGCCCCACGACACGGAACTTTGCAACCTATAATACCTGGGAATTTTTTCTCGTCGCGAGCAAATGCCATGGTCGAGTCCGATTGTCCCCCCCCGGCCAAACGCCGCCGAGGAGTGTATTTACTTCCCAATTTATTCACCACCGGTTGCCTATTCGCCGGCTTTTTCGCCATCCTGTCAGCGATCAAGGGCGACTTCGCCGCAGCCGCAACCGCCGTATTCGTGGCCATGGTCATGGATGGTTTGGATGGACGAGTGGCGCGCTTGACCAATACCCAGAGCGATTTCGGGGCCCAATACGATAGCCTGGCTGACATGGTGTCCTTTGGTCTGGCACCCGCCCTGGTGATGTACCAGTGGGCGTTGCTGGGGCTTGGCAAATTTGGCTGGCTGTCTGCCTTTATCTACACCACCTGCACTGGCTTGCGCCTGGCCCGCTTCAACACCCAGATCGGCATCGCGGATAAGCGATATTTTCAGGGTCTGCCTAGCCCCTCCGCCGCCGCCCTGGTGGCGGGAGCCGTCTGGCTGGGGGCGGACTCTGGCCTGCCTGGGTCCGATGTCAGTTGGGCCGCCTGCACCCTCACGACGCTGGTTGGGCTGCTGATGGTGAGCAATTTTCGCTACAGCAGCTTCAAGCAAATCGACTTTCGCGGGCGGGTGCCCTTTATTTTCGCGGTTTCCGTGATGTTGGGATTTGGGGTGATCTATTTTCACCCGCCCCTGGTCCTGTTCGTCGGCTTCATCCTGTACGCCATTTCTGGTCCCGCCATGACCCTATGGCAGCGTCGCCGGCGCTTGAGCCAGCGGCAACAGTACCCGGCGCCCAAACCGCCGGAGCAGGAGAACGCGGAATAGGCTCTGGCCCCGGCTAGTGGAGCCCATGTGCCGGGCCACTAGGCGGCCCGCT
>CAZIHO010000204.1:0-3106 GCA_964538875.1 uncultured Chromatiaceae bacterium
TAGCCGGGTGCCGGGTCCTCGGGAATCGGGCATTTCGGATATGATTGATAAGTTTTACATCCCCATTTTCTAGGAAGCTGGACAGCCATGGTCACCAAACTGCTCAAAATGATCTTCGGCAGCCGCAACGACCGGTTGCTCAAGCGTATGTCCAAGACGGTGGCGGCCATCAACGAGCTGGAGCCCGCTATTCAGGGCTTGTCAGACGAGCAGTTGCGGGGCAAGACCGACGAATTGCGGGCACGGCTAGCCAAGGGCGCCACCCTGGACGAGATCATGCCGGAGGCGTTCGCGGTGGTCCGGGAGGCGGGCAAGCGCACCCTGGGCCTGCGTCATTTCGACGTGCAGTTGATCGGCGGCTTGGTGCTGCACCAAGGCAAAATTGCCGAGATGCGCACCGGCGAAGGCAAGACCCTGGTGGCCACCCTGGCGGTGTATCTCAACGCCCTGGCGGGCAAGGGCGTGCAGGTGGTGACGGTGAACGACTATCTGGCCCGCCGTGACGCGGTCTGGATGGGTCCCATTTACCACTTCCTGGGCCTAACCGTGGGCATCATCAACTCCTCGGGCGGTATGGGGCCGGACAGTTCCTCCTATCGCTATCGTCCTGGCTATGACCAGGCCAGCTACCGGCACCTAGAGGACGTGTCCCGCCAAGAGGCCTACGCTGCTGACATTACCTACGGCACCAACAACGAATTCGGCTTCGACTATCTGCGGGACAACATGGCCTACGGTGCTGCCCAACGGGTACAGCGGCCGCCGTTTTTCGCCATCGTGGACGAGGTGGACTCGATCCTGATCGACGAGGCGCGTACGCCCCTGATCATTTCCGGCCCCACCGACGACAACTCGGATCTCTACCTCAAGATCAACACCATCCCGCCCCAGTTGATCCGCCAGCAACCCTTCACGGACCCAGACGGACGCCCGGACTTCGGCCCCGGCGACTACTCGGTGGACGAAAAGGCCCGCCAGTTGTACCTGAGCGACGAGGGCCACGAAAAAGTCGAGAACATGCTCAGCGACATGGGCCTGCTAGCCGAGGGCGAGAGCCTGTACGACCCCTCTAACATCATTCTCATGCACCATGTGTACGCGGCGCTGCGGGCCCATGTGCTGTTTCATCGCAATGTCGAATACATCGTCAAGGATGGGGAGATCGTCATCGTCGATGAATTCACCGGCCGCACCATGCCCGGCCGGCGCTGGTCCGAGGGCCTGCACCAGGCGGTGGAGGCCAAGGAAGGGGTCCGGATTCAGAACGAAAACCAAACCCTGGCGTCCATTACCTTCCAGAATCTGTTCCGCCTCTACCCCAAGCTGGCCGGCATGACCGGCACCGCCGACACCGAGGCGTTCGAGTTCCAACAGATTTATGGGCTGGAAGTGGTGGTCATCCCCACCAACCAACCCATGGTGCGGCAAGACAATGGGGATCTGGTCTATTTGACCCAAAAGGAAAAATTCGCGGCGATCCTGGAAGACATCAAGGACTGCGTGCAACGGGGCCAGCCGGCCTTGGTGGGTACGGCGTCCATCGAGACGTCCGAGCACCTGTCCGCACTGCTCAAGGCGGAGAATGTTCCTCACCAGGTGTTGAACGCCAAGCACCACGAACGGGAGGCCAAGATCGTGGCTGAGGCGGGCCGCCCCGGCGCCATCACCATCGCCACCAACATGGCCGGCCGGGGCACCGACATCGTGCTCGGCGGCAGTCTGGAGTCGGAATTGATGGACCTGGGTCCGGAGGCATCGCCCCAGGAAGTGGAAGCCCACAAGGCGGACTGGCGTGCCCGTCACCAGCAGGTTTTGCAGGCCGGTGGCCTGCACGTGATCGGCACCGAGCGCCACGAATCCCGCCGTATCGACAACCAATTGCGGGGCCGCTCCGGCCGTCAGGGAGATCCAGGTTCCAGCCGTTTCTACCTGTCCCTGGAAGATAACCTGATGCGCATTTTCGCCTCGGAAAAGGTGTCCGGCTTCATGCAAAAGCTGGGCATGCAGGAAGGCGAGGCCATCGAGCATCCCTGGGTCACCAAGGCCATCGAAAACGCCCAGCGCAAGGTAGAAGGCCGCAACTTCGACATCCGCAAGCAGTTGCTAGAGTTTGACGACGTGGCCAACGATCAACGCAAGGTCGTCTACCAGCAGCGCAATGAACTCATGGACCTGGATGACATTTCCGCCACCATCGACGCCATGCGCGCCGATATGCTGAAGGGCATCATCGATCTCCAGATCCCACCGGGCAGCATGGATGACCAATGGAATATCAAGGGGTTGGAAGAGGCGCTCGGCGAGGCAGTGGGCGGCGACTGGCCGATCCACCAATGGCTGGAAGCGGATGACGACCTCCACGAGGAAACCTTGCGCCAGCGCATCCTGGACATGTTGTCCAGCGAATACCAGGAAAAGGCGGAACAGGTGGGGGCCGCCAACCTGCGCCAGTTTGAAAAGGCCGTCATGCTGCAAACCCTGGACACCCATTGGAAGGAACACCTGGCGGCCATGGACTATTTGCGCCAAGGCATCCACCTGCGCGGTTACGCCCAGCGCAACCCCAAGCAGGAGTACAAGCGGGAAGCGTTCGAAATGTTCAGCCGCATGCTGGATTCCATCAAGCACGAGGTCATCGGCGTGTTATCCAAGGTACGGGTGCAGGCCCCCGAGGACGTGGCCTATGAGCCGCCGCCTCCGCCGCCCCAGACGTTCGAATTCCGCCATGAGGAATTCGGCGGATTTGGAGGTCAGGAAGAGCCGTCCCCCTTGCCGGCGGGATCCGCCCCGGATGGGGAGGAACATCGCCCTTACGTGCGTTCCGATCGTAAGGTGGGCCGCAACGAACCCTGCCCCTGTGGGTCTGGCAAGAAATACAAATACTGCCATGGGAAGGTGGTCTAGGGGCGCGTCGCCAATTGGGAATTCCCGCTCAGTCGGAAGACCCAACTTCCAACGATTTCCTAGGGTTGCTGTCTGGCCAGGCCGTGGACTGGGTCGGCCCAGTCAGCCTGGAGCTGATTGGCGTGGCGATGGTGGTGGCAGCCGGTGTAGCGGGGATCCATCTCGCCAACGAAGGCTATGTCGACCGCGCCCAGGCTTGGGT
>CAZIHO010000205.1:0-3042 GCA_964538875.1 uncultured Chromatiaceae bacterium
GTGACATTGGCGCCGCTGCGGTGCAATAGGGTGCTGGACATGACCAGGATACTGCCCTGGGGCGCCCGGATCGCCACACCCGGATCGTCGCCCCGGTAACCCACCAGGTCATTGGTGCCCTTCTCCTTGGTATGTTCCACCACCTGCCGGGTGCCGGCCCGGCTAAAGGGCAATAGGTGGAGGGTCCCGTTCGCCTCGCTCATGTCATCCAGGGTGCACCAAAGGCTCACGTAGGGCCGATGGGGATGCCCCAGCAGATAGCCCGAATCCTGGTGCCAGGCAAAGGGAATTCCGGTCTTCGGCCACTTGACCACGAACAGTTCCAGAAACAGGTAAGCCTCGCTGCCCAACGCCGCCGCGACGATGTCCAACGCCATATCGCCGAACAAGAAGCTGGCCAACGCCGGGCTTCGATCATGCCAACAGGGCAGGGAATAGCGCTTGTCCTTGTGGGACAGCCCCAGGGTTTCGGCCCCGACCCGCTCCATGTCGGCCCGCTGCAACTCCAGGCTGGTCTGGCATTCAGCCCGCAGCCCCGCTAAGTCTTGGCCGGAAATCACCCCTTCCAGCAGGAAATAGCCCTCGTCCCGCAACTGGTCGATATGGGTTTGGTTGACCCCCATGATGGAACCTCCGGCAAGGTTGAACAGGACCAAAGCCACCCGGACGGCGGGTGCCGCGACCCGGCCGGCGGCCGGTCCCCTAATTCAGTTTACGCAGGTATCCCAACACCCGCTGGTTTTGGATCTGGTAGCGGCCGTCGTCCTTGGAATAGGGATACTTCACCCGGGATGGCACCTCAGGACCTGGATTCTGCTGCACGATTTCGATTTCGTCCTCCGCCACCGCAGCGATGATGGCGATATGGCCGTAGGGATTCTGACCGGTGGGCGCCAGGACGATGATGTCCTCCTCCTGGGGCTTGGTGGCGCTGGGATTGGTGAACTGAAGCAGGCCGCGACTCGGATTCAGGGCCCCATCCGGAACCCGCACATCGAAGAAATCCTTGGCGTGGCCGTAGGCATCCGGCATTTTGTGGCCCAACTTTTGGAAATAGTAGCGCTTGACGAATTCCACGCACTGATAGCGAATGCCAATGTTGTAATGATCGGCGCTGAGATTGCGGCCGGCGGAATGGCTGATGGCGCCGTTGAAGAACACCTCCACCCCGTTGTAACGATCCACCACCGAGCCGATTTCCGGCTCGACGGCCGGCGGAGTATCGGCGCCATCCACCGCCCAAGCCGCCACCAGCGACACCAGGACAACCAGGAAGCTGTGCTTGAATCTCGTCATAGTCCGAAGTTTGCTGGAAATGCTTGACTGGGCGACTCGGCCCAACTCGTTCAGGCCGGCTTGGGCCTACTCAACCACCAGTTGGCCAGAATGCCATAGGCCATGACGATAATCATGGGCGTCAGGGACGCGAAGGCAATCAGGCCAAAGCCGTCGATCATGGGATCCCGGCCCGGCGTCCGTTCCGCCAGGCCGACCCCCAGGGCCGTGACCAGGGGCACCGTCACCGTGGAGGTGGTGACGCCGCCGCAGTCGAAGGCGATGGGGACGATGAAGCGGGGCGCGAACTTGATGAGGGAGATGACCAGCAGATAACCGGGAATCAGCCAGTAGGCGATCGGAGTTCCCTCGATGATGCGCATACAGCCGGCCACAATGCCAATGCCGACCCCCAGGGACACTAGGGAACGCAGCCACATGCCCTGGAGGCGGCCGACACTGACCTTGTCTGCCTTGATGGACAGGGCGATGAGGGCCGGTTCCGCCATGGTGGTGGCAAAGCCGATCAAGAATCCATACAGGTACAGCACCCACATGGGCACCCCATCCCGCATCAGGCCCACGGTCATCTCGTCGCCCAGGGGAAACAGCCCCACCTGGAGCCCCTCGTCAAACATATAGAGGCCCAGGGCCACCAAGAGCATACCCAGCGCCAGCCCTTTGGGATTGGCCAGGGGGCGGCGCAGGATGACAAAGCTGGATACCAGCACCACGACGATGATGGGCACCAGGTTGCCCACCATGGCTAAAAAATCTCCCACCATGGCGGCCAAGCCGTATTGGTGCTGATCGTCCGTGGGCATCAACACCAGGGCGGCGCCCTGCTCGGGGGGAACAAAAAATAGAATGCCGTAGATCTGGATGATAATCATGGGCGCCAGCGCGCCGAACGCGATCAGCCCGAATCCGTCCAGCATCGGATTGCGGCCCCGGATGGTCATGGCCAGACCCACGCCCAGGGCGGTCAACAGGGGCGCGGTGACCGTGGAAGCGACCACGCCACCGGAATCAAACGCCAGACCCACCAGTTGGGAAGGCGCGAAGCTGGTGGCCAGCACCACCAGCAGATACCCAGGCACCAGATACAGAGCGATGGAATGCCCGCGCACGATGCGCCAAATGCCCACCACCACCGCCAGCCCCACGCCGAGGGCCGCCACCAAACGCAGCGTGAGGGCGCTCATGCTGCCTCCGGACACCGCCTCCGCCTTGTAGGCGACCGCCATCAGGGCTGGCTCGGCAGCCACGGACGCGAAACTAATGGCAAAGGCGAACAGCATCAGCCAGGGAAACGACCCCTTGCGGGCATAGTCGTAGGCCATCGCCTCGCCAGTGGGAAAGATGGCCACATCCAACCCCTTGACGAACAGGGCCAGGCCCAGCAATACCACCGCGAAGCCGCCCGCCAACGCCAGGGGACTATCCGGCATTCTTTGAATGAAAAATGCCTGGAAGATGACCACCACCACCAGGGTGGGGGCCAGATCCCGCCCCGCCTCATGCAGCAGCTCCCGCACGGCCCCCATCATCGAAGAACTCATGGCTGGTCAATCCTCCCTCAGATGGCAACAGCCGGATCCCACCCAGACTCATGGGCAGGTACCCGGAACCGGACTAGCCGTCCACCCGGTGGACTGGCAACAGAAGAGTCTGATTCACGGACAGCGGGGTGCCCCGGTATCCCCATGACCCTCTCAACATCCCGGTTATTGTTCTGGCCCGAACAGGGCTTCCTCATGGATGGGG
>CAZIHO010000206.1:0-1454 GCA_964538875.1 uncultured Chromatiaceae bacterium
TGCTGCCCGTCGTCCAGAGAATGCGGTATTTGAGCGTCCAGCCGTCAGCGGCGGAATACTCGGGGAGCGAGCGCGACCAGGTAAGGGAGTCTCCGGCGCGGATCGAAAGCGGCTCGGTGTCGGGAATGGCCAGGGTCATGGGTCAGCATGGTGGCGGACCCAGGGCGGCGAGAATAGGCAAGAAATTTCGCTACGCGGCTGGCGTGCGCTCACCACTTACTTGTTCGTTATGCATCTCCATGCGGTTCTCTTCCGCTATGTGCACAAATAGCTGTGATGGCTTCTTCGTCGCATGTTTGATCAGCCGGACCATCGACGCCGTCGACATCAAGCGCCACTTTTACCCCAGGGCTGTAAAGCTCACATCGCGCATTTTTTGTCATTGGCCAGTTATCATTGGCTTCGTCCCAATCATCCGGCTCATCCGCCGGCAAGTTTTGGTTTCTGTCCTTTGCACAGTTCACCTCGTCGTCCAGGTGTGTCCAATTGCTGTACCCTGTTCCAACCGTGTACAAAAATTTGCACCCTACGCAGCTTTTTCCGCTCATTTTCTGTTCCTTTTCCTCATCAATGCATAGCCCAAAATTTCGCTGTGGTCTGGCTATGTCGTCCGGTCGACCATTTTCAGCATGTGCCGAATGTGGAGAGACAGATCGTCGTCTCCGCCAGTGTGGAAGCGATTCAGCGCGGCCCGCAGGGTGTCCAGGTCATGCGCGCCGCAGACGGCTTGGCGCGCCAGTTGTAGGCGGTCGAGCATCCGCGCGTGATCGGCGGCCGCTCTGGCTCGCGCTCGTCTTGCTCGCTCGACGGCTTCCGGATTGCTTTCGCCGCATCGCTGCGCCATGCTGCAGTCTCCCGTCGAGACGTCGCACGGGATGGCGAGGAAGTCTCGCACGCTCATTCCTTGCAGCGCAATCCGCTTGATGGTGTCAAATCGTGTCGACATCATTTCTGCTTCCGGAAATTCACGCGATCCACCGCCAGGCAAGCATACCCCGCTTTGCTGCGCGCCAGGGCAATCGGGTCGTCGGTGCGCTCGTAGGGGCTGACTTGTCCGCCGCCGAGCAGGGCGGCGATGTCGTGCATGGCGGAGTCGAGCCACATCGATGTCTCGCGCTCTTTGCGCAGGGCGCCGTCGAGCGCGTCGAGCGTTTCGGCGGCGAGAAACAGCGTGGCGGCTTCGCCTCCTCCGGATTCCATGGCAAAGGCCATGGTAGCGAGCTTTTCAGCAAGGCGCTTGATGCGGGCTGGGTCTGTTTCGGTGGGTCGAGTCATGGGGGAATCCTTTGGGTCGGTCATTTGCACAGTTGCCGCAATTGCTGCACGCGTCGCACGCTGACGCCAAGGCGCAGGGCCAGGGCGGCGGCGTCTTCTTCAGCCGCCGGCGCGGCAATCTCGCGCAGCAGTCGGCGCTTGGTGTGGGCGGCGATGTAGATTCGCGTCGCCCCGTGCTC
>CAZIHO010000206.1:1554-2864 GCA_964538875.1 uncultured Chromatiaceae bacterium
TCGTCGTCGAAGGCTGGGTCGGCCGGAAAGTGCAGGTAGCCAGGGCCAGGCGTCGGCAGCTTGAGGCGGGCATAGATCAGCGACTTGGCTTGATCGACGCCGAGCGGCTCGATTGGCTGCCCCTTCTTGCGGCGCACGCGCAGGCGCATCTTGCGGCGGCGCTCGTCCTCGATGAGCGGCCTGCCCATGCCGGTAACGCCCTTGGTCGGCAAGGCCCACCTCTTGCCGGAGCAGAACGCCATGGCCATCGAGGTGTTGTAGCCCGCGTCGACGCACACCATGACGACGCGCGCGTCGCGCAGGTACTCGTCAAGGTCGTCCCACGGGCCTGGCGTGGCCGTGTCGCCGGGGAATATCTGGTGATCGAGTAGCCATCCTTCCTCGCCGTCGCCCCAGGCCGCCAGCGAGCATTCAAGGCGATCTTTCTGAACGTCGACGCCGGCGGTAAGCCGGCGGACCTTGCGGGCGGCGCGCAGCGTGTCGAGGGTGTAGGGCTCGACGCGCGCAAGCACGCTGGCCGCGTCGGCGCCATCGCCTTCTTCTCGCCAGACTTCGCCCAGGTACGTGTTCACGAAAGCCTTCAGAGCGGCGGTGTCGCCCTGCACGTCCACCCACTTCTGCGCGATCTGGCGCCAGCCCAGCCCGAGGCCGATCGGGGCATAGAGCGAGTTGATGTGATAGCCGCGCACCAGCTTGACGCGCTGGCGCTCGGCGATCCACCGGCCGCGCGCCAGCAGGGTCGGCTTATCGCCTTCAAGGATCTCCGCTCCGCAGGATTCGCAGACGTACCAGGCGTCGACGACGACCTTGGCTTCAGCGGCGCCCGGCGTGGGCGACTCGGCCACCTCGGTGCGGTACTTGAGATTGCTGAATTTGAGGTGATGGAAGTCGCCGCAGTGCGGGCAAGGGACGTGATAGCGGCGGCGGTCGCTGCGCTGATACGCCTGGTCGATGCGGCTCTCGTCGGCATTGGTCGGCGTCGAGACGAGAAAGGTCTTCGCGCGCGAGAAGGTGCGTTGCCGGTTCTCGATCAGCGTCATCGGGTCGCCCTCGCCACCGACGTCCCACTTGTAGGCGTCCACCTCGTCGCAGATCACGTAGGGCAAGTGGTCGGAGCGCAGCGAGTCGGCGCTGTTTGCTCCCGCCTTGATGATCCGGGCGTTGGCGCCGTACTCGAGGATGTCGGCCCGGTTGGCGCTGCTGCGCGAGGCCCGGCTGACCAGATCGGCGAGCGGCGGATTCTCGCCGATCATCTTGGACAGGCGCGGATTGAATGAGCGGTCGCGCAGTTCGAGCGACGGCACGACGAC
>CAZIHO010000207.1:0-2695 GCA_964538875.1 uncultured Chromatiaceae bacterium
TTGAGCCGCGCATCTTTTCGTGATTGTCTGTAGCGTCGCGGAATGACTCGACGTGTCCAGGTTCGGCTGAGTAGGTCATGCTGCGATTTCCATTTGAACCGGCTGAGAATTCCAAAACGTAATCGCTTGATTTGATTCAATGCGCTCACGCATGACCAATGCCCTGCATTCCTTGCTTGGCGGCGTGTAGGTGCCGCGCCATGCGGAATCAATGCCGATGTTTTGGGCAATATTTGTGCTGTCTGCGCTGCTGAGTGGAAGGCGAGAAAAGACCTCTGGATTCAACATGCGCAATCCGTGCAGTTTGCAAATAGGATTGCCGTTTTTGTCGCAAATGGCATTCATTGCTTCGGCCATTCGACCCCACCATTTAGCGTCTCCGACGAACGCGAATTTGCCGCTACTTCCGATACAGATGCGCGGCCATTCAGTCGCAATACGCTGGAGCCGATCAATAGATTCGTGCATGTGCCAAACTGGCGCTCCAACCCCGCCATCCTTTGCCGTTCCCCTCCAAGGCCATTCAGCCAACAGTGCATCATTGGCTTGTTCATCGCCATCAATCACGTCCGGTATTACTGCAAAGTCGAATGAAGGGTAGCGATGTATTTCAGCAACCCATGCGTAATACCTTGACCAGTTGGTTACTGGATTTCCGCTTTTCCACGCGGAAAACGCGCCGTTATCAACAGCAAAACTCTGGCAAACATCAAGCGCCAACCCAAGTTGATCTGGATAACGAAACGATACAAACGCATGACCGCCGCTAATTGCTGCCAGAGCTGCCGTTGCTGGCGTTATTGGAAGACCGTGATAGTGAATCATTGGTTATCCGTGTGTTGAAAGAGTCGCGGACAGACGAACTGGCAGAACAGTGCAGAGATAGCCAGCCATGCGAGTAGGTAGATCATTTCCAGCGCCTAGCCAGCAGAACGATTAGCCACGCATAGCCAAGCGCCACCATTCCGATTCCGATTGATTTGAGGATGATTACGTTGGTCATGGCGTCAGGACAAAAAAATTCCAGCCGAGCCGAAGCTCAAGGCTGGATAAACTCTGCCTGGGCAGAGGTCGGAGGGAGACAACATCATGCTACACCACCTGTGTACAAACGCCTATCAGCAGGCTTCGACGCTCTCAACGCGCCATTTGTCGCAAGCTCGATCTGGTACTGGCGATCTTCAGGAACCTCGCCACCGTTAAACCATTCGGTGATTGAAGGTTGCTTCACGCCTATGGCCCGGGCGATTTCAGCCTTCGTGCCATAGTATTCTAGGAGGTCGTTAGGTGTCATGCGAAAAAGTCTAAGGCAGGGTTAAGAAATTAGCAATAGAAATTATGGAAATTTTTGTGCTTACGAGGAATTGTGCGGTTTGCCGGCCAGCTACTTACTTACTTTAGTACCTTGGCCTTTGGTGGGTTCAGAGCGAAAGGCAAAGCTCATCCCATCCCTTCAGTGGTTGAAGGATTCGCTAACCTTTCGTGACTTTGGCCTTCGGAGCCGTTCGTCGCTTCGGCAATGTCAGACTTACGATGCTTGGTTGATCTGTTCATGCTTGAACATTGGCCGGGCCACCGGCAATCTACTTTGCACATCCCGAACGCGCTCTAACATTCGCCCACGCTGCCGCCCGTCCTCGTTCTTGCGGCCCATCTAGCACAGTCGCTCGGCTGCTTATCGCTTCCCTAATCTGCGCCAGGTAGCGTAACCAAGAAAAAGCCCCTGAGAGCTTTTGGCTGACAGGGGCTTTAGTATTTTCTGTAGCACTTGGCAGCTTGGTCACACTTCAGCCAATCGGAAACTGAAGCATGGGGCAGACTTTCTCTGACCTCTGCCGATTGACTACACCGCTTACCAGGCGGCATGTGGAGCATGATAACAAAAAAATAAAATATTTCAACAATACCCCTTGACACTAACTTAGCCCTACCTTACATTAGGGTCATCGGAACACAACAACAAGCGGAGAACGAGATGACCGACAAGCAACTAGAAGAACTGAAATCACTGGAAGCACTGGCTGATGCAAATGAACGCGCAGCACAAGCCAGGCGCATGGAACAGGCAATGCGGGCGGTCGAGTTTGTCTCGCAGATCAAATATCCGCATCCGGCGACTTATCAACTTCGCCAGCAGCGCAGCAAGTAAATCAAAGCCCGCATCAAGGCATCTGGCCGGAGTCAATGCAGCCGCGAACAGGCGGTGGGCAACTCGAACATAGGGCTTTGATTTATTCGCAGCAAACCACCAGCCGCATCCGGTAATGCCGGGCAGAGACTCTAGCTACACAAGTTCGATGCAGCCGCAGTGGTGCACTAAAAGTCAAACGGATTATTAGAGATTAGCAACTGGAGATGAAAGTGTATTTCACACATACAGCATACGAAGTCGGAGTAGATGCACGGACTACAAAGAACTACCGGCGCAAGGTGCTTCTGCGTGAAACCAAAACCATGTGGATTAGCAAAGACGGACGGCGGTACATGAAGCGAAGAGATGGATATACGGCCGGAGATTGGCCGATGTTCAAACTTGATATTGAAACGATCACAGAAATCTAATCAACCGGAGTCCGACATGAAACACATCGTACTAGCCCTACAAATCGTAGCACTGACCGCCAGTTGGTCAAGCAATCGCGCTGATGCGATGGCTGCTGCGGCGATCTTCGCGGTGCTGTGTGTAGTGGTTGTG
>CAZIHO010000208.1:0-2651 GCA_964538875.1 uncultured Chromatiaceae bacterium
TCGCGCAAGCGCTGCTCGGCCAGTTTCCTTTCGGTGATGTCGCGGTCCAGCCCGCGGTAGCCGAGCAGGGCGCCATCTTCCGCCAGCATGGGCATGCCGTTGGTCCATACGTGGCGCAGGCTGCCGTCCTTGTGCACATTGATGTTGTCGAGGTCGCGGAAGGGTGCCTTGCGCGCAACGAGGGCGGCGAATTCTGCGCCGACCCGCGCCGCCTCCGCCGGCGGCATGAAGTCGAAGGGCGTCTTGCCGATCACCTCCGCCGGGGTGTAGCCAAGCAACTGCTCCACGCTCTCGGAGGCATAGGTATAGCGGCCCGTGGCATCGACTTCCCAGACCCAGTCGGCCGAGGCGTTCACGATGTCGTGGAAGCGTGCCTCGCTCGCGCGCAAGGCCACCGCGATCTTCTCGGCCGCGTCGCGCGCGGCCAGCGCATCTTCCATCATGCCCAGCGTGGCGAGGCGGGCCTGCTGCTGTTCCGCGAGTTGGCGCGCATTCGCAGCGGCCAGCTCGGCCTCGGTGCGCTTCCGATCGGTGATGTCGAGTGCAATGCGGCAGATGTATTCGATGCCGCCCTGCGCGTCGAAAATCGGGAACATGAACGACGTGAAGCTGCGCTCCACACCGTCGACCGGGATGATTTCCTCGAAGGCGCAGCGCGCCCGCGCGGCCATGACCTGCGCGTCGTTGGCCCGGAAGCGGCGCGCGACGGGTTCCGGGTAGAGGTCGAAATCGGTCTTGCCGACGATGTTGGCCTCGCTGCAGTGGTGGATGCGCTGCAGGTTCGGGTTGGCGAGCGCGTAACGGCCGTCCGGCGTCTTGAGCGACAGTGCGGACGGCGAATTGCCGACGATCGCTTCCAGCTTGCGGTCGCGTTCGCGCAGCGCGCGCTGGGTGCGCACCGTGACGAGGTAGGCCAGGCCGAAGGTCAGCACGATGTCGAGCTGCAGGAAGGCGACGAAGGCGAGCTTATGGATCGGTTCCGTCACGACCATGAAGTCGCCGCCCGTCGGGGCGAGCGCGGTGAGGACGATGCGCAGCAGTCCGATCAGCGTGAAGGTGAGCCAGGCCAGGCCGAGCACGACGAGGACGGGGCGGTCGGCGTCCTGCCGCGCCGCCGGCGCGATCAGCAGCAGCCAGGTCGCCGCCAGGCCGATGACGGACAAAACGGCCGAGATGATCAAGATGCGCGCAGCGAGATCGGGCGCGACGAGGCTGAAATAGGCGAAGCTCGGCACGATCACCGCGGCGGCGGCGACATCCCAGCGCGGGCCGCGCGGCAGGCCGAGCGCAATGCGCAGGCCGAACAGCAGCCAGGCCAGGCCGGTGGCGAGCAGCGTGTTGGCGAGGACGACGCTGGCCGCTTCCGGCAGCAGGTTGCGCAGGGCGATCAACAGGAAACCGGTGCTGGCCTGCGCGGCGCCGAGTTTCCAGAGGCGGATGGCGGGCGTGTCGCGGTAGATGCGCCCTATCAGGAGCATCGCCGCCGCCAGCAGCAGGCTGCTGAAGAGGGTGAGCAGGCTGAGGCTGCGGATGTCGAACAGGGTCATGGCTGGCCTGTCGTGCTGCCTATGGGCGCGAGCGGCGCGGTAATCTCGTCCATGCTGCGATAGGGCGGCACGCGGCCGAGTTCCTGCGCCAGTGCATTGACCTGCTTCTTGAGTTCGATCATATTCAGTTCGCGACCGATGCTGGCGCGGTTGAAGCGCTCGAGTTCCTCATTGCGCGCCCGCATTTCTTCCGCGGCCCGCTTGCTATCGGTGATGTCATGCACCATGGTGAGGAAATACTCCAGCACACCATCCGCGTCGCGCACGGCCATCACCGTGGTATGGGCCCAGACGATGCCGCCGTCCTTGCGCCGGTAACGCTTGTCCATGCTGAGGTGGTCGGCCTCGCCGGCTTTCAGGCGGCGCACCAGTTCAAGGCTGGGCGCCACGTCGTCGGGGTGGGTCCAGCTCTTGAAATGGCCGGCGCGCATCTCCTCCTCGCTGTAGCCGAGCAGGTCGCGCAGGGCCTGGTTGTCGATGAGGGGCACGCCGTCCGGGCTGACGATATTGATGCCGAACGGCGACTTGTCGAACAGTGTGTGGAAACGCCGTTCGCTCTCGCGCTGCTCCGCCAGCGCTTCAAACTCGCGCCGGTGGGCGGCCTCGATACGGCCGACGAGCCGCCGTACCAGGATGTAAAGCAGCAGGGAGGTGACGGCGACGAAGAACCAACCTTTGGCCATGCTGGCCTGCACGAGCGCGACCTGAGCGCTGAACAGCAGGCCCATTGCCTTGTCGGACAACAGAATCCACAGCCCGGCGAAAAACGCATAGGCCAGCACGATATTGAAGGCGCCGCGCCAGAGCTTGTTGTTTGCGTCGCTCTCGGTCTTGAAGATAAACCGCCCACCAGTAATCATTGCAATCCACGCGTGCTCGCTAAAACCACGCACGTGATAAATGAGTATCCTTCAGGGAGCGATGGATGACACAGCAATTATTCCCGCCTATACCGGGAATAATTCTCGATGTACCCGGTGTCTTGATTTGCGGCAAACTGTCGCGCCATCATGACTGAACCGCCCCGGAAATCTCGGAGGCTCGGTGGTATGAGTCACGCCGCCAGGTCGAACTCGGTAACTTGCGCATAGTACGCTGCTTCCG
>CAZIHO010000209.1:0-2503 GCA_964538875.1 uncultured Chromatiaceae bacterium
CAGCACGGGGACTCGATTTTTCAAGGTGCCCAATAGGTGCGCAGTCTCGGAGGGTGGGAGCCAGAAAATAATCCGCCAATCCGCCCAAACACCCCATGGTAGGGTGCGAGACTGTGAAAGAACCCAGTCGGGTATTCCCATCAATCCCTTGATCGTGCTTTCAAAACCAATCCAGGCGGAAATGGCCGAATGAACATGTAAAAAGGCCGTCTTGTGCCTCGCTTTTAGGCATATTGAACCCTTTTGGCCGGATTTCCCGGCCGCCGGGCGCAATAATCCCTAAGCGCTTCAAATCCTAGAATGTTGAGCACCCGCGTGAAGTGGTAGCCCAGCACCATCAGGCTGAGTTCGCCTCGACATTGTTCCAGCCCGCGCATCAGGAAATGGTGCATCCCGGCGCGGTGCTTGAGCGTGCCGAAGGGGTGTTCGGCGAGCTGACCGCGCGTCTTCATGCGGCCGCCCGCCTGGGCTATCCGTAGGCGGTGCCGCTCGACGGCGCCTTCCTGGTTCCAGCGTTCGAGCGTTCGAGCGTTCGAGCTTTTTGTAGATGGCTTTTTCCGCCAGGCACTGTGCGCGCAGCGGACAGGCGGCGCAGGCGGTGACTTTGGATTGGTAGGCTTGAACACGCTTGCCGCCCCGTTCCTGGGGCTTGCCGCAGGCTTCCAGCGCGTCGCCGTGGGGGCAGAGGTAGCGGTCTACCGCCTCGTCGTAGCGAAATTGATCGCGGGTAAAGCGCCCATCCTTTGCCGCTGCGGTGGGGGTCTTGGGCTCAGGCACGTAGACTTCGAAGCCCTTTGCCTCGGCTTGCCGGATTTGTTCGCCGCTGTGGTAGCCGGTGTCGGCCACCCGACCCGGTGTTCGGATTGCAAGATGTCTTGGGCCTTTTCCAGCATGGGCACGAGCTGTTGGCGGTCGTTGCCGTCCTGGGTGGCGTCGTTGGCGACGATGAGCTTATGTTTCGCATCGACGGCAATCTGCACGTTGTAGCCCGCCGTCGTCTTGCCCTGCTTGCTGAGCAGCCGGGCATCCGGGTCGACCGTAGAGAGCTGGCCATCCGACGACTGCTTTAGCCGGTTCCGTAGGGACTGCTTCTCGGCCTGCCGTTCCTTGAGGCGGGCGAGCTTGTCGGCCAACTCGCCGTCCTCCACGAGGCTGCCGAGACCTGCCCGGTCGTCTTGGGCATCCTGCCCGGCGAGTCGGCTTTGGTAGACATCGATCTTTTTCTCCAAGGCCGCGAGCTGGTTGTCGAGCTTCTTGGCGGTGAAGACACCGTCGGTACTGGCGTCGGCCTTGAAGAAGCTGCCGTCCACGGCCACCTCCTCGCTACCGAACAGCGACAGGTCCTTGCACAGCAAGATGAAATCCCGGTTGGCGGCCTTCAGCGCCAGGCTGTTGTCCTTGCGGAAGTTGGCGAGGGTCTTGTAGCCGGGCCTCAGGCCCTGGACCAGCCAGATGGCTTCCAGGTTGCGCAGCGCCTCGCGCTCCAGGCGGCGACTGGAGTGAACGCGGTTCAGGTAGCCGTACAGGTAGAGCTTGAGCAACGCCGCCGGCGGAAACGGCGGCTGCCCGGAACCGGAGCCGGGGGGGTGTTTCCGAAGCCGAGCACGCCAAGGTCCAGCGATTCCACATAGGCATCGATGGTGCGGACGGGGTTGCCCGGGGCAATGTAGTCGTCAATACGCGGCAGTAGCAGCATCCCCTGCCCGCGAGGCTGCCCGGCTTTGTAGGTTCTCGGCATCTTTTGTTGTTTTTATTCAACGAGATAGAGATTTTAATTATACCAGAATCCCATCGCATAAGGGTGGGTTCTTTCACGGTCTCGTACCCTACCTGGCTTGCTGCCCTTGGTTGAGCACCTGGGCCTCATGCCTGCTATTAAGAGCGCATCACGTTGCGCGTGAGCGACGAGCGGAATACCCAACCCAACCCGGCTGCCCATGGGGGATCAACCTTTGGCGTGGGTGGCTTTCGTCAAGTCAGGCGCCGCTGGAGCATCGGCCCTGGCCGCCACCCGGAGGGTGGGAGCCAGAAAAGGTGCGCAGTGCGCACCCGACAGGGCTCCCCGTAGTTCGGAATGTCCGCAGACATTCGGCGGTACCCGTCCATGGTTCCGCCCTACGCGGGCTTGAGAAAAAGGGCTCTGACCAGAATGGCACCAAGTTAAGGGCACCTTGAAAAATCGAGTCCCCGTGCTGCGATGCAGGTAGAATGGCAAGCCTAACGGCTGAGGACCTGGAGACCGAGGACGATGGGCCAGATGAGCTTCTTTGACGGTAAGCGTCCAACCCTCCCACCTTGTTGCTGATACCAAAACGCGGAAAAATTCGTGTCCAGGCAACGGGAGCAGGACAGGATGAGTTCGAGTTGGGTAGCCAAGGGTTTGGGTAAGAAGCGGACCCACTGCCGGCATTCACCGGACTTCAAGGCGCGGGTGGCGGTGGCCTGTCTGTAAGCGTCCAACGCCGCCACCTTGCTCCCCTGTTTAGGGGGTACTAGAGTCCTT